>CAZGKM010000001.1:0-39907 GCA_964526325.1 uncultured Gammaproteobacteria bacterium
AAGGAGGGGAACTCTACCTCCCCTTTCTCCCCTCCTTATCAAGGAGGGGAACTCTACCTCCCCTTTCTCCCCTCCTTATCAAGGAGGGGAACTCTTAAATCATAATTATTTTTTTAATAAAAAGCAACCCCCCACCATATCATGGTGGGGGGCGCTTTTATCTGAATTTCATCAATTACAATTATTTGCTGAACGACATTGTCTGGGTCATGTCTTTGATCAAGTAGCCGTTGGTCCAATCAGCGGTAGCGGTCGTATGAGCGCTGGCTGATCTATCAGACCAAACGTTATAATCAGAGGCATTAACCGTAGCGGCAGTGCCGTTAGCGACAGGAGCAGTATCCTGCTTCATTCTAACAACAATGCTGTCGCCTGACGCGCTATAAGCGGTGACAGTACCTCTGACTTCATAAGTCTTAGAAGTACTGATATTTAACACCGTGTTATTAACATCGCCGACAAGCAATTTGACATTACCGCTTGCATCCGGATTAACCGCTGTATCGGTAATGTAAGTAGAAGAGTTGGAATCATAGAGACGTAAAGCATTAACATCGCAGGTGGTGGTTGAGACAGTGAAGCCCAACTGCTTGATCTCTATGTTGCCCGCGTTATCGGCCACGACCGAGAATTTATATAACGCGCCGTTAACCGGATCAGTGCCAGCGTCAAGCTTGGCAAAGGTCGGTTTGCTCTTTCTTACATAGAACGCATTGCCGGTGAAGTCACCTGTGCTGCCCGCAGGGGTAACAACAGTCGTGCCTGAATCGCCAGTGGCATTAAAGCCGGTGTTGTAATCAAGGCTGACCGCGCTGTTAGCGCCTGAAGTAGCACCGCTAGCGATTGATGTCAAAGAGACATAAACCTTTAGCGTGGTGTCGCCATTGGCAGGAACATACATGGTTAAACCGGTAAAGGTAGCAATACCTTCTGCAGCTCCGGTAATAAACATGCCGTCTATAGTCTTTGTAGCTCCTAATTTATCAGTGTAGCTTAATGAAACCGCCGCGGTTGAAGTGGCAAAGTTGTTGGCAACTTTTAAATTCAACTTATCAACGGTAAAGCCTTCGTTGGCTGCGCTAAACTGATATTCGGCTGCGTAATTACCCGTAGAACCGGCTAAGATAATAGCCGCATCAGGATGGCTGCCGTTAGTAACGGTCAAGGTGCCGCTGGAAGCTAAGGTCATAGTCTGGAGGGCTTGATTGGCCGCTACCGAAGAGACCGAACCGCCAGTGACGATTCCACTTCCGCTGGCATTGATTTCAGCAATCCAAGGGCCAGGGTTTGAAGCCGATTTTATATTGGCATAAACATCAACCTGTTTTGACTCATTAGCGGCCAAAGCAATATTCGGCGACAAAGAAAAGATATTTGAGGTGCCCGGGTTATTCTTGGCTTCGCCAAGCTGAACGCCAGCGCTATCCTTCAAATACAAATTGGTTACTGTCGCGGCTTCAGCCGAGGATAAACCTACGGTGATTGAAGACACGTTAACGCCTTCAGCCGAACCGGCGCTCATAACGAAAGAACCTAATCTAACGTTATTGGTACCGGCGATGACTGTCTGGTTGCCATAGCCTGAATACTTGGAAACGACTAAACCGGCGGCAGATATAGTTAAATCAGCAGCTGTTCCGTCAACCGCGGTAATCGCGGCCTGGTAACCAAGGGAACTCATTTTCTGGATATCGGAAGCTCCGGCGGCTACAGAAACTCTCAAAGCATTTCCATCAGTATAGCTGGTTGAATCAGCTTTCTTAACATCTACTATAACCTGCACTTTAGCCGTAGTTCCGGCTTTAACCACAAAGGATGAACCAAAGCCCCATGAAGCAACACCGGCCGAGGTTAAATCCTTAGTAGAACCGATTTGAGCTCCATCAACATAAACCTTGCCGTTATCTAAACCGGCCGAACCGGTGGAAGAGGCTGTAACGGTCAGATCCTTAACTTTCATATCTTCTCCTGAAGCTCTGAAATCCCATTCGCCGACGACAATGCTTGTGCCATCCAAAGTAACATTACCGGTTGGGGCAGTAGTTGCGCGGTTAATGGATAAAGAACCGGAGTTAATAGTAAATTCGACACCGGAATCAGGAGCGGCTACGAGGAAATTGCCGGCCGAATATGGCTCGACATAAACATTGTAGCTCAAATCCTTGACTAAGATATCGTATTTATTCTGAACCGAGAAATAGAAAGTTCTGGTTGAACCTTTTACTATATCAGCTCTTAAGCTTAGAATCTTGGTTGTGCCTTTAGTCATTTTGTAAGGCGCAGCGCTTAGATCAAAAATAACTTCGTAGTTGCTTGTCATGGAAGCGACGGTACCGATAACGGTGCCGGCCGGATCCAAAAGCTTGAAGTTAGCTAAATCATCGGTCTGTACGCTGCCGATTTCGGTGAAGACTATTTTCTCAATGCTTAAATCTTGATTTGAACCGACGAAATTAAATTTCGCCACTTCAGCTTCTTTGGTATCGGCATCAATAGTCTGATCGGCTGTGCTTGGGAAATTTCTGGTAACTACCAATTTACCTAAATCAGTAGCATTGGCGGTTGACATTAAATTGCCAGCCATCGGGAAAGAACCGCTGACGGCCGCGCCGTTAGTGGTTACGTCCGTAGCCGCAAGTAAGCTAAAGCCAATGGTTTTACCTGAAAGAGCGCTATAAAGCATATCGCCTTTCAAGGTAATGGATCTGGTAGTACCTTTAGCAACCGTGAACAAACCGGCGGCATTATTAAAGGTAACCATGTTTGAAGAGACTGAAGCTTCGGCGGTTAGCCTGGTAGCTCCGTCATAAAGATAAAGGCTTTCAACATCGGAATCAGACGAGATGCCTGTTCTTCTGAACTTCAAATTGGTTATTTTAACATCGCCGTCAGCCGACGCGGTAAAGTTAACTTTAGTGAAAGGAACAGCGGCTTGGCCGTTTCCAGTCAAGGTAGTAGTATTAGTAATTACGGAAACTGAAGCCGGAGTATCTGAAGCCAAAGCTACAGTTACGCCCGTGCCTGCATCAGCATAACCGCCCGCGCCTGACGAAGTGTCGGTTAGAGTTCCAACCATGCCGGTAATATCAGCGCCGGTGGCCGGTTTAGCGATAGTGGCGGTAATGACATCAGCCCATTTAAATCTGTTGGCTAAGAAAGCCGCTTCGCTAACAATCTTTGAAGCCGTGCCGTCAGCGTTGATGTAATAAACATCAGCTTCGGTTCCGAACTTCACTAAACTGCCTTGCGGATAAGCGGTCGCACTGACTACGCTCGAGCTAATCTTATAATTAGTAAAGAAAGCATCGGACACGTCAATGATTCTTTTGTTCCATTCTGCTCCGTATAAAATCGCGGCTGTAGCTTCATCAGGAATGGCAAGTAAATTGCCGCCTGCGATTACAGCATAGACTTTCGGATTAGTAGTAATCTTAACTAATTTAGTACCCGGTCTAACGGTGACGTTAGCTCCTAAAGGATATGACTCTAACTCGCTTTGAGAAATAGTCACAACTCCGGAGAAATCACTGTACCAGGAAAAATAAGTTGACTCATTAGGGAAAACATATCTTTTACCGTCAGCGGCCAAGTAATAGACGGATGATAATCCGGCCATCTTGATTAAGTCACCGGCTGAAGCGGCAGCGTTGGTCTCTGGGACCACGACTACGCTCATTGATAGAACGGTGACGAAAATTACGCCAGCGGCAAAGATTTTCTTAAATCTTTCCATAGAAATTGTTTACCCCGTTAAATATAAAGATATTTAATTAGGGGTCCTTTCTTGCTTTTAAATTAATGATAAGCCCACCTTCGCTCTTTCGAGCTATGGAGGGCAAGCAAATCAACCGGAATCCCGCCTCCCCCCCACCACTTTATACAAATGATGGGAATAAATTGCTGGGGTAAATTTAATTTTACTCCTTCGTAGGAGCCCCACCCTTATTTAAAGTGGTGGGGGGGGTTAGCTTGCTGATTTGCTTGGCAGCTCGCAATGATCAATCGCGGAGCTTAGGGACTGTCGCCAAATGCTCTTTCGGAAATAAATTTTCACAATTTCATGGAAATTTTTTATAAAATTTTTGAGGCGATATTTTAGATATCGGCGATAAAATTTTAGATAAAAATTTACCGAAATTTGGAAATTTAAGCCGAATACGGCATTTGGTGACAGTCCCTTTTAATTTAAAAAGCAAGTTGATTAATTAATTTACCCTAACACTTATTAATAAGTGTATGGGTGAAGTAAAACCTCTGCAGTCGCAGATCGACCTTTTTGGCTTTACCGTAATCCGCTTAATGCGGATTAGACAGCTATGGTTTACTTCATAGCTCTCTAATAGGCACTAATAATCTTAATTACACTTAATTGCTGAAATAATCTACAAAATTTTCAATTCTCAATTTTCAATTCTCAAATAATTTTCAATGTTATAATTTTCAATTGATAATTTAATAATTGATAATTCATTGAATATTGGTCATTGATAATTGAAAATTATTGTGTGCTCGTCGCCGTCTCGCTCACGCCTTTTACCTCGCCATTTTCGGAATTATCGGTCTCTTGGTCAATTATTTGTTTTACTTCTTCAATTTTATTTATCGTGCCGTCATAGTCTTTTTCATCAAACATCTGCTCCGCTTCTTCTAAAGCCTTGTCCGGAGTTTTCAAATTTTCTTGGGTAGTCGTAGCGACCGGTTCTGCTTGGCTCTCCGCGCTTTGTATTAAAATCTCCTCTTTAATTATCGGCTTAACCTGCCCGCCGGCAGGCGTGGCCGGTTCGGAAATTTCTATCCTTTGGTCGTCTTTGCCTAAATTAGCTCCAAAAATTTCCGGCTCCTCTTCCTTATTTTGCGCAATCTGTATTTCAGCCGCTTTTATGATAGTCAGCCTATTTTTAACTTGGCTGATTTCTTTTTTAAAATTTTGCGTCAGTTGCTCTACTTTAGCGTCCTTCTTATCTTCCGATTCTTTTGACTCTTCTAAAATTTGCGTTATTTCTTTGGCCCGGTTGGTGGCGAACTGCAAACCCAGCTTGGCTTTATCTTTTTCATCAAAGGTTATGGCGAACTGGGCTTTCTCGCTGATGATTTTAGCGATGTATAATGAATCGCCGGGCTTGGAATTTTTTGAAGCATAGACTCCGCCGACGCCAATCACTAAAATCAGCACGCTGACTAAAGAAGCCGCCCAAACAGGCTTAATCATGTTAAGAAAAATCTTGCCCGGCATAATATTCTCTAAAATTATTTCCAAGTTTGATTCTGATTTATTAATCGTCTGGCCGGCGTAAATTTGACTACGCAAAATTTCCCGATAATTTTTCTTAAAATTTTCATCGGGTTTAATGGTTTTTAAATTATTCAGTTTTTTGAGAAGCTCTTTATCGTTCATAAGGAGGATCAATTTGAATTTATTTTTTCATCATTCTCCAAAAGCTCTTTTAAAGCTTTTAGCGCTCGGAAAATCAGAACTCTAACATTGCCTTTTGACTTATCTAAAATTTCAGCAATTTCTTTGATTGAAAGTTCATTGACGAAACGCAAAATTATTACTTCGCGATATTCGTCTTTTAATTCCGGCAATTTAGTTTCTAAAACGAAAAGGTCGGTTTTTAATTCCATGATTTTTGACGCGCTTTGTTTCTCGTCAATAACTTCAATGCCGTGATCACCGTTCAGGCTAACCGTTTCTCTATCTTTATTTTTTCTGTAATGATCGATAATTGAATTTCTGGCTATTTTATAGAGCAAGGCTTTTAAAGTCCTATGATCTTTTAAGGTGTTTTCTAAAATATAATGCCAAGTTTTTAAAAAAACGGCTGAACATAAATCTTCCGCTTCTTCCCGACTGCCTACTTTAAAGTAAATAAATCTGTAAAGCTGATTGATGTATAAATCATAAGCTTTAACAAAGGCTTCTTTGTCATTTTTTTTGATTTTGTATAATAGCAGTTTTTCTTCTATTTTGCCTATTTTCATTTAATTATACGATTAACATTAAGTATTGTTACAGTTCACCCTGTTAAATTGCTAGCTTTAGCTAGCGCCGGCAGAGCCGGATTTAACGGGGTAAAAATTTCAATAATAAATAAATTAATAAAAAAATAATCGTAAAAACGAAAATTATTAACTATTTTTAGCTAAATTTTCTCTATTCCCCCTACACTTATTTATAAGTGTGGGGGTGTAGCGGGATTCCGTCCAGCCTAGAGAAATAATTACAAACTATAATAACATATAGCCGATTAAAAGGCAAACAAAAAGGACTGTCATCCCGGGCTTGACCCGGGATCAAGGGTTAAATAGCGCAAACATCTTAATTAGCCATAACTTAGATAAACTCAACTTTCTCTGGGTTTAAACTGGATTCTTGGTTATCTGCCGTCAGGCTCGTAGGCCGGAATAACAGAAAGAAGTAGTTTTCTTACCATAACAGTAATGTCCTCTTGCATTCTTAAAAATAATATGCAAAAATGAAAATAAATTACTTTAGTCTAGGATAGTGTGGACTTTAACCAAGTCAAAAATAAATTTATAATTTAAGTCTACATTCTTGTAGACTAAAATATTATTACATTTAAACTTAAGTCTACATTCTTGTAGACTTAACTCTAATATAATGACTAAAGAGCTATCAATAAATGATAATTCAGAAAGTAACTTAAACAATGAGATTAATACTCCCATTTGGCTTTCTGTTTCTGAAGCCGCTAAAATAGGCGGGGTGCAGACAAAAACTATCCGCCGCGCCATACAATTTAATAATGTTAAATATAAAATAATCGGTAATCGTTATTCAATTGATCTATTATCTCTAATTACTTTTCTTAATAGTAAAACTAAGCTTAAAAACAAACTGAATCAATCAGGTTTAGGCCAGTATGTGGATAAGTGGAAGTAGCTAGGTTATCCCTGAATGATTGCTAGCGACCCTGCCTAACGGCAGGCCGGTAGACAAAAATATTACACTCCCCCATTCTCCCAATTAAGGGAGTTTTTTTATTGCTTAACCTGTAAATTTATTGTAAAATAAAGATATTAACTACCCTGATTTTTCAGGTAAATTTTTATTGTTGAAACCCATGCCTAACCAAAATAAATTCAAAAACAAAGTTTTAAAAATTTTCTTCATCGGCTCCTTAGTGCCTCTCTTAATTATTTCTTTGAGCAGTCTTTATATAGCTTATAAAACCGGACAAAAAAGCATTGCCGATACCCAGAATTTAGCTTTAGAAAACGCTGTTGAAAAAACGCAAAAATTCATCGGCCAAAAGATGGAAATTTTCAATTTAGTCATAAGCGGCACGGCCTCGAAATTATCCGACATAGAAGACGCGGATACTTTATATTATTTAATGACTAATCTTTATGATTTAACCAAACCTTTGGAAATAATCTTTGCCGATAACGACGGCCAGATTTTAGGTTTTAAATCAACCATAAGCATCCAAACCGAAACCAACATAAGTTCAAGGCCGGATTTTATAGTCGCTATGTCGGGTAAAAATTATTATGGCCAGATTGAATCCATTAACGGAATGCCGGCAATGCGGCTGACCTCGCAAGTCCAGAATTCAGACAAAAAAAACATCGGCGTTATCTCGTCCATAATTGATTTAAGCCCGCTGGAAAAAAATATAAAAGATATAAAACTCGGCAACACCGGCTTAGTCTGGCTTCTTGATAAAGACAATAATAAAACTTTGGCCGCGCCGGAAGAAACCGCCAACAATAAAAATGAAATTGACAAAATATCATCATTGCAGAATAAAAAAGGCTTGCAATCCTTGGCCGGCATAATCTATAAAACCAAACCTTTGCTTTCAATAAAAAACGACGTCATAAACTGGTTGGCGGTAAGCGAGTGGCCGGCCGACGACGCCCAAGGCACAATCTATGATATCTTAATCCAATCAGCCGTCATGATATTTTTCAGCTATATTCTAGTCGTAATTTTAAGCTTGCTCTTAGTCAAACAAATAGTTAAA
Source organism: uncultured Gammaproteobacteria bacterium (assembly GCA_964526325.1). Taxonomy (GTDB): domain Bacteria; phylum Patescibacteriota; class Patescibacteriia; order Patescibacteriales; family GWC2-42-12; genus JACPHD01. Next base: position 7,992 of record CAZGKM010000001.1, read on the forward strand.
CCGATTGAAATTCTTGAAAACGGCGCCAAACAAATCGCTAAAGGCAAACTTGATCTTGAATTAAAATTAAAAACCGGCGATGAATTTGAAACCTTGGGAGATAATTTTAACGATATGGCCAAAGCTTTGGCGGAAAACCAAAAACTAAAAGACGAATTTGTTTTTATCGCCGCCCATGAATTAAGGACTCCGGTCACGGCTATTAAAGGCTATTTATCCATGATTTTGGAAAATTCTTTCGGCCAAGTTCCCGAAAAAATCAAGTCGCCCCTGGAAATCACCAACGCGGCCAACCAAAGATTAGTCCAATTGGTTCAAGACTTATTGGAAGTGGCGCGCAGCGATGCCGGCCGCATGCAAATTAAACTCTTGCCCTTGGTTATCGGCGAGCAGATTAAAACCGTCATTAAAGAGCTTGATTCTTTAGCCGGCCAAAAAAATATAAAAATAAACTATCAAAGCGAACTTAGCGATAAAATGGTTTTGGCCGACGATTATAAATTAAAAGAAATTTTAGTTAATTTAATCGGCAATGCCATAAAATATACTTTAACCGACGGCGGCATTGAAATTAGCCATGAAATTACCAAGGATAATTTTTTAATTACGCATATCAAAGATCATGGCATCGGAATTTCCAATGAAAATTTAGCCAAACTTTTCAGTAAATTTTACCGGGTGGAATCGGAACAAACCGCTAAAATCGAAGGTACGGGCTTAGGCTTATTTATCTGCAAGCAGATTATTGAACGCATGGAAGGGCAAATTATGGCGGAATCCGAACTCGGCCAAGGCAGTACTTTCAGTTTTAGCTTAAAATTGGCATAATACGCCCTCCTTCAAAAGCCTGCCTGCCGGCAGGTTGGCTATCTCGCCGATTTATCTAATCTCTGTAAGCCTTGACGCCAACTCCAACCCCCGAACCCTCTTGGTGATTTTGAACTGTATTTGAGAATTTTAAGGCGAGCCTAGAAAAATTTAGGAAAAAATTTATGGCAAAATTTCTTTACAAAATTTTCTTGTTTGAGTCCGCCAGCTGGCGGACGAGTTGAAAATTTTGTTAGAAATTATTGGCATAAATACCTAAATTTTTCTCTAGCTCGCGATTTTTGCGCCGCTTTTTCTAAAAAAGCGGCCCCGAGCGGAGCGGAAAATTTAACTGTCAAAACTGCTAAAAACTACTAAATTTTAAATAACTTTTTATAATTTAATATGCCAGTAAAAACTATCGTAAAAAAAACTATTATTTTTATTACTATCGCCGCTACTGTATTTTTTAGCCTGGGTTTTAATTTTTTGATTCCACCTTTGCCGGCAAAGGCCGGCGGTGAGGTTGTTACAATCTCAACTCAAGGACTTATTAATTCCAATCTCGGAGCAAGCATTGCTACCAGTTCGCCGGCGATTGCTATAGTTAGAATTCAAATCTACACTGATTTATCAAGTACATATTTAACATCGGCTACGGTTAATTTTTCCGGCACCTTTTCTACCACTACCGATCTTTTAGCTTTATCGCCATCAACGGCTTCCGGAGTTATGCTTATGGATTCCGGCCAAGCCCCTATTATCGCTTCCAGCACAGCTTCGCCGGCATGGAGCGGCAATTCCGTCACTATTATCCCTTATACGCCGCAATTACTAATTTCCAGCGGCACTTCAACTTTTTATATTGCCGTTAAAACTTCCGCTAACGCGGTTATCGGACATACGATAATCGCCACGATCCCGACTAACGGAATTAGCGTTGATGGAACTGCGGTTGGCCCAATATCGGCATTTAACGCTAATGCCATTACTATAGGTCCAAACACAGGAGCCGGAACAATTTGTCCAACGTCCGGAACAATCTCGGTCAATTGCGCATTTACATCCAGCACAACCGTTAATAATATTGCCATAAATAACGGAATTCAAGTAAGCATACGACCGGGAGCAACCGTAACCGCTTCCGGCACTTTAACTAATTACGGAAATATCTTTATTGACGGCCAAGAGCCGGGCGGCAGTCTTACTGTTAATTCAGGTAACACGCTTTATAATCAATCGTCAGGCAATATTTCCATTAACGGAACCTTAACTGTTGATGGCACATTTAATAATAGCGGCAATTTAATAATTAATAAATATTTAATCAATAACGGCACTATTGACTATAACGGTTCGGGCAACGGCGTAGCTAATTGCAACTCAACTTATGGCGGATATATCTCCGGGACAGGTTCAAACGGCGACAGCACGCAACCGATCTGCACTGCTTCATCGGTATTAAACCCGATGGTAGTTTTCACCGGTCCGCAAGACGGCACGACCAATTTCCCTTTAATAGGCCCGGGAGAAAATCCAATTTTAATTTTTTTCGCCTTTAACAGACCGATGAGCTCAACTACTATCTCTACTTCTTCGGTTTTTTTAACCAACGACTGGGGTGCAACGCATGTCAGCGGCCATATTTATTATTATCAATCTCCAATAGATTGTAATAATAATGTCGGCGGTTACTTGCCTGGAAACAACCTTTGCCCGCAAATTCAATCTAATCTCGGCGTCTTTAAGCCAAGCGGTCCGCTTTTGCCAAATACGTCCTATCAATTAAGAATTCTACCGTCTGCCACCGATACGCTTGGCTATCCGGTCAATACCAATTACGGCCTCCCCTATTATTCAATGACTTTTTCTACGGGTAGCGGCGTCTGCGTATCTGATTGCGGACTACCGGGAGTTGACGGCAGTTACGGCAGTTATTTTCCGCCTTTCGTTAATGGAACACAGCCGACGCCGGGCGCATATAACGTACCGACCAACACCATAATTATGGCTAAATTTTCCAAACCGATGGATATTAGCACTTTAACAACAACTAATATCAAACTTTACAAAGTTAATACCGCTAACTGGACAGACGGAGAACCGGTTGGAATTTCTGCCATTACTTCAATAACACAAACTAATGACATTATTAAAATCACGCCGGCGGCCACGCTTGCCGCCAGCACTAAATACCGATTAAAAATTATGGGCGCGGTTAAAAGCCAAGACGGCGTAGCTATGCTGCCGACATTGCTTACTTCCCCGGCCTACATCACCGAATTTAATACCGGCGCATCAAGCGACAGCGTCGCGCCAACCATTAATTATTCCTTCCCGGCTAATAACGCCAGCAATATATCCACTATTCCGGGCGCTATTACCTTATACTCAAGCGAAGGGCTAAATCCGGCTACCATTGATTCAAATTCCATAACTTTAACTACGGACGGCACTCCGGTTATTGGCGCAGTTAATTACGACCCTTTCGCCCGCACTATTAATTTTTATCCTTTAGAAAATTTAGCTACCGGCACCTCCTATATGATTAGCGCTTCGTCAACTATTACCGACTTTACTAATCCTGGCAATGCTTTAACCGCTTTTAACGCCAGCTTCAATACCGCCGATACGGCCGACGCGTCTATCCCCGAAATTATTTACGGCAAAGCCGATGATTACCGAATTGAAGCAAATTTTAACGTACCGATGGATTCAACGCCTAACGGCGTCAACAGCGTTACCAATAAAAATAATTTCATAATTACTCAAGGGGCGACATCAACCGATATAACCACTCCGGTTTCCCTTGCTAACGCAACTTTAAAATATGATGCTATCGGTAAAAAAATAATCATTGGAGGCCTTAGCCTGATTATCGGCAATAATTTTAAACTTATCGCCTCTTCCACGGTTAAAAGCTTAAGCGGCGTGGTAATCGGGAATACCCCGAAAGATAGAATAATTGGGCCAATCACCGCGCCGACTGCCATAGGAGTTTACGGCGATACGGGCATTGTAAATACCGAGGTAAGCGGCGGAACTTCTTTCGTTCCAACCGGCTTTGATTCGACTGCATTCGGCTTCGTGCCGCAGGCCGAAGCGCGGCCGTTCAATATGATGGCCGGACAAAGCTCAAATTATCATTTCAATATTCCTATTTCCAAGCTGATTGATTCCGGGGGAAAAATCGTCCTGACTTTTCCTTACGGCTTTAATATCGGCGGCGCGCAACAAGACCAATATTCTCCGATGAATAACGACTTTAACGGACCGGCAAACGGTACGCCTAAATTTGACAATGCCGTTGACGCCGACGGCATCACCGTCGATACAAACGCCGGAACAGTAGCGATTACTCTTTTAGGCGCAACTAACGCCTATGATTTTTTAAGCTTTGACATAAACGGCATTATTAACTCAACCATTCCAAAAGATTCCCAGACTGACGGTTATATGATTGACGTAAAAACAAAAAATTCAGCCGGCACCGTTTTAGAAAACATTTTCACCAATCCTTTTTATATCCAAAGCGGCGGCTCAAATACCTTAAATATTACTTTAAATAAATCAACCGGCGGTAATATCGGCGCCGGAGTAAGCGTTTATTTGGTCTCTCCCGCAACCGGACCGATGGCGACAACCACCAACGCTTCCGGCATTGCCGGCTTCATTAATCTGCCTGATGGCGACTATTCCCTTTTTACCGATTCAATTATTAATAGCGGCTTTGATTTTATCGGCATTAACCCGCCTATGAATTTTTACATCAACGGCGCAACCAATAAAACAATCACCTTGCAAGCCGATAACGGAGGTTCCGATACGCTCATAACCGTCAATATTACCGGCCCGGCCAATGAAGCTCTTGATGTTTTTGCCGGCGGACCCGGTTCGTTTAAGTCAAAATCTTTAACTTTAAACGGATCGGGCATTGCCACAACAGATCTTTATCTGGGCGAAGGCAGTTGGTTTATGAATGTCGGTCCCCAGGTTCCAAAAGGCATTACGGCCGGTTTACCCCCGCAACCGAATTACGTTATACCTCAACCAAAAAATATTAAAATTTCATCCGGTGTCAGCACGGTTAACGGAGTTAACACATCGACAACAACCTTCATGCTGACTGCGGCTGATAAAATATTATTGGGTACGGTCCGGGATCAGCTAGGCAAAGCAATCGCCAACGCCGATGTCCGGGCTTACGATCCGCTAAGCGGATTCGGTACTTTCGCCAAAGCCGATACGAATGGACAATTCAGTCTGAAACTAAAAGAAGGGAAATATAAAGTTGGAGCCTCAATCCCGGGAATGCCGCCGACTAAGGAAGTTGTAATTGACATAGCCGGTAACGTAGTTAAATCCGACGGTGTCCAAGTTATAGCCGATATCAGCGCCTTAACGACATATAATAACTTTATTATCGTTTTTGCTAAGCCTGATTATAAAATAACCGGTCAGGTAACCAACGCTACCGGCGATGTTATTAAAGATGCCTCCGTCTGGTCATACCGTACCGATGGCTCGGGATTTACTAACGGCAATACCGGCTCGGACGGAAAATATATTTTGTATGTCGGCAACGGCGTTTGGAACGTCGGAACCTATATCCCCGGCTACGGTCCATTGCCAGAACAAACGGTAACCGTAAGCGGATTAAGCCAAAGCAATATTAATTTTTCTCCGGCGAATAGCGGTGAAACCTACTATACTGTCAGCGGCGCTATTTCCGTTAACGGCGCCGCTACAGCCAATGCCTTTATTCATGCCGAATCAACTGCGCAAATAAACGGACGTTTCCGTTTTGCTGACGCCGTCTCGGATGAAACCGGCGCCTATAGCTTAAAAGTACCGGCCGGCACATATCGCATTATGGCCTTCCATCCGGATTTCGGCGAATTTGCCCCGCAAAATAAAATTGTTTCCGGAAATGCTACTCAAAATTTAAGTAAATCAGCACAGCAAGTCATTACGGTAATAATCAAAGATTCCAATAATGCCCCAAAAATCGTTACCGAATCATTTATTAATTTCTTTGATGCAACCAATAATTTCGGCAATTTCTTAAACATTAAAAACTCCGCTACCGGCACCGTCCAATTAATGAATGGCACTTACAAAATCAGCGCCAATATTCCCGGAGTGGATAAAAACTCGCTGGCAATTTCTACCAGCAGCCTGACGGTAGCCGGTTCACCGGCCACGGTTACGATTACTCTCCCTTCACTTTCCATAATTTCCGGAAAAGTAACATCCGGCGGAGCAGACGTAAAAGACGCCTGGGTAGAACTTTCCGCTACTTCAACCGGAATCCGTTTCGGTAAAGTAACCGACAGTAGCGGTAATTACTCAATTGATGTTCCAAATGGTGCCTATGCCATTAATGCTATGAAGCCGGGATATATCGGTACTAGAGAAAATATTACTGTTTCCGGCGCTACTACAAAAAATATTTCGCTTTCCGCTTCTTCTATAACCTTAAACGGCGCTATAACTAAAGGCACTTCCATTATTGCTTCTTCGTCGTTTGCTTTCGTCCGCGCCGAAAAATTAGACACTCTTAATAATGTTATAAATGTAGTTAGCGGCCAGGCTGACGCTAACGGCAACTATTCTCTGGCGGTATCGGCCGGATCATGGAAATTGTATGCCGTGGCAGACGGCTATAAAGAAAAAGCTTATAACAGCGGTACGGCTTTCACTGTCAGCGGCTCATTAACAGGACAAAATATTAATCTTACGGAAACCGTTACTATCAATAAGCCGATAAGCCAACCGATTACTCCATCCCAGGGCGGCACGGTCAGCGCTCCGGAAATCGGCATGAAATTAACTATACCTGCCAATGCTTTAAATGGCGATAACTCGGCCGGCAACATAAAAATTAAAGAAACCAGCAACGTTATTAAAACCGACACCGCTGTGCCGCTGGGAGGAAAAGCGCGCGAAATTTCCGCCGCCGATTCCAACGGCCAGTCAATCAATAACCTAAATAATTCCATTACCTTGGAAATGAATTATGTTAAAGCCGATCTTGATACTATGTTGCCGGAAATTTTCGGCGCTTCCGGCTGGAACGGATTTTCCGATTTGGAAAAATTCAACCACATGAAAAATTTAACACTTTCCTATTGGGACGAAACCGCCGGTTCATGGATTGAAAGGTCAAGCACCATGAATATTACGCCGGCCGCAGCCGCCGTTTATTCCGATGTTGTCTCTATTAAAATTACCGGCGATACCAACCATTTAACTATCTTCGCTGTCATATTGCCTTATATAGCGACAATCGCTCAAGCCGCCGCGCCAGCGCCATCGCCGACTCCTTCTGGAGGCGGCGGCAGTGTCCCACTTCTTCCCGAATCTTCAACTTGCTTGGTCGTTTTATACGATAATTGGCAAACGTCTTGTTTAAACGGCTACTACTACCGCAACGTTAAATCCCAAAGCCCGTCAGGATGTATTTTATCTACAGCCCAAGAAAACGACAAGAAAAAACGTTGCGAGCTGGCACTTGAAACCACTTACCAAGAAGCCACTCCCGAAGCTGCTAACACCCAAACAACCGAAGAATTTTTTAAAAGCGAAGCGATGTATATTACCGGACAAAAAGCTTTTATTGCTTTAACCGAAGCGGAAATTAAATTATATGAAAATTTTATTAAAGGATATAGTCCAAACGGAAACAACAAATTTTCAATAGCTTATTTCATAAAAACCGGCCCTACGAGTACGATAAAGCTCGGAGCTGGAGAACGCGCTGGCGTTCTTAATTCTTATAAATCAGCTTTTAATAAAATACCTACAACCGAAGACGAATGGTCCGATGTCGTAAAAATCGGTAACGGCAGATGGCCGAACGAGAGAAATACGGCTACGGAAAACGCCGCTATAATAGCCTTTAAAAAAATCTATCTTCGTTCTCCTGATCGCTCCAATCCGCATGATGATGCCGCGGTTACCGTAATCGCTTACGGCTTAAGACCGGCTAACCGTAATCTAGACAGCGAAAAAGCCGCTATAAAAAGCTTTAAAGCAATTTACGGCTATAACCCGGTTTCGGCCACTGCCTGGGATATAGTTAGGGCGATAGCTTACTCGGGGGCTAAAAGATAATTTTGCTTAATCGCCGTAGTTTTAGAAAAGCGGCGAATAATAAAAACACCTCCTGTTTTAAGGAGGTGTTTTTATATATAAAACTTTTTCTGCTTATAAGACAGCTTCTTTGGCCGCTTTAGCGACTTTGAATTTAACTACGGTTTTGGCTTTAATCTGGATAGATTCGCCGGTTGCCGGGTTTCTGCCCATTCTGGCCGCGCGATTGATCTTTACCAATTTACCCAAGCCAGGGATTACGAATTCACCATTCTTTTTAACCTCTTTTAGGGCTAACGCAGCTAACTTTTCCATGAAATTAGCCGTGTCCTTTTTGCTCATGCCGACTTCTCCGGCCATGACATCTAAAAGTTGAGATTTGGTCATTTTTGACATAATTTTTCTTTTACCTCTCGTTAAACGAGAGAATATATTAAATGTTAATAAAACCTTTAGCTATTGAACATTATACACCATTATCTAAAAAAAGCCAACAAAATATGGTAATTTATTAAAATATTATATAAATTTAGCTAATATTAAATAAAAAGGCACAATCTGCTAAAAAGCATTTTGTGCCTTTGGCCGAAAACTACATCAATTTAATTAACATACCTTAATACCGCCTTCTCGATAATGCCAATGGTATTAATTAAATCATTTTCCGGCGCAAACATGTGCCCGTGGTTAAATCCCGGGTTGCCGGATTCAATTACCCACGACCTGAATTTAGGCGCGTCTTGGAGCCAATTTTCTCCCGTGTAAGACAATATCTTGGGTGGATTTGGCTCAAACCAAATATATTTTCCGCAGGCAATCGCTACGCACGGAGAACAATTTATTTCCGAAGCCGGACCCAATACATTTTTTGGCTTATGCCCGAATTCTAAAAAAAGAAACTCTTGGCCCTTAAAACAAAAGGTTATAAAAGTCGGGATACCTTCTTTAAACTTTTCCCTGGAAATTACCATGCCGGACGGCAATTCGTTCGTCTTTTTTTCAAGAAATCCTTTTTCTTTAAGAATTTCAAGCAAATACCAGCATAAAAAATTCAACCATTTAGTTTCTTCGACCTGCGCGCCCCAACAAATTTCATCTTCTACTTTGATCGTATTTGAAAGAACCATTTTTACCTCCTTTAATAATTGTTTTTATTATAGGTGATATGTTTCTTTATTATTATTTTTAGCACAGATTTTATATTGAAGTTCGGACAGAATTCAAAAAAAGGTTTTAACCCAGCTTTTAAAAGCGCCCCCAGCCCCCGCTTTTAAAAGCAATAATTCCTTTGCGGGCAAAGCCCGACTTTAGGCGATTTCAAGTTTTCCACACGAGTAAAACTCGTGGTAAAATATTAGCATATTTTACTTTTGGCGGCAAATTCTTTTATCTCAATTTTATATATTAATCTTAATTTAAACTTTTTTATCAGGGATATCCATCAACTTATAAGAAATCTTAATATCTAGCGGTAATTCTATTACAGTTTCAAACTCCTTTTTTCCTTCATTTTTCTGCGTCATTCTTATTATATATCTGCCAGCCTCAGTAATCGGCAAGCCCTGAAAATTTGTTCTATTTCTAAATCGTAAAACTCCTTTTTTAATATTAAATTTATTCCCAAACTTATTAAGCATTTTCCCGCTAGGATCTATTAATTCACCTTTCATCTCCAACACATTATCCTTATTTGAATTTTCAACCGTCCAGAAACTTACTAACTGAAATTCTATTGGAATAACTAAATCGCCTTTTGGAGCTTTCGTTTTATCAATTACTAAATTCAATTCTTCAACACAATTAAAAAGACTTAAAAGATTTGTCTCATTGTCAATTGATGATTTTTGACAAAGCACTGTCCAAATATGTTTCATATAATTTTATTTATTTAAATAAAAAATACTCATATTAGCTCCTTTTACCCCGCTATATTCAATTAGCTCACTTCCGCTATTATTCTTAGTAACACCCCAGATTATTTTAACTCCAGTTATTGTAAAGTTATAAATTTTTGACCAATTGTCAGCTGTAAAATTCAAAGCATTAGCAATTCTACTAACTAAATCAATACCAACATTAACATCTCCATTTTCTAAATTAGAGATGACTTTTTGTGTTGAATTTATTTTTTTAGCTAAATCTTGTTGACTGAAACCTAATTTTTCACGTTCTTTGTATATTTCGACCGCCAACCTTAATCTCAAATCAACATCTTTTGATAATTCTTGAAATCTTTTTAACTTTCTCGCTTCCGCTATTGCGTCTACGCTTCTCTTATTTTTTTTAATTATATTCTTCATATGATTGTGGATTATTTTTAAATCTATTTTGAAATTCTTTTGTAATTTCTAATTGTTTTCTTATTTTTCTATTTTCTTTCTCAGTATTATAATTATCTGGCTTCTCGATGGCACTTAGCAATACAATTTTATCATCGTGCCGAAAGTAAAAAATTCTAATAACTATATCCTTATTTTTTCTATGCTTAATTTCAAAAAAATCATACATCTTATCGAGCGGAAATGAAATCGGCGCAGTGGGTACTCCGTTATTATTAATTACATATCTTATTTTACCATCAATATTTTTTAATAAATTTATTTTTTTGTTTATTTGTTTTTGTTTGTCTTTAATTTTTATTGCGTATTGTTCAAGGTATTTTTTTACTGGGCAATACCCGAGCTGCCTATCAAGGTAATAAACGGCTTTCATATTTTATTTTTATAATATAATTAGGTCATGTCTACATTATATCCTATCGGGTATAATAATGTCAAGACCCTTACAATTATACCTAATATTAAATATAATTTTAAAATAAATTAAAATTTTTTATTTTTACATTATTACGTAATATATAACTATTTAATTGTTTATAATGCTTTTATTTTATTTTTATAACAAGAAGAAATTAAATCTGCTGAATAATCAGTATTTTCGCAAATACAACTTAAAAGAATATTTCTATCAACGATATTACCCTTAGTTTCTAACGACATATCCGAATCAAGTAATGTCGATAAAGATAAATTATTTACATCATTAAAATAAATATTACAATCCGTTTTATCATTTATAAAAGTATAAAGCCACGCTTTAGTTGTTTTAATAAAATATTTTATAGTTTCAATGTCACTTAAAGTCGGCTGTTCAGTCCCCATCTTTTTTAAATAACTTTTAATTTCTTCATCGTTAACATTGCCAACAGAATTTATTAAATTTTTATCTATATCCATGGATTCGAGCATGTTTTTCATCAAATTTAACGACTCTCCCCAAGTACTTTCATTATCATTTACAAAAAGCGTAGTCATGTTTCCGGCCAAACTAATTAAATCGCCTATGTTTTTTTGGTCTAAAATTAAGGTCGCTACGTTATAAAGTAAGGCGCTAGATAAATCACTGGAGTCAGCAGTAGAGACATATTTATCATTATAAAAATTGGCTAATTTTGATGATGATTTAGAATCGGGGCTTGAGTTGAAGCTAGCTTCATAATAGCTAATCGCAGAATCAGTGTCATTATTTTTTTCTGCTAAAATCCCAGCATTCATTAATCCCTCACTATCTGAATTATCAATTTCTAAAATTTTTTTAACAGTTTTATCTGCTTCATCATATTTTCCTAAATTTATTTCTATTTCTGCCTTTTTATTTAATAAAACTGGGAATTCTGAAGCAATATTTACCGCTTTATTTATGGAATCATAGGCTTTATTATTGTCTTTTTCAAAATCAATATTATAAATACTTTTATAATACCAAGCCATGGAACTGGCGGCTGGGTTAGATTCTTGTAGTGCTCGAATACATGTACTAAATTTCTCATAATCCTTATTTGAATTATAAATCTCGCATAAATAATTCCATGCACGACTATCATTTTTATTATTTATAGTATACTTTTCCAATAAAATCTGCGCATTTATTAAATCATCGGCGTTATAAGCATTAATGCCGGTCCAAAGATTATACTCTGAAGCAGGAATCTTTCTTTTTATAAACTGTTTATTGGGTAAATTTAACAATCCTTCGAAGACTAATTGATTGAGATAAAAATTAATTTGATTCCAATATATTATATAACAGATTTTTCCCATTTCATCTTGGACACAAGATTGAGGAACTCCGATGTAACGATTATTTTTGTCAAATACCGCACCGCCAGAATTACCGTAATTAATTTCAGTATCAGTTTTGATAAAACGAGGTATTTTTTGTAATGAGCCATCATTATAAAAAGCTTCTTGATTTTTATATCCACTGATAATTCCCTTAGTAATAGTTATTGAGTTATCGCCGATACCAGGGAAACCAATTGCCTTAATTTCCGATCCTAACGGCACTAATTCCTTATCCCAAAACTCGTCTTCTTCTTGTAGCTTTAAATAATAAGGTTTTATTTCCTGAATTTTTTTATCAACTTTTATAACTGCTAAATCGTAATCGCGGTCAGCATCTATAATTTTAGCATCATAATCGCATTTTATTTCTTGATTATTATTAATTGAATAACAAACTTTTATATTATTAATTTTTTTACCCAAATCTGATAAAACAACATGGGCATTTGTTAAAATATAACCATCGTCGGTAAATAATAAGCCAGAGCCAGAAGCCTCACGATTAGTATCTTTATTAACAATTATTTTAACAACTGATTGTATGGGTGTATTTTTCAATGTCGGGTTCTGAGTATATGCTACTGATTTACCTTTCTTTATAAAAATAAAACCAGCTATGCTTAATATTATTAGGCATAATGCTAATCCAAAAATAACCAACATTTTTGGTGTAATTTTCTTAAAAATTTCCCCTATTTTTTTAAAAATGATATTTCTTTTTTGATTTAATCCCGGAAATGACTTAATAAATATTTCTGCAACAACGGGTTGGCCACACTCTTTACAAAATTTATGATTATCTTTAATTTTATTTCCGCAATTTTTACAAAACATATTATTTTAATTAGAATTTAAATAATCATTAATTTCTTGTGGCACTTCCGCGCCGCCATTTACAGCTTTTTGTAAATAAATTTTTGCATTTATATGGTCTTCTTTATTTACATATGCGAGTCCAAGCCACAAAGCGGCATATGGGAATTTATTAAAATCATATTGAGATAATAATGAAATGGTTTGGTCATAATTTTCATTAAAATAATAAGCAATGGCGAGATTCTGTTTTGCTATATTTTTAAAATTTATTTCACTTAATTCATATGCCTTTTTTGCATATTGTAAAGCCCTTGGGTAATCAACATAATCTGTCGCTACTTCTTCTAAGTCAAGGTAAAAAACGGCAAGGGCATTGTTAATTTGAAAATCGTTAGAATTTAATTCGTATGCTTTATTATAATTAATTTGTGCAGAATTCGGATTACCGCTGAGCAGAGCTATCTCTCCGGAAATTAAAAAATATTTAAATGAACCAACTTTAGCATAACCAAGAGCCTCTTTAAAAGATTGCTGTGCTTTTTCATATTGCAATTCAGTTGAATATACATAACCAAGATTTATTAAGGTATCCATTTTTGTATCATTCGTAACTGCATTTTGTGTTGCTTGCTGAAATTGATTTATTGCACCTTTGGTGTCGCCAGAATTAAAGCTTGTCATGGCATCGTTATTTTTAGTAACTGATTCTTTGTCCAAACTATTATAAATTCCAACGCCAATCATAATAAGAACTACAAAAATAGTAATAATTTTACCGGCGCTCAAAAAACTCTTTTTATGAGATATAATTGAAGGCGTTACAGTTTTTGGTATATTACTTATACTTGAAAAAGGTATACCGCAACTAGTACAAAATTTTTGATTATCCTTAATATTATTTCCACAATTTTTACAAAACATAAAATTTTAATTTAAAAAATAAATTACAGTTATCATTATTGCAAAAAAAACGCTCACAACTCCAATTATTATCCAAAATGTTCGCCAAAATTTTTTATTCGCTTCTATATTTTTTTGTTTTCTTTCAGTATCATTTAAATGGGCGGGGGGTTGTTTTTCCCCTAAAATTATTTTCAACGGATCTGCCATTAACGGGTAAAGATATAAATAGCTGATTGGAGCAAATAATATGCACCACAAAGCATTTATTTTTGGTAATTTTTCTATTTTTAGTACTTTTACACAAAAGTAAATAAAATATATCATCAACCCTAAATATGGAATATATAAGATGGCGGCCAACTCACTTTCGGACTCGCCCAGCCCACGTATAATAATTATACTCAAAAAAACCAACCAAAATAATGCTTTTAGTTGGCGTAAATATTTTTTTGCCTCTTCTGTGTTTTTTATATCTGTTTTTGTTAAATATTCCTCCGCAGTTCCCCTTGGGTTATCTATCCCTATGTTTGTTTTTTTTATTTCATCATGCTGCTTCACCTGTTTCACTTTTTTTAAAATAGGCAAATTATTACCAACGATAGTGCCACAGTTATAACAAAATTTTGAGTCTTCTTCTATTTTTGTTCCACAATTTTCACAAAACATAAGTTTAGTATTTATAAATTAATAATTCCTTATTATCCAAAACATTATCTTTCTCCTATTTTGTATATTAAATGAAATCCAAATTCAGTTTCAATTGGTCCTATAATTTTTCCGACTTCGGCGTTGAATATTGCATCTTCAAACGGTTTTACCATTACGCCTCTACCAAACCAGCCGAGCTCACCTTTAGTTTCTTTTGCTCCCGGTTCTGTGGAATTATTTGCAACTAGTTCGGCGAAATTTTCAGGCGTAGCCCCGAGCTTTAGTTCCTCAATTTTTTTTAGAGCCTCTTCTTTCATGAGTATTGTATTGTCGCACCCAAGCACGCCGCTATAGCAAATTAAAAGATGGCTAGCCTTCACTTCTGATTTATCTATTGGTTCGAGTGTTTCGTTTATTTTTTGTGGCGACTCAGAAAATTGAAAATTTTTATATTCTTTAGAATTTAGATAGTAATAACCTAGCAAGCGAGTTTTAAGATTTAATGCTTCATCATTAGTAAGATTGCCAGATATTATCATTTTGCCACCAGTAATCGCTTCTTGAATAGTTGGTATAGAAATAGGCGCATCATCAATAAATATGCCTATCTGCTTTCCTGTATTTTTGGCGGTGATATCTGCGAATATTTTACTTCCTTCATCATCTAATGTTATTTCAAGCTCTTTTTTATCGTCGGTTGCGTTGACAATATTAATATTTTTAATATTTAGCGACTTAATTCCGGTTGGCGTAAAATTGTCATTTCCTTGTGAAATTTTAATTTCAAATTTTGCTTGTTCCACTACTATTTTTTCATATTTATATCGTGAAATTAGAAAAAAACCAATAATTACAAAGATAACCAAAAAAACAAATAAAGAAAATAGAATAATTTTTTTCTTGCTCATAATACTATAAATTAATTTTTATTATAAATTTTATACCCAATATAACCGCAAACAATTACTATTGCCCAGTCAATTAATCTCCAAGTGGCAAACTTCCAATACGAGAAAAGCCCTAAAAGGATGATGGCCGCCAAAATCATTAAAATAATTCCGTAAATTTTTAAATTTTCATCTTTAATAATTTTTGACATCATGGTTTATTATTTTTTTATTAATATTCTATTTCAATAACTCATCCGGCTTTATGCCTAACGCTTTTGCAATTTTTTCTAAATTTGAAATAGTAGGATTTTTTTGTCCACTTTCAACCCTACTAATATAGCCTCTATCCATACCAGTCGCCCGACAAATGTCGCCTTGCGACATGCCTTTTTCTAATCTAATCTTTTTTAGGTTATTGCCTAATTTTTTTGATATCTTAGCCATATGTTATTTATAATTCTACAACTTCTTGCATTAACTTACAATAATGTATTATAATACAAGAATGAGATACCAAAAAAAGAAAAGTTTGTTTTTGGCTTAAAATAAAGTTCGAGCCGATATTTTTTACAGGTTCTTTGGCAGTTTTTTAAAGTCGGGCTTTGCCCGCAAAGGAATTATTGCTTTTAAAAGCGGGGGCTGGGGGCGCTTTTAAAAGCTGGGTTAAAACCTTTTTTTGAATTCTGTCCGAACTTCAATATAAAATCTGTGCCAATTGGGAAATGCGTCGCTACGCGACGCCAGCTCCCATTCAAATTGAGCTAAAAATTCAAACTTTCCGCCTTGCCCGAGCGAAAGCGAGGAAAGCCAAAAGCAAACTTTTATTTTCAGGCCAAAACAAAAAGACCGTTTTGAACTTTACATAATTAATGTAAGTTCAAGGCTATTCGGTCTTAATAAAGCCTTCATTCGTTTAGGTAATGGTTTTTCCGCATTCGCAGCAAACCCACATCGGATCATCGCAGATAAGCATAAGATGACATTGAGTGTCTTTGTCACATTTTTTGCAACGTAACTGCATGATATCTCCCGGTTCCGGTTTTCTTGATTTGAGGGTAGTCTGACCCTGGCGACTTTTTTGAAGTTCGTCCGCTAACGCTAGCATTGCCAGTCCTACTCCTTTTTGCACCTCGGTTGGTTCGCTTGACCGTAAACACTGTTCTGCCTCTTTTGAAAGATCCATTCTTAAGGATCTCATTTCCATTTCTGATTTGGTCGGCATAGCTACCTCCTTGCGCTTTAAAGTCTCGCGACTAATAGGGTTAATAAAAAGAACAATTGTAATATTTCAATATAGCATATTTCTATAAAATTGTCAAGCAAAAATACATAATTATTGCTATTTTTAGCTAAAAAATATGAAATACGTTCTCTACGCCCGCAAATCAACAGATGAAGACGACCGACAGATATTATCCATTGAATCCCAACTGGCAGAATTAAAAGAATTTGCCGCCAAAGAAAAACTTGAAATCGCCGCCTCGCTCTGCGAGGCAAAAACTGCCAAAGAACCTGGCCGAATGAAATTCGGCGAAATGCTTTTATTAATTGAACAAGGCAAGGCCGATGGCATACTCTCGTGGCATCCGGATCGTTTGGCTCGCAATCCGATTGACGGCGGTAGAATTATTTATCTGGTTGATACTGGCAAAATAAAATCTCTTAAATTCCCCTCTTTCTGGTTTGAGGACACGCCGCAGGGAAAGTTTATGCTTAATATCGCTTTTGGACAAAGCAAATATTTTATAGACAACTTATCTGAAAACGTAAAAAGAGGCTTAAGACAAAAGCTACGCAACGGGGTTTATCCGGGCTGGGCGCCAATCGGCTATCTAAACGAACCAAAATATCATGGTATTATCATTGATCCGGTTAAGCATAAACTTATCCGCAAACTGTTTGAGGTATACGCTACCGGCGAATATACGCTTGAGACACTGACAAGCAAATTTAACGACCTGGGCCTTACCAGCGTGCGTGATAAGGCCTTACATCTAAGCATGGTTCATAGAATACTGCGAAGCCCCTTTTACTATGGCTTATTCAAATACAAAGGCGAAACCTACCAAGGCAAGCACGAGCCAATTATAACAAAGAAACTTTTTGATCAAGTGCAGGAAGTAATGAGATATAGAGGCAAAAAACGAAAAATAATCAGGCACGGTTTTGTTTTCACCGGATTTTTAAAATGTTCATGCGGTTGTTCTATAACCGCCGAAACTAAAAAGGGGCATGTCTATTATAGATGCACCAAGAAGAAAGGGTCTTGCGCTGAAAAATATATTAGGGAAGAAAAACTAGCCGAGCAATTTAAAAATACATTACAAAAAGTTTCTTTGCCTGATGATTGGGCGGATAATATGTTAAATGAATTGGATAAAGAAAAAATTACGGCCGCCCAATCATCCGTTGCCCTTGCCAAAAATGCCGAAGCGGAAATTATAAAAACAGAAATCAGACTTGATAATCTGCTTAATGACCGGATAGACGGAATAATAGAAAAAGCCGACTATGTAAATAAAAAAAATAGCCTGATTAAAGAGAAACTGGATTTTCAAGACAAAATTAAGGAAATTAAAGACAAGGGCAATAATTGGCTCGAACCCATGAGAGATTTTATTTTGCGTTCAAGATTAGCAAAAAAGACCGCCGACGAAGGCGATCTTTCAGAGCTCAAAGCATTTCTAAAAAATATCGGCTCGAACTTTATTTTGCAAGGCGGAAAGTTTGAATTTTTAGCTCAATTTGAATGGGAGCTGGCGTCGCGTAGCGACGCATTTCCCAATTGGCACGGGTGGTAGGAATCGAACCCACGCAAGAGGTTTTGGAGACCTCTGTACTACCATTATACGACACCCGCCTACGTTCCGCTGAGTCGGAACTTCGGCGGGCAAGCCCGCTAACAACTCCGCCTTACGGAAAATTTTTATTTGGTTTCTTTGTGCAAAGTGTGCTTTTTGCAATGCACGCAAAGTTTTTTAAGCTCCAGCCTATTTTTAAGAGTTTTTTTGTTCTTTCTTGAAAAATAGTTTACGCGCTTGCAAACTGTGCATTCCATTTTTATCATGTTATCTTGCGACATAGTGTTATCACCAAGTAAAAATTTAATGGCCATAGGGCTTTGCCCGCTATTAATTTTTTACTTGATACGTTATATTTTTTGAAAATATTAAAAACTTTTTTTGAAAAAGTTTTTAAAGGTTTATTAACTTTCCCATAACCCGTGCAAATTGCAATAGGCGCGAACTTTTACTAACTCTCCTTGAACCGTAAAATCTATTTTTGCCTGTCTGTCTATGCCGGGTTTTAAATACTTTCTGTAGACACGAGTCGAAGTAAATACTTCTATCCATTCGATATAATGAGCCTCTTCCATCGGATGTTCAGCCGATCCGACTTTAACGATTACTTTATCACCGACAGATTCTCTAACCGGTACATGCTTTTCCAAGGCGGCATCAACTATATTTTCTTTTTGCAAAACCATCGGTTGTCCGCAGCAAACCAAAGTTCCGGCGCCGGCATGGGTAATTTCAACAATATTACCGCAAACTTCGCATTTATACATTTGATTTATAATAGTCATATTTTTATAATTATCTTTTATTATGGTGGGCCGGGTAGGATTTGAACCTACGAAGACGTGAGCCAACAGACCTGCCCGCCAAAGCCAAAAATCATTTTTATTATTTTGTGGGCCGGGTAGGATTTGAACCTACGAAGCCGTAAGGCAACAGATTTACAGTCTGTCCCATTTGACCGCTTTGGTACCGACCCTAAGTAAATCTCCACAAAAAATAATTAAAAATGGCCTGGCAGGCGGGTTTACAGTCTGTCCCATTTGACCGCTTTGGTACCGACCCCTATATCTATGAGCCGTTGCGCCCCGCAAATGCGGGACGGACCTACTCCTTACCATGCCCCGCATTTTGCGGGGTACCAGCAAACTTAATTTACATTCGACTCATGAGCCGTTGCGCGGAATCGAACCGCGGACCTACTCCTTACCATGGAGTTGCTCTACCAGCTGAGCTACAACGGCAAACTTAAAATTTCTAATCTTAAATATTAAATCCCGAATACTCGGGATTAAAAATTGTCTCGTCGCACGAGAAATAATGCAGCTAAAAAATTAATAATTTTCTTCATAACGCATCTATTTGCCGCTTAAATTCTTCAAGTTTGTTATTCTCCGGATTAGCTTTAAAAAGTTTCTCGTAAGCGCCCAAAGCTAATTCTTTATCTTTTATAATTATACTGATTTCCAGCATTGTGTCAAGATATCTGGGGTTAGCCGGCTCTATTTTTAGCGCTTTTTTCAGATTTACGACTGCCTCCGGCAGCTTATCCATCGCCCGATATACTTCTGCCAAATTAAAATATGTTTGAGAATTTTGCTTATTAATATTTATGGATTTTAAATATTCGTCACGAGCCTCATTTAAATCTCCTTTTTCCTTGGCAATTTTCGCTAAATTTTCATAAATATCTTCATCATCTTCTTTTAATTTTAATATATGTTCAAACGTCTGCTTGGCTTCTTCAAATTCTTTTTTCTCGAAATACACCCGGCCCAACTCTTTAAAAGCATTTATATTTTTACTATCCAGGCCGATTATTTCAATATATTTTTTCTCCGCCGAATCCAAATCGTCGCGCTTTCTTAATTCTTCGGCTTGGGAAAATAATTGATCGATCGTTTCCGGACCATCAACTCTTTCGTCCGATTGATAAACATTTTTCGCCTGATAAAGTTTATGCAATCTTGATTTAATATAACCGCCGACTAGCAGGCCCAGCGGCTTTATGACTCTACTTGATTTTGCCCAATATTTTATAATATTTCTTTTTAAACGATTGGAAATAATTCTTTCTTTAAATTTCGCTTCTTTCTCCGCCGGAATGCTTTCCACGTCTAAAGCGGCTAAAACTGAAAATTTTCCGCTAATAATAACAATAATCACGCTTAAGCTGATTAAAATTAATAATAAAGGAATTATATTATACATAAAATACGCTAATTAAAAGAATATTCACGAAACTGACGAATTATATTATAAACTTATTTTTATTATTCGTGTTTTTTCTAGGTTTCCATTTTTCTGGCTGCGATTCGGCCGGCGCTGCCGAATAATTTCATTTTATCAAAAACAACTTTTTCAATAGCGGCAATTGTCGGTTTTAATAAATTTCTAGGATCGGTTTCTTGCTTGTTTTTTAAACAAAAATCAATTAAAGTACGGCAAAAAGCAACCTTTAAGTCAGTGCCGACATTAATAATATTCACGCCTTCTTTTATGGCTTTTTTAATTTTAGCATCCGGGACGCCTGAACCGCCATGCAAAACAAAAGGAATTTTTACCTTGTTTTTTATATCTTTAAGCAACTTAAAAACAATATCCTCGTTGGTATGAATACCGTGAGCCGTACCTATGGCCGCCGCGATAGTATCAACCTTCGTCTCTTTCACGAATTTTACAACTTCATCCAATTTAGCCAGCGGTATTTCTTTCAGTTTGCTCGTTATATCTCCGTGCGAGCCAACGATTGCGCCGACTTCGCCCTGAACCCAAACTTTTCTGGCATGGGCTACCATGACAATATGCTTAGTTAAATGAATGTTTTCATCCAAAGGCAAATTTGAAGCGTCAATATGCACCGAGGTGAAACCGGCTCTAATACATTCAAAAATAGTATCAAAGTTTGTACCGTGATCAAGATGCAAGGCAACCGGCACGCCGGCCGCCAAATTTTTAGCAACAGTAGAAACGATATGGGTTATCGGTTTAAGCCCCATATATTGAATAGCGCTTTCCGAAACCTGGATTATGGCCGGCGAACCGGCTTTAACCGCGGCCTGCACAACGCCTAAAATAGATTCAAAATTAGTAATATTAAACGCTCCGATTGCATAATCGTTTTTTTTAGCGCTCTTAACTAAATCTTTTATATGAACCAGCATATTTTTATTTCTTAATTATTTCTTTTGCAACTTTATAAAATTCATCAACCTTTAAGCTCGCGCCGCCGACCAATAAGCCATCCATGCCTTCAAGATTGGCAAAACTTTTAACATTATTTGAATTAATGCTGCCGCCGTAAATTACGCTGAAATTTTTACTGACTACGCGCATGCCGACAATATCATTAAGGGCTAGCTTAATAATTTTATGCGCATACTCGGCCTCAGCCGGTTCTATGGCCGTACCGGTGCCAATCGCCCAAATCGGTTCATAGGCGATAATTATTTGCTGATTGCCAAAAACTTCCACCCCGGATAAAGCCTGCTCAAGCTGCTCGACTAAAACGAAATCGCGCCTGTCGGTTTTTCTTTCCTCCCAGCTTTCACCAATGCAAACTATAGGTATTAATTTTTCATTTTCAACCACCGCTCTAACTTTTTTATTTATTATCTCATAATTTTCAGATAAATACTTCCGCCTCTCGCTATGCCCTAAAATAACAAAACGACAACCCACTTCGGCGAGCATCCCTGGCGACACTTCGCCGGTATAGGCTCCGGCTTCTCCCCAAAACGTATTTTGCGCGCCTAAAAAAACATTGCTGTCTTTTAAAATCTTAGCTACTTCGCTTAAGGCCAATGTTGACGGGCAGACGGCGACTTCGCCGAGGTTAAAACCGGTAAATTTTTCTTTAAATTTTTTCGCCAAACTTAATGTCTCGACAAAATTTAAATTCATTTTCCAATTAGCAATGATATATTTTTTTGTTGACATATTTGTATTTAATTATTTTTAAATCATGCAATTTTTAAAATATTTTTCTATGACTATTATATCATACATTTAACAGTATAACCAATTCGCTTAAGGCTTATTATTATAATACAAATCAACCAATTCTCTGGTTAATTTAAAACGACCAGATTCGCTATCCGCTCCTAAAACCACCGTTACTATGGCCCGGCCGCCGGCGCCTTTAAATTTACTGACCAGACAATAGCCGGAAGAATTAATATGTCCGGTTTTTCCGCCCAATAAGCTAATATCTTGCTCGGGAAAAAAATTTAAAAGATCGTTGGTGCTGTAAATAGCTTTTTTTCTGCCCTGCTCTGTGGTAAACTCATATTTTTTAGTTAACGAAGCGCGATTTATTTCATCTACTCCCAAAGCAATATTGGCAAACTGCGCGATTTCACGAGCGGTTGAAATATTCGCATCTTTAAGGCCGGTTACATCAACTACCTTCGTGTTCTTTAGGCCAAGACTTTTAATTTTATCATTAATTTTAACAATAAATTCATCTTCGTTCATGCCGGTGGAACTTACTAAGGCGGCGGTCGCGGTATTATCCGAACCGACCAAGCTAAAATAAAATAAATCTTCAACCCTTACTTTATCGCCGGTAAATAAATATATCTTACCGCCTTCGCGCTTATCTCCGGCTTTAATTTCATAAATCGTCTCCCAGCCGGGGTTATAATCTAAAAAAGTATAAGCGGTAAACAATTTAGTAATACTGGCGATAGGCCAAGTCCGGTCAGGCTTTTTTGAAAAAAATAAATTATGATTCTGGCAATCTAAAATAGCCCCATTTTCAGCCGCTAAATCAAAGCTGACCGTTTCTTTCGCTTGGCTTTGCGGCAATTTTTGTTTTGATATATTAAATTGAGGCGACTGTGGCGATAAAGGCGACGATATAGCTTTAGACTCCTCGATTAATTTTGCAATGTCTTCGCTAAAATTATCCTCCTGCCCAATATTTATTTTATTATCCGTCTGATACTCTTCGCTTACGCCTAAAACTAAACCGTCAGAATTAACATTATCGGAAACTAAAAACTGACCGCCGAATAGCAACCCAATATTTAAAAAAACGATTGACAATAACAAGCTGATTGTGATGGGTATTTGCATTTTTAAATATTTATTTCTTTATTTTGGCTTAACATTTTATCGATTGTATCGTCCTGATGCAATCTTTCATAATCTGGCAATTCCTTAATATCGTTCAAGCCGATAAAACGGATAAAATCAAAAGTCGCCGTATAATAGGTTTCATTTTTCTTTTTGTCAAATTTACCCTCGATTAAACCTCTGATAAGCAGATTTCTCAAAATCAAAGCGCAATTTACCCCTCTAATCCTATCCAAATCAATTTTTGAAACCGGCCCGCGATAAGCGATAATGGTCAAAGCTTCTAAACTCGGCCGGGATAACTCGCCGGTGGTTTCATCTTTAATGAATTCTTGGATAATTTTGGCATTTTCCGACGCGCTTACCATCTGGTACTTTGAACCGTCTTTGATAATTTGCACGCCGGCCTGATTATTTTTATAATCTGCCAATAATTCGTCTCCGCTTTTTATAATTTCTTTTTTTTCAACTTTTAATAAATCAGCCAGCTGGCTGACGGACATCGGTTTAGCCGAAATAAATAGTAATGACTCAATTTTTGATTTTATGGACATAACTTATATTTATATTTTTACATTATCCTATTAATCTCTATTTCTCCGAACATATTGGTCTGCGCCACCGTTATATCTCTTTGCTTGATTAATTCCAGCATTGCCAAAAAACTTACGATTATTTCTGTTTTATTCTGCGCGGTGGCTAAAATATGATTAAAGCTTATTTTTATTTTTTCAAGCAACATCTGCTGGATAGCTAAAATTTTATCTTCAATATTAACAATTTGTTCCAATCTTTTTTCCTCCAATAATTCAACCGGTTTGATATTTTTAATTATTTGGCTAAAAACTTCCAATAAATCAGCGGCCGTTAATTTTTTCGGCGGTGAAAAAATGTTGGCACTGGCTAAAAACGCCTGACGGCTGAATTCACGAGCGAAACTAAACCGTTTTTTTCCGATAATGGCTTCGATTTTTTTCGTAGCTTCTAAAAATTCTTTGTACATTCTTAGCTGATGCTCAAATTCTTGAATTTCCTCTTCGGCTTCGCCTTTTAAAAACGGTAAAAGCGCTCGGGATTTTATTAGCAGTAATTTTGCGGCCACCACTAAAAAATCAGCCAGCTCTTCCGGCTTTAAATGTTCGGAACTCCTTATATATTCAATATATTGATCGGCAATCTTCGCCAAACTGATCTCCGTAATATCAAGCTCTTGGCTTTCAATCAGCTGTAAAAGAAGCCTTAACGGCCCTTCAAATTTGTCTATTTTAAAATTCATATTACATAAACGCCCCCTTTGTTAAAGGGGGTTAGGGAGATTTTTAACCTACTTTTTCTTCTTAGTTAAAACTAATTTTTTCTTAACGCCAAAACTGCCTAAAATGGCATTTTCCAATTTAACAAAATCTTTAACCGCCATTTCTACCGAATGATTAAAGCTGCCTGAAGCAAAAACCGCCTTTTTTACTTTTACCAAATTTTTTTCCATAACCACGGGTAATTTATATAAACCGCCAAAAGCGCTCATTGCCCCGGCTTTAACTTTTAGCAACTTTTCCATAACGGCCTCGCCGGGAATTTTAACAATTTTTATTTTTTTACCAGTAGTTTTATTAATTTCACGGGCTAATTTTTTAAAGTCCAAATTATGGTCAGCGGATAAAACGACCAAATAATAATCTTTATCAGCCGCCACCAGCAAAGTTTTCACCACTTCATTCAACTTTTTACCCATGGTTGCGGCCGTATCATAAGCCGTGTACACGGTTTTATGCTCTAAAATATTATACTTAACCTTGGCTTTGGCTAAATATTTAGTTAATTTTTGAGGAAATTTTAATTTTTTCGACATAAATATATAAAGTTAATAATTAACGTTTATCAAAAAATTTATATGCTTATTATAACTCAAAAATTGCTTTTAAGCAAAAAATTATTTTTTGTCATTGCGGGCTCCGACCCGCAATCCATTTCATTATCAATAAAAAAACCGGCCGATTCGCATTATTGGCGAATGGGCCGGGTTGAAAAGATAAATTATTATATATGCCTAGAAAGAGCTATTTTTGAGACGAAGTTATTGTCGCCCAGTTTTCCTCTGTCTCCTTGGGTTTAATCGGTATTGAACCCATATTGCAAAGCGGGCATCCTTCCTTGCTGTTAGGGTCCCAATCATCAACCGGATAGTATGCAGATGGAATGATCGAAAACGGACCTATGCCATCAACTAAAATAGAATTCATTCTGCCCCTATTTAATATAACTAATTCATAAGGCAGAAAAATAATTGTAGGATTCTGTTTCTTGGTATCGGTTACTGCCTCTTTAAATCCTGTGCCTTTCGTGCAGAAGTCTTCCACAAAAAGGAGAGTACTAAAAGGTGGGATGTTTGTAACCATACTGATCTTCCCATCCACTTTCTCCATTTCAGCTAATCTTACCCCCATGAATTCGGCTACTTTTTCCCCGAGTTTCGATGCTCCATCAGGTATCCCGGCAACCCATTCCGGCTGAGGGCACTTAAAATATCTATACCGGTAAACTAGCTGAAAAGCAATAATTTCCAAAATATTAGGATATTGAAGCATAATTCTGGAAACGAAGAAACCATCGCTATGATTTTTGGATTTCAGAATCGCGTGATATCCAGGTTTTCCCGCTTTAGCTTTTTCAAGATCATATTGCCAATAAGCATCAAGACCTTTGGCTATATGGACAATGCCCTCATCAGGTATAAAAAATCGTACGTCTTTTGGATCAAGCCCAATAAGTTGTTCTTTGGTCATACTAAATATCTGCGTAGAATCCATAGCTTTCTCCTTCTTTTTATCGTTTCCCGGTGTTGGCACGTTCGGTCCTTAATTCGATCTTGCCAGCCTGGCAATTACCTCTGCCAGCAAGTGGTCTTAAAATTTTCCACCACACTTTTTTTACGATTTTCGGCTTTTTATTTTTTTCCACTTTTACCTCCCTCTATCATTTAATTATTCCTTCAGCGCCCGCGCTATGTCAGTACGGATTTCCTGAATAACTTGTTGCCGTGTCCTGCCGCCTTCGGGATTTCTGATTGGCCGTCCGACAACCAAATATTTAACGCCATTAAGCGCGGCTTCGCCGGGAGACAATGTTCGCCCCTGATCATCCGGCGGCGAATACGGCATGCGAATTCCCGGTGAGTAAAGATCTATTTGGGGCCATTTAGCATGAATGCTAGGCGATTCTTTCGGTGAAGAGAGAATAATATCAACTCCTGCGCGAATCGCTACCTCCGTCCAAACCATAACAGTTTCGGTAATAAAAATCTGCTGCTCGTCTTCACTTATCTTGGATAAAATGTCTATTCCATTATTCTCGCCGATTTTTTTGGCAAGCCACATTGGAGCAATGCCAAGTTCAGCTAAATGATTTATCTTGAGGCTGGTAAGCACTGTAACCGCAATGACTTTGGGCCTATCAATCCCCATCTCTTTCGCCATCTTATCCGCGCCTTCCATGGCAGCTTCCATCATCGGACGGCCGCCGGAAGCCATAACATTAAAACATGACACCCCGTGCCTTGTGAGAGCCTTAGCGGCTTCCATGACGGTATTGGGAATATCATTAAGCTTTACATCGGCAAACGGCAATTTACCAAATTCTTTAGGCATAGCCAGCGCCGCGGGGGTTCCCACATTATGGATAAGCTCCAACCCTACCTTAGGAAGGTCAATATACCCGCCCACCTCTTGCATTAATTCACGACCTTTTTCAAGAGTCGGAACATCTAGAGGAAACACTATTTTTACTTCCGCACTTTTAAGCATAGCCAGATTCTCCTTTCTCTATAAAATTATTTACTCCCAAAAATTCTAATTCTTGCCGACAGGCTTTCCGGCGCCATGTAATTTCTGCAAATATCATTAATTCGAACTTATAATTTATTACCGCATGTCATCTTGCCTGGTTCATCTTTCCCCGGGCAATAAATTTATCTGTTATTGCCAGACTCATTCTATTTTTAAGGCAATATAAAAAGTTTATAAGTTGCGTCTCTGAGGCAATAAATATAAACGTTTTTTAGATAAACTATTGCTTCGAACACCTCCCTGTCTTCATGCAATAATCTTGATAAATCTTCTGCTGTTAACGGAGCGGCGTAACAAACACAGGGGCAACCGCTGCAGAAAACACGAATCGGATATGCCATAACGCCACCTCCTTATCCTTTAAAAGTTATCCAGCTATTTTTATTCAATACATTTCTCCCGATAATTCAGCGACTGTGTTAACTTCATCTTGTTGGCAAAAAACAGAAACAATCTGCAGCGTTATAAATTTAATAAATTTTTCTTCATCTTCTTTTTTTATTTTTTTTAATTCAAACATCGTTAAAACTCGGGTCGGACAAGAATCGAAAATACAACCAGGGCAATGTATTTGTAGTAATGTTGCCATAATAATCCCCTCCCTAAAAAATTAAAATTTTTAAAGATCAATTAAATATATTAATTAATTTAACATTATACTAAAAACCTAAGAATTTCTCCTTAGGCTTATTTTAGTTAATTTAACAGTTTTTTTTATTTTATGTCAATCTATCTTATCGGTACGGATGTTGGCTGGCCCTTTAGATTATCCAATAAAACAACTCTTTGCTTTAAGCATTGGTAGCCGGCATCATGAAGCCAGCGCACGTCAACATATACCGATTTATCGTTAGCCAAAGTTTTATTTTCTGTTTTAAAAGTAGAGCAAAGTTCGTAAGCGTCATTAGCTTTAATATTATAATCAAATATTTTATTGGTGGCCGGATCGGTCAAATCGCTTTCTATAACATAATAAGTTGAACCGCCGTTAAGCAAAACATTTAAATTTTCCGGCAATTTTTTATTTTCGCCGTAATAAGCGTTAATGGCATTATCAATCTGGCTGAATTTATTTATAATCGCCTGATCAAATTTTTGCTCTCTAACTTTAAGCGGAGAATCGATAAAGAAAAAAGCGGCTACCAGCACAATTGCCGTGATAGCAATTGAACCGTAAAAATAAGCTTTTACTATATTATTATTTTTACTTACGTCTTCGCGCTTTATGTCATAAAGATAATAACTGAAAATCAGCGCGGAAATTAAAATTGAAGTCAGGGATTTCAAAATAAATTTTGTCGTAAATTCGCCGTTTAAAAAACTGCCGATTGTGGCGATTAGCCAGCCGATCATAACTACGGCACTAACCAATAAAATGAAATAAGTCAGCCATTTTCTGACGCCGGATTCTTTATCAAGCATGGCCGACAGAAGATTTTTATTTATTAGCCACATCATGACAAAATAAATCGGCGCGGCGATTATTATCGCCGAGATGGCAAATCTTAAAGCGTCTTGCATAAAACCGCCCGGAGCCAGACTTAAATCATCTACTATGGTTTTGTTGATAATCTGAAAAATTATCATGCCCGTGGCTATGGAAGTAAAAATTAAAGCCACTAAAGACAACATGTAAAAAAAGGCGAATTTAGCATTTTGTTTTTCCACCCCGTTAGAAGTTTGCATAATATTTTAGTTTAATTATTAGTTTATTATTTACCCGTTAAAATCAAAACTTCCAACGAGTCCATAAAATTTTTAATAAATTGCACCGACTAAATACCTTAAATTTATTCCAAATATTATTGTCAAAATCGGCGCAAAATATATTTTTATTTAATTGGCAATTTTCTTTGCTTGTTTTTTATTATTTTAATAATTGTTTTTTTGCCAATATTAGTTAATTTTACTTTATGAATATACCATTTTTTAGCCGTCTTTTTGCCTATAGCGGAAAGTAAATCATTGGCTACCAAAGAATTCAAACTACTATGAATTATGTCCTGAATTAACTTTTTGCTTTTAGCGCTTTTTTTACCCGCCTTAGCGGATACATAAAAGTCATAAAATTCAGCCGGCAACGAAGCCTTAAAATTAAAGCACTTCTCTAAAATATGTTTTTGCAACTTGGACAGTCGCATAAATCTTATTCTATATCAACTTTTATATTTAGTTCTTTTAATTGCTTTTTCCCGACTTCGCTAGGCGAATCCATCATAACATCGCGCCCTTTGCCATCTTTGGGGAATGCGTAAATATCGCGGATTGAATCCAAATCCAAAAGAATCATTAAGATGCGATCAATGCCCGGAGCATTACCGCCATGCGGCGGAGCGCCATATTCAAAAGCCCTGATCATGGCGCCGAATTTATTATCAACTTCTTCGCGCGAATAACCGGCAATGTCAAAAGCTTTATACATAATTTCCGGCTTATGATTCCTGATGGCTCCGGAAGAAGCTTCAAAACCGTTTAAGACTAAATCAAACTGCTGAGCCAAAATTTCCAGCGGATTTTTGTTTTGGAGCGCTTCCAAACCTCCTTGGGGCATGGAAAAAGGATTGTGGCCGAAATCAATACGGCCATTTTCTATTTCAGAATAATCATACATGGGAAAATCAACAACCCAGCACCAAGCGGCTTTAGCATTATCTTTTAATCCAAGTTTTAAAGCGCATTCATTTCTGACAGCGCCCAAGCTTAAGCAGACAGTTTTCCAGCTGTCGGCGCCAAAAAATATTATATCCCCCGCCTTAGCGTCAAGATATTTTACGATGCGCTTGGCTAATTCATCGCCTAAAAATTTTACGATTGGCGACTGCAATTCACCCTTATCCTTAATCACGATATAGGCCAACCCTTTAGCTTCCTTGGCCTTGGCGATTTCAGTCAATTCATCGATTTCTTTACGGCTGAATTTTGCCGCGCCCTGTATTTTTAAAGCATGGACTACGCCGCCGCCTTTAACCGCTTGGGAAAATACGGAAAAACCGCAATCTTTTACCAATTCAGTAATAGGCTTTATTTCCAACTCAAATCTTAAATCAGGCTTGTCTGTGCCATATTTTTCCATAGCCTGTTTCCATGGTATTTGTTTAAATCTGCCGTCCTTTTCCAACCCAACTATTTTTTTAGAACTAAATTTTTCCGTCAGTTCTTTCATTAACGGCTCCATTATTTTCAAAACATCGTCTTGTTCGACAAAGCTCATCTCCATATCCAATTGGTAAAATTCTCCATAATGACGGTCCATCCTCGGATCTTCATCCCGAAAACAAGGCGCGATTTGAAAATATTTATCCAATCCGCCTACCATTAAAAGCTGTTTAAACTGCTGCGGGGCCTGGGGCAAAGCGTAAAATTTACCGGGATAAAAACGAGATGGCACCAAAAAATCGCGCGCGCCTTCCGGCGACGAATTGGCTAAAATCGGCGTTTGAATTTCAATAAAATTATTGGCCTGAAAATATTTTCTTATATGCCGGAAAAAATCATCTTTAATTTTTAACATAGCTTGCAATTTCGATCTTCTCAAATCAACGAAACGGTATTTTAAGCGCAAAGCTTCATTGGCGTCATCCGCTTTTTCTTCGCTTAATTCAAAAGGCGGAGTTTTCGATCTTGATAAAATTTCTATTGCCTCGCATTCAATTTCAATTTCTCCGGTTGGCAATTTTTTATTTATCATGTCGGCCGGGCGAAGCGCTACTTTGCCTTTTATTTTAATTACCCATTCATGGCGCAATTTATCAGCCTCCAGCAATGCCGGTTCGCTGATTTTCGGATCAAAAGTTAGCTGCGTTAACCCGTAGCGGTCGCGAAGATCTATAAAAATCAAGCCGCCATGATCACGCCGGCTATGCACCCAGCCGGCGAGTTCAACGGTCTGGCCGGCATTTTTTTTAGTTAATTCACTGCAAATATGAGTTCTAAGCATAAAAATTTATCTAATATTAAACAAAAAAATAAAAATTAATTAGTTTACAACCACTCTTATATTCTTCAATATTAGCTTATTTTTTTAATTTAAGCAAGAAAAAAAGAGCTAAATATCCCTGGCGGACTTAAAGCTCCCTTGTATTATTAAAAACTATATCTGAAAAATGAGCCAATGATATTTGTAACTTCTTTTTTTATATTGCTATTTATTCTGACTTTACTTAACTCTTTAAAATTGCTCTTATCCGCCAGTCTTAATATCTTAATGGAATTTTCCGAAATTACCAGCTGATGCGCGTTATCGGTTTTAGACAGGCATTTTACGCAGACCAAGCCGCCACGCGCTAAATCAAATTTATTGCCGGACGGCGAAATTTTTTTACGGCAATTAACACAATTATACAGCTCCGGACCGTGCCCTAATTTATTCAATAATTTTAAAATAAACAGTTTTACAAATAAATCATAATCCGGCTTAATGCTTGAACAATTTAAAAAATCAAAATAATTTTTTAATAAAGAAAAAATGTTTTGGTCGCTTTCGCCTATTTTTACAATTAAATTAAAAATTTTTATGGCTTCGCCCGCTGCATTTATTTTATCAAAATTATTTTTTATATTCGCGAAGCAATCCTTGCTGGCGGCGGCGCCGATGTAATTATAACGCCTGCCGCGGACAACCATAATCTCAACTAAACTGATCGGCTCTAAATGGCCGGCCAATTTTGATTTTATTTTTTTTGTGCCGCGGGCGACAAGTTCAAGCTTGCCTAAATTTTCGGAATAAACCGTAATTTTACCGCCATCTTCGGAAAATGATTTACGGTTTAAAATCAGAGCCTTAATATTAAAAGTTTCTTCCATGTTGATTAAAAATTATCTAAAATTGGGCTAAATTTGGGAAATTTTTGTACTATGTGCATCCAAATAGCTTTGTAAAATTATCATAGCCGCTATCTCGTCCCGGCTTGACTT
>CAZGKM010000001.1:40007-47798 GCA_964526325.1 uncultured Gammaproteobacteria bacterium
CATCCAAATAGCTTTGTAAAATTATCATAGCCGCTATCTCGTCCCGGCTTGACTTAGTCTTTTTATCACCTGCCAAAGCGTCCGCCGCCTTGCTGGATAAACGCTCATCAATAAGTTTAATGGTAATATTTGTCTTACTTTTCAATTCGCTTAAAAAATCTTCGAATTGTTTGGAAATTGGAAATTGTAAATTGGAAATTTGGTATGGTTTCCCAACCACCGCCACATCTACCCGCTCGCCTTCAACCATTTTAACCACTTCCGCTACGCTCCCGACCGTCTTAAACGGCGTAGCCAGCTTGGTTTCACTATCGGCCAATGCCAAACCGATACGCTTCTCCCCCCAGTCAATGCCTAAATATATTTTTATTAATTCATTATTCATATTTCGTTAATATTTCATACCCTTGTTCCGTCACTAAAACCGTGTGCTCAAATTGAGCGCTTAAACTGCCGTCAGCGGTTAAAATAGTCATATTGTCCGGACCATCTTTAACGCGCCAGTCGCCGGCGTTAACCATTGGCTCAATGGCTAAAACCATTCCTGGTTTTAAAATTATTTTTTTATTATAATCTAAATCATAATTTGGTATCTGCGGATCTTCATGCAAATCATAACCGACGCCATGGCCGACCAAATCGCGCACTACGGAAAAATTATTAGCTTTAACATATTGCTCTATAGCTCTGCCAATATTATTTAAACTATTCCCGGGCCTGACCTGTTTTATGCCTAATACAAGTGCCTGCTTAGTTACTCTGATTAATTTTTGCGCTTCCCGGTTAACTTTACCAACAGCCGCAGTAGCCGCCATATCAGTATAATATCCTCTTTTAGGAGACTTTTGGGATGAAACTTGGGGGTAAAAAGGAAATTCCATGCCAATATCAATATTGATAATATCGCCTGACTTTAACTCTTTAGGCGGCAAAGATGGCGCGTGCACAACCTCATTGTTAATGCAGGCGCATAAAACCGTGGGGTAAGGCTTATCGTCTTTATCCGACTTAAAACCTTTAAAAGAAGGTCTGCCACCGACTTTTTTTATTAAAAAATCGGCCATTTGTTCTAAATGGCCTGTAGTTATGCCTGGCTTAATTTCGGCTAATAATTGTTTTAATATTTGCCCTAAAATTCTTCCGCCTTGACGCAATAATTTTATTTCATTATCTTTTTTAATGGTAATCATAGCAACTTCAATTCTTTTAATTTTCCGATTATTTCTTCATTTATTTTTTTAATCGGCTGTTCGCCATTAATTTTTATAAGTTTACCTTTTTTTTGCCAATAGTCAAGTATAAATTTAATTTTACTATGATAAATTTTTAATCTATTGGAAATAACATTAGGCTTATCGTCATTTCTAATAAAAAGTTTGCTGCCGCATATATCGCAAACTCCGGCATTAATCGGCGGATTATAAACCAGGTGGTAAACTTTTCCGCAAGCGCACATGCGACGCTGGCTTAAGCGCTGTTTAACTTCTTTATCGCTAACCGCCACATTAATAGCATAAATTTGATCGTTTTTTATAAGTATCTTTTTAAATATAGCCGACAAATAATTCAATTGCTGGCGATTTCTGGGAAAACCATCAAAAATAAAACCTGTGGCTTTTTGCTTTAAGCCTTGTTCGACTAAGTTTACGGTTACCTTGTCAGGAACCAGCTTACCATCCTTAATATATTTATTGGCTAAATTTCCTAATTTGGTTTTAGCCGCGATTTCAGTACGGAATAAATCACCGGTGGAAATCTTTTTCCAATCGGTAATTTTCGCGAGCATTTCCGCCTGCGTGCCCTTGCCTGATCCCGGCGGACCGAAAAAAATAATAATTTTTTTGGTCATATCTAATATTTAAAATTTATGCCCGAAGCGACTTTGTTCGTTGTTCCGCCGGCAAATCCGATCGAACCTCTATTTACGCCTATTCTGTCCATGCTCCCTTTCTCTTTTTTATCATCGGCTACGCCGATTGATTTTGTCGAAACTACATTGCCGGCAAATTTTGTTTTATATACCTGCCTGGTTATTGGCTCGTCTGTCTGCATGCTAGATTTCAAATTCCTCTTAATCTGCTCCGGAGTTAAGCCCTTCTTTTCACTGCCCCTGATTAATTTCATGATTGATTCTCTTTTTCTTATCTGATGGCCGGAAACGCCGTATTCTCTTAATTTTCTTTCGATTTGAGCGTCAGTCTTTCCCCTGCCCTTTTCAATTATAAACTTTCTTAAATTTGCCCCGCTTAAAGACTTGTTAATATTGCCTGCATTTATTTGAATTTTACCAACCTTGCTTCTTAATATCTCGCTGGATAATTTTTTATTAAGAAAAGAGGAAGTTAATATTTTATCCATATTATTATATTAATTATTACCTATTATATTGCTATTATATCATAAAATAACCAAACAAAAAACCCCGTTTACATGGGGTTTTATATTCGTAATTCGTAATTATTAATTCGTAATTGGCTTGCTACATTCCTTCGTACTCTCGCATGGTCAACTGCGATTCAACTTGTTTAACCGTTTCAATAACCACCGAAACCACGATTAGAAGCGATGTGCCGCCGATTGTCAAAGATTGGATGCCGGTAAAATATCTTAAAATCAAAGGCAGTATGGCGATAATGCCTAAAAATAAAGCGCCGACAAATATGATTTTATGCGTAGTATTTGCTAAATATTCACTGGTGTGGCGTCCGGGCCTGATGCCGGGAATAAAACCGCCTTGCTTCTGTAAATTTTCCGCGATTTGCGTCGGATGAAAGATAACTTCGGTATAAAAATATGTAAAAGCAAAAACCAATAAGAAATATAAAATCGCGTAGACTAATTGATTTTGAAAAAATCCGATAGTCCACTGGGCCGCATTGGCGATAAAAGCCGTGCGCGCATGTATAAAGAATTGGGCAATCATGGGCGGAAAAATTACCACGGAAATGGCAAAAATAATCGGAATCACGCCGGCCATATTAACGCGAAGCGGCAAATGAGTTGAGGTGCCGCCGAACATCCGATTGCCCCTGATCTGCCTGGCATATTGCACCGGCACATTGCGCTGGCCTTCGTTGACTATAACCACGCCGACTATGGTTATTATGGCAATGGCTAAAAAGCCGAGAATCACATATAGCTTTGACGGATCAAAAGTAACTATTACCTGTTGAGCGGTCTGGAGTAAGCCGGAAACTATGCCGGCAAAAATCAAGAGTGAAATTCCGTTGCCGACTTTCTTTTCCGTCATTAATTCCCCAAGCCACATTAAAAAAACCGTACCGGCGGCCACGGTTATAATCATAGTAAACAAATTAAAAGCGCTAATATCGCCCAAAATTAAATGCGACGAACGGCGAAGTAAAGTAATCATGCCGTAAGCTTCAAGCACGGCTAAAGGCACGGTCATCCAGCGAGTCCACATATTAACTTTTTGGCGCCCGGCCTCCTCTTTGTTCATCTCTTCAAGTTTCGGGATAATCATGGCTAAAAGCTGGAAGATAATTGATGAAGTGATATAAGGACCGACGCCCATCATAACAATAGAAAAATTAGTCATACCGCCGCCGGCGAATATATTCATTAATCCTAATATCTGGTTAGAAGCAAAAAAATCTCTAAGCGCCTGGGTATCGACTCCGGGAACAGGAATATGCGCGGCCAAGCGGAAAATAGCCAGCATGCCTAAAACAAAAAGGATGCTATTACGCAAATCGCGAGCTTTCCAAATTTGTGTCAGCTTATCGTACATAATTTTATTTAATAAAACTAAATTGGGGAACTTACCCAATTACATATGCCAAATTCTGCAGCTTCTTTAATTATATCACTTTCCCGCCCATTTTTTCAATCTGCAACTTAGCGCTATCGCTTAACTTAACACCCTCAAATTCTAAATTTTTTAAATTTAATTCGCCTTGTCCTAAAATTTTTATTTTTTCTTGAACGGTTTTCACTAAGCCTGCCTTTAGTAATGTAGCGGCGTTAATTTTAGCGCCAGCGGAAAAATTATCGTTTAAATCTTTAAGATTAACAATTTGATCTTTGAGCTTGCTTGATTTAAAGCCCCTATTTTTTGGCGTAGCTGATAATATTTGTTTAAAGCCTAGCCTTTTTAATTTATTCCTGCCGCCGCTTCTTGATCTTTGGCCCTTTTGGCCGCGAGTGCTATAAGAGCCATGGCCGGAAGCATTGCCTCTGCCGATTCTCTTTTTATTTCTTGCCGAACCTAAAGCCGGCTTGATTGTAGAAAGTGATAAAGACATATAATTAAAATTTTCAATTCCCAATTTTCAATTAAATCTAAATTAAATTTTTACCTGTATTTTTACTTCTTTTTCCGCTAAATTATTCTTGGCCTTTTTTATCTCCGGTCTTTTTAAATTTTTTAAAGCTTCTATGGTACATTTTACATTATTAACTTTATTGCCGGTGCCTAATATCTTGCTGGTAATATTTTTTATGCCGGATAGTTCCAAAAGAACTCTGACGGCGCCGCCGGCGATAATACCTCTTCCCTTTTTGGCCGGTTTGAATAAAATTTTGGCTGAACCCAATTTTTGAAAAACTTCATGAGGAATAGTTTCATTAACAATCGGTATATCAATAAAATTCTTTTTTGCTTTATTAACGGCTTTAGTAACGGCCATGGTAACATCGGCGCCTTTAGCCAGGCCGATAGCAACGCGGCCCTTTTTGTTGCCGACCGCTACACAAGCCCTAAAACGCATTCTTTTACCACCGGCCATAACGCGGGTAACGCGGGCAATATCAATCATTTTTTGTTCAAATTCTTCGGGCATACCGTCGCCTCGACCACGACCAGCCCCTCTTTTACCTTTAAAATTTCTTTTTCTATCCGAAAAACCGCCGCTGTTTCTACTTTCAACCGTCAATGTTTGCATCGGTGTTGGTACGGCATTATCAACCTTAGCATCCGTCGCCGGAGCCGCTTCTGGTTGTGTATTTTCTTGTATTTTTTTTATATCTTCCATACTGATTTTATTAAGTTATATTTTTTGCTTATCCCGCTTGCCGGGAAAAACATTAAAAGCTTTTTTAAAATTTTAAACCGCCTTCGCGAGCGCCTTCAGCAAAAGCCTTTACTCTGCCATGATATTTATAGCCGTTGCGGTCAAACACGACGCAATTAATGCCTTTAGCAATAGCTTTAGAGGCAATTAATTTTCCCAACTCTAAGCTTACGGCAATTTTTCTGCCTGCCTGCCGATCCGGCAAGTCTTTCTTTTTTACTTCTCCGGCGCCGACAGCAACTAAAGTTTTCCCAATTTCGTCATTTATAATTTGGGCGTAAATTCCGCGATTAGACCTGAAAACGCTTAATCTTGGACAAGCGGCCGTACCGTTGACTTTTGCCCTGACTCTGCCTTTGCGCCTAAACCTTTTATTTTGTTTAATTTTATTGATATCCATATAATAAATCTAATTTGTTTACTTTTCAGCCTTGCCGGCAGTTTTGCCTGCTTTACGTCTTAATATTTCGTCGCTATATTTAATGCCTTTGCCTTTGTAAGGCTCCGGCTTTCTGATTTTTCTGATTTGAGCAGATACCTCGCCGACCAATTGCTTATCAATGCCGTTAATAACAATTATATTGGCCTGGACTTCGGCATTTATGCCGGCCGGCAATTCATAAATCACCGGATGGGAATAACCGACGTTTAAAGTTAATTTAGAACCGCTAACCGCCGCTTTATAGCCGACACCGTTTATTTCCAATTTTTTGGTAAAAGTTTCATTAACTCCGACTACCATATTTTTAACCAAGCTTCTGAACAATCCCCATAAAGCCTTATTTTTACCGACAGTCTGGTCATCAATGGACAATTTAATTTCTTTATCGGTTATTTCTATTTTTATAATTTCATGCATTTCGGTTTTAAGTTCGCCCTTTGGTCCTTTAATAATTATAAAACCTTTCTCAAGTTTAGCTTGAGTTCCGGCTGGTAATTCAATTGGCAGTTTTCCTAATCTGGACATAAATTAAGTTAAAAGTTAAAAAGTTTAAAGTTTTAAAAGTTTTCGTTATTTTCTTAACTTTTAACTTTATAACTTTTTACTATTTTAATATATTTCACAAATAACTTCCCCGCCGATGCCCTGCTTTTTAGCTTCTTTATTAGTCATTAATCCTCGCGGCGTGGAAATAATCGCTATACCTAAATTATTTAAAACTCTTGGCAATTCATTTTTATTGACATAAACTCTGCGGCCTGGCGTACTTATTTTCTTTAAAGAAGTAATCGCCGGCTCGCCGTTTCTATATTTTAAATCAATCTTGATTTCGTTAAAAATTGAACTTGAATTTTTTCCACTTTCGGTTTTAATAATTTCTACTTTTTCAACCCAGCCACCTGCCTCCAATATTTTGGCGATGCCGTGCTTAATCTTACTCATAGGTAAAATAACCGTTTGAATGTTTACGGCTTGAGCATTTCTTATTCTTGTAAGCATGTCTGCTATTGGATCTGTCATATTTATAAAAATTATTATATATTTATAATCTACGGTTTTGGCTCCGGACAAACAGGTTTAGCGAAAGATTACCAGCTTGATTTGGTTACTCCGGGTATGTCGGTATTTGAGGCCAATTCTCTAAAGCAAATGCGGCAAATGCCAAAATCTCTCATAAAACTATGGTCGCGGCCGCAACGCCAGCAACGCCTGACAATCCTCGTGGAATATTTCGGTTTCTTTTTTGATTTTACGATTAACGCTGTTCTTGCCATAAAATATTATTCCGTTTTAAACGGAAAACCCATTAATTTAAATAATTCTAATCCTTCTTCGTAATTTTTAGCTGTCGTAGAAAGGCAAACTTGAAGCCCATGAATATTATCAACCTCATCGGCTTCAATCTCCGGGAAAGCAATATGCTCTTTAAAACCTACCGCTAAATTACCATGGTTGTCCACTTGCTTGGCGTTGATGCCTCTAAAATCCCTAATTCTCGGAAAAGTTATATTAACCAATTTTTCCACAAAATCAAACATCCTTTTACCGCGCAAAGTTACGGCTACCCCGATAACCATGCCTTTTCTGGTTTTAAAAGCGGAGATTGACTGTTTGGATTTAGTTGAAATCGGTTTTTGTCCGCTGATTCTTTCCAAGCTGCTGATTACATTATCTATAAAATTCTTATCTTTAGCGTTTCTGCCTACGCCGGAATTAATTACCACTTTCGTCAACCTCGGTACTGCCATCAAATTCTTATAACCGAATTTGTCTGTCATTTTTGGCGCTATTTCCTTTTTGTATTTTTCCTTTAAATTCGCCCCGTTGGATGAAATAGTATCTTTATTCGATTGTTTATTTATTTTCTCTGGCATATTTCTCTTAAAACCCTATTAAATATTGAATAATCTAACGGGGTGAATATAAATTAATCTATTACTTGCTGGCATTTTTTACAAATTCTAACTTTCTTTTTTTGTTTAATTTCATTCTTAGTAACTTCTAAATATTTATAGGCGACCCTGGTTGGCTTATCGCATTTTGAACAAACTAAAATGACATTTGATAAATTAATCGGCGCCGGAAATTCTATTCTTTGCCCTTTTTCTCCCTGTTTTCTCGGGCGCATATGTTTAACTAAAAGATTTAAACCTTCAACGCTGGCCCGATTAGCCGACTCGAAAACCTGCAAAACTTTACCGATTTTGCCTTTGTCTTTGCCTGCTAAAATTTTTACTTTATCGCCTTTTTTTATCTTCATATTTTTTATCAAGTTAAAATTTAATGGCCGTAGAGTTCTACTCGCTATTAAATTTT
>CAZGKM010000001.1:47898-59239 GCA_964526325.1 uncultured Gammaproteobacteria bacterium
GAAAACTTTTCTTGAAAAAGTTTTCAAAGGTTTATAGTACTTCAGGGGCTAACGAAGCAATTTTTAAAAATCCCAACTGCTTCAGTTCTCTGGCCACCGGGCCAAAAATTCTTGTGCCCTTGGGTTCTTTTTTTTCTTTATCAATAATAACGCAAGCATTTTCATCAAAGCGAACATAAACACCGCTTGAACGCCTAATTTCTTTTTTGGTTCTGACTATCACGGCATGCACCACGTCGCCTTTTTTAATAACGGCATGAGGCGCGGCTTCTTTAACCGCAGCGGTAATTATTTCTCCGACTCCGGCGTAGCGTTTTTTATACCCGCCAAGCACTCTGATGCACATAACTCTTTTGGCGCCGCTATTATCCGCAACTTTTAATATTGTCTGTACTTGTATCATAAAATAATCACTAATTGCTTAATTAATATATCATCCGCCATCTTTTATTCTTACTAAGCGGACGGCATTCCATGAACTGCACTTTATCTCCTTCTTTATATAAATTTTTTTCGTCATGTACTTTATATTTTTTATTAACCTTATATCTTTTCTTGTACATTGGGTGCACTTTTACCGATTCAACGGATACCACTTTGGTTTTATCCATTTTATCGCTAACCACCACGCCATCAAACTTTCTCTTGATAGCTTCTTTCTTTAAATTGTTTTGCTTGATATCCGCCATATAATTAATCTTTTTTACTTAATAATGTTAAAATTCTGGCAATTATTTTCTTTATCTCTCTGATTTCCCTAACATTTTTTAATTGTTTATTCGCATCTTTAAAACGCAAATCTCTTAATTTATCTCGAGATTCTCCCAGAATTTGCCTTAATTCTTTTTCTGTTTTATTTTTTAATTCTTTAAATTCCATATTTATAATATTTTTTATCTGTTTTATAATTATAATTTAGCGACATACTTGCATTTAACCGGCAACTTATAAGCAGCCATTTTCATAGCTTCTTTAGCTTCGGTTTCGCTAACACCGGTCATTTCAAACATTATCATCCCTGGCTTAACTACAGCGACGTAATGATCAACCGCGCCTTTGCCTTTACCCATGGGAATTTCTCCGCCCTTGGCTGTTACCGATTTATCCGGAAAAATTCTAATCCAAATTTTTCCTCCTTTTTTAATATATTTAGTTAAAACTTTTCTAGTCGCTTCAATTTGTCTTGATGAAATCCAGCAAGCTTCCAAGCTTTTTAATCCATAATCACCGAAACTGACGCTAACCATGCGGGTAGCTTTTCCGCCCCTTCTGCGCTTATGCATCTTTCTCCATTTTGTTTTTTTTGGCATTAACATATTATTTTTTCTCCCCGACGATTTCGCCTTTTCCGGCTTCTTCTTTCTTAAAAATATCCCCCTTATATATCCAAAATTTTATACCGATAGCCCCATAAGTAGTTCTAGCCGTTGTTTTGGCAAAATCAATATCAGCCCTTAAAGTATGCAAAGGAACTTTCCCGGAAGTTAACATTTCAGTGCGAGCGATTTCCGAACCGTTAAGTCGGCCGCTAACTACAACTTTTACGCCCAAGGCGCCGGCCCGCTCTACCTTATTAATCGCTTGCTTCA
Organism: uncultured Gammaproteobacteria bacterium; assembly: GCA_964526325.1. Classification (GTDB taxonomy): domain Bacteria; phylum Patescibacteriota; class Patescibacteriia; order Patescibacteriales; family GWC2-42-12; genus JACPHD01. The sequence continues at coordinate 49,488 of CAZGKM010000001.1, forward strand.
TAACGCGTCTAAACGGCATTCTTTTTTCAATATCAATGGCCATAGCCTGGGCGATTATCATACTGCTTAAATTCGGCCTGTCGAATTCCGTAATATTTAAATTTATATCGGCTAATCTGAAATTCTTTAAAAATTTATCATGTAATTTCTTTTTTAAATCGCCGGCTCCGCTGCCGCCGCGGCCGATAATAATTCCCGGCTTAGCAGTAAATACCCCGATAGTAACCTTATGGCCGCTTCTTTCTATTTCAACACGATCCAAGCCGGCTTCTCGCAATTCGTCAAATAAAAATTTTCTTAATCTAACATCCTGCTCCAAGTTTTTAATCATATCTTTTCCAGTACCAAACCACTTGGACGGCCAGGTCCTGGTGATATTTATTCTGATAATTTTTGGATTTACTTTATGTCCCATATAAAACTTTTAACAATTAATTAACCGCTTTTGCGTCTGAATATTTTTGTGGTAAAGCCTTTGCCGCCCTCAATTTTGGCATGTCCGCCGCGGCCTTCCATCCTTGGATCATTTATAACTTTGCCTTTTTCTTTTGTGCTATCTTCTTTAGGTTCAACGATTTCTTCTTTAACCGAATCTTTTAATTTAACCGCCGGCTCTTTTTTGGGCTGTGCTTCTAATTTTACCGGCGCGGCGATTTCTTGCTTCTTGACTTTTTTGGCGCCAGAATCTTTAATTTCACCTAAAATTAAATTAATATGGCTGGTTCTTTTTCTGATTGGCGTCGCTCTGCCATGCGCCCGAGGCATTGAACGTTTTAAAGTCGGGCCTTCGTCAACTCTTAATTCTTTTATAAATAAATTATCTTTTTCCAATTCAAAATTATGCTCGGCGTTAGCCACGGCTGACTTAATTAATTTAGCCACCGGACCGGTTGCCAATTTATTAATAAACTGCAACTGATTTAAGGCTTTTTCAACCGGCATTCTCTTAATAAGATTGGTTACTAAGCGTATTTTAGTCGGAGACATCTTGATAAATTTTACTTTTGCTTTGACGTCCATATATATTTTATTTAACTTGATATTATATTTTAATTTTTATTTGCCTGCTCTTGGAGCCGGAGCCGCCGTAGTTTCCTTGGCCTGGTCTTTAGCCATCTTACCGCCGTGGCCGACGAACTTTCTGGTCGGCGAAAATTCACCTAATTTATGTCCAACCATATTTTCCACTATGAAAACCGGGGTATGCTGCTTGCCGTTATGCACGCCGATTGTAAAGCCTACCATTTCCGGCGTAATCGTACAAGACCTGTCCCAAACCTTGATTATTGTCTTGTCGCCGGGGCGCAAGGCTTTTATCTTTTTCAATAATCTTTCGTTTATGTATGGTCCCTTTTTTAGTGATCTGGTCATATATTATCTATTTTAAATTATTTTTTTCTTCTCCGGATAATTAACCTGTTTGATCTTTTTTTATTTTTTCTGCTTCTTACGCCATAGGCCGGCTTACCCCATTTAGTTTTCGGATGCTTTAAGCCGATAGACTGCTTGCCTTCGCCGCCGCCGTGCGGATGATCAACCGGATTCATAGCCGTACCTCTAACCGTTGGCCTAATACCTAACAATCTTTGCCTCCCGGCTCGCCCTATAGTGATATGCCTTCTGTCGGGATTGGAAACCTGGCCGACAGTACAAAGACATTCTTTATTAACTAATCTTATTTCTCCTGACGGCATTTTAATTTGCGCATAATTACCTTCAATGCCCATGACAAAAACCAAATTACCTGCTCCGCGAGCGATTTTAGCGCCTCGGCCCGGTTCTAATTCTATATTATTAACCTCTATGCCCGGTAAAATAAATTTAATCGGCATGGCATTACCTGTTTTTATTTCAATTTGATTTTTTGAACTTAATATTTCATCGCCGACATTCAAACCTAAAGGCATAACAATATATCTTTTCGCTCCGTCTTTGTAATTTACCAAGCCGATTCGCGCGCCGCGATTAGGATCATATTCAATAGACATTATTTTACCCGGAATATCAAATTTATCCCTTTTAAAATCAATTTGTCTGACATATCTTTTAACGCCGCCGCCTTGATGCCTTACCGTAATTTTGCCTTGGTTATTTCTGCCGGCTTGGCCTTTTTTAATCATAATCAAACTTTTTTCCGGTTCAGTTTTTGTGATATCTGAAAAATCATCGAAGGTTGCCGATCTTCTGCCCGGTGATGTAGGTTTTACTTTTTTTATTCCCATATTATTATACACTAATTTAACTAATACTAACGAAATTAACGAATTATTTTACGAACTTAATTTTATCTTTTGTGTTTTTCGTAATTATTAGTTTCTTTTGCGTGTTGTTACACGCCTTCGTATACTTTAATAGTTTCGCCTTTAGGCAAAGTTATTATGGCTTTTTTCCAATCTTTCCTTCTGCCGCTAATCCGGCCGTAACGCGCCTTTTTTCCGCTCATTCTGATTATGTTTACGCTAACGGGTTTAATGCCGTAAATTTCTTTAATAGCTTTAGCCACTTCTATTTTATTGGTATTTTTAGCTACTGAAAAAACATATTTATTTAAAACGCCTAAACCGCTTACTTTCTCCGTCACTAAAGGTTTCATAATTATCTTGTAAGCATCGCCGTAAACAGATTTTTTTTCACTGCCTTTAGCTACTGGATTAATTTTCCCCGCTTCGGACGCACCGTATAAATCTTTCATACTCTTTGATTCCGTTTCTGTTTTTACGGCATTTTTGGCATCTTTAACCTTAACGTCCTTAACGGCCGGCTGTTTTTTGGCATCAGTTTTTTTATTAAATAAACCCATAGTTTTGATTATTTGCCGTACCGTTCGGTTAATTTTTCAACCGCTGCTTTATTTAAAATTAAATTTTTATATTTCAATAAGTCAACTATATTGATATTATCCGTATTCATTAATTTAATGCCGACTAAATTTCTGGCTGAACAGCTTAATTTTTCATCGCCTTTATCAACAATTATTAAAAAACTTCGCTTTACATTTTTTTTCTTGGCGTCGGCCTTAACTTTTTCTTTTGGTTTTAAAATTTTGTTTTCAAAACCATTGATAATTTTGTTAAAAATCTTTGTCTTAAATTCTGTCGTTTCTAGTTTATCCAATATTATAAAATTATCGCTCGCCGCCTTATCGGATAAAACCATAAGTAAGGCGTTTTGTTTCATTTTTTTATTAATTCTCTTTTTAAAATTTCTGTCGTTTCTCGGGCCAAAAGTTACCCCGCCGCCAATCCAGATCGGTGATCGGCTTGAGCCATGGCGCGCTCTACCGGTGCCTTTCTGCCGCCATGGTTTTTTACCTCCGCCCCTGACTTCGCTTCTGTCTTTAGTATGGGCGATAACTTGCCTCTCGTTGGCCATCTGGGTTATAACGGCCTGATGCACTAAATCGTCATTTACTTTCACGCCAAAAACTTTTGGCGAAAGTTCCATTTCCCCGGCCGCTTCGGCATTTTGGTTATAAATTTTAATCTTAATTGACATAATAATTATTTTTTATTTTCCTCAGCCGGCGCTTCTTCTTTTTTCTCTATTACAGCTTCAGCGACCGCAATTTCTTCCGTTTTTACTTCCGCCTTTATCTCGCCCGCTTCAACCGGCTTAGCTTCATCCATTTTATCCGATATAGGCTGAACAGTTTTCAATTCGCCCTCGCCGGAAATCATAACCAAACCATTTCTCGCGCCAGGAACAGCGCCGCTTATATATAAAATATTATTTTCTTTATCTATTTGAACAATTTTTAAATTGCTGGCAGTCGCTCGCGTGTTGCCCATCCGTCCAGGCATTCTTAAACCTTTAAAAACATGCTGTGGACCGCCGGCGCCGATTGATCCGCCGGTTCTAACCTGATCTTTAGTGCCATGAGTAGCGTTATGTCCATGAAAATGATGTCTTCTGACGTCGCCCTGAAAACCTTTGCCTTTTGAAGTGCCTATTACCTTTACCGTATCGCCAATCTCGAAAGTATCTACCGAGACTATATCGCCTACTTTTAAATTTTTGTTTTCATCTCTGAATTCACGCGAATGCCTTAAATTAATTTTTCCGTCTTTAGATAAAATTTTTGCTTTTTTTAGATGGCCGAGCTGGGGTTTTCTGATATTTTTTTCTTTTTTTTCTCCAAAACCAAGCTGAACTGAATTATAACCGTCTTGAGCTTCAGTTTTTAACTGTACTACCGGACATGGCCCGGCCTGAACCTTGGTCACGGCTATTACCTTTTCGCCCTGCCAAACTTGAGTCATTTCAATTTTTTTGCCTATAATAAATTTCATAAATGCTTTAAAAACTTTTTCAAAAAGGATTAAAAAAACCGGTTGTTTCAACAAACCAGTCTTAAAGCCGCCTGCGGCGGTTAATTTAAATTAATTCCCACAAATGCAGAATTTAATTTTAACTGATTTACCCCGTTAAATCCCGCAAAGCGGGAATTTTGCCTTTGGCAAAATTATTTAACTGGGCGTGTTTTGTTGAATTTTACCTCGCTATTATATTAATTATTTTTTAAGCCCTTTCCCTTCAAGGGAGCCGCCTAAAACTTCATTAATATTATAATAAAATATACAATTTACATTTTAATTTCAACATCAACTCCGGCCGGCAGGCCAAGGTTGGTTAAAGATTCTATAGTTTTAGCCGTAGGATCAATAATATCTACCAATCTTTTATGGATTCTAATCTCATACTGATCCCTGGAATCTTTATGGACAAAGGTCGAACTATTAACTGTATACTTCTTTTTTTCCGTTGGCAAGGGTATGGGGCCATAAATTTGGGCTCCTGTCCTTTGCGCGGTATCAATGATATTCTTGGTCGACTGGTCAATAATCTTGTGGTCAAAAGCTTTAATCTTAATGCGGATTCTTTGTTTAGAATCTTCATTGGCTTTTGTTTCTGATTTGGCCTCTATCGCCCCTATCTTCTTTTTGTCTTTGGCTTCGGTCATGTTTCTTAAATTTTAAAATTAAAATGTTATAAACATTAATGTATCAAATATACATTATAATCCCGCCCATAATTATAAGCGGGACTAAATGTTTACCCCGTTAGATAATTTATTAAAATCATCATCTGATCCGTAATAAATTATCCTGAGGATAAACATTTTCCCTATAATAAAGACGTAAATATCTAACGGGGCTTACTTAATAATTTTAGTAACCACGCCGGCTCCGACGGTTCTTCCGCCTTCGCGAATGGCGAATCTCTGCTTTTCTTCCAAAGCAACCGGGGAAATCAATTTAATTTTCAAATTTACCGTATCGCCGGGCATAACCATCTCAGTGCCTTCAGGTAGTTCAACTTCGCCGGTAACATCAGTGGTGCGGATATAAAATTGTGGTTTATAACCTTTAAAGAATGGCTTGTGCCTGCCGCCTTCTTCTTTGGTTAAAATAAAGACTTCGCCTTCAAAATCAGTATGAGGAGTAACCGTGCCGGTTTTAGCCAAAACCTGACCTCTTTCAACTTCATCCTTTTTAGTGCCGCGCAAGAGCAACCCGGCGTTATCTCCGGCCCGTCCTTCGTCCAAAGATTTATTAAACATTTCAACTCCGGTTACTACGGTCTTTTGCGTATCGCGCAAACCGATTATTTCAACTTCTTCGTTTACTTTAATTATACCTCTTTCGATTCTGCCGGTGACCACGGTGCCGCGTCCTTCAATCGAGAAAATATCTTCAACAGGCATTAAAAACGGCTTATCAGTATCGCGTTTCGGTTCGGGAATATGTTCATCCAAAGCTTTGGCCAAATCTAAAATCGCCTGGCCGTATTCACCGCTGGGATTTTCTAAAGCTTTTAAAGCCGAACCTCTGATAATGGTAGTAGTATCGCCCGGGAATTCATATTTCTTCAATAAATCGCGAATTTCTTCTTCAACTAAATCAATCAATTCTTTATCTTCAACCATGTCGCATTTATTTAAGAAAACAACAATATAAGGTACGCCAACTTGCCTGGCGAGTAAAATATGTTCTCTGGTTTGAGGCATCGGTCCGTCAGTGGCCGCTACTACGAGAATGGCACCGTCCATTTGGGCAGCGCCGGTGATCATGTTCTTTACATAATCGGCGTGTCCGGGGCAGTCAACGTGAGCATAATGCCTTTTCTCGGTTTCATATTCAACGTGGCAAGTGGCGATAGTAATGCCTCGAGCCTTTTCTTCCGGAGCCGCGTCGATCTGATCAACGTTTTTTTCCGAAGCTCTAAAGCCCTTGCTTTTAAGTACTTTAAGCATAGCCGCGGTTAAAGTCGTTTTGCCATGATCAACATGGCCGATTGTCCCCACGTTAACATGGGGTTTTGTGCGTTCAAATTTTTCTGCTGCCATATTTATTTTTCCTTAACGGCCCCCGCCACCAATATTTGGTGGGGGGTTATTTGCCCTTATTAATTAATAAGGCCGGGCTCCCAGCCGTCTTTAATTTATTATTAAAATTTAAAAATTAATTTTTAAAATGCCAATTCTTCCAAATATTGGCGGTCTTCTTCGATTATTTCCTCGGCATTAATTTTTCTTCTTGGAGGTATCGACCAGCTGTTGCCGGGCCTTTTTATCCCTTTCCCAAAACTTTCTTCTTTAACCGTTAAATCTTTAAAATAATCGGGAATTGTCTCAATATTTTCCGCATCTGACTGGTCGCTTTTCCAGATTGCAATATCGCGATTTATTTTATCAAGTAACTCATCTTCTGTCAAGCCTCTAACTTCGCTCTTGCCTAATACCAAATTTTCATAATCTTTTAAGGATAAAACAACAAATACATTCTCCGGTTTTGAACTGTCAAAAACAATTAATTTATCACCGGTTTTTTTTGCTAAATTAATCGCTTTAGCTAGTTGGTCTTGCATAGGTAACATATTTAATCCTAAAGAATATTTACATTATATATTTTAACCTGACAAAATGTCAAATAAAAATATACGATTATTTCTCTTTGCCGCCGATAATCTCTTCAGCTACATTTTTCGGCACCTCGGAATAATAAGCAAACTCCATGCTATAGCTAGCTCTGCCCTGCGTCATTGATCTTAGCTGCGTAGCGTATCCGAACATTGCGGCCAAGGGAACTTTAGCTTTAATAAATTTAACATTGGCGCGGTCTCCCATTTCTTCGATTTGCGCTCTTTTTGAATTAAGGTCGCCAATTACTTCACCCATAAATTCTTCCGGCGTTACCGCTTCAACTTTCATAATCGGCTCCAAAATAACCGGCGATGCTTTACGGCAAGCTTCCTGAAATGCCATAGAGCCGGCAATCTTAAAGGCCGCTTCCGAAGAATCAACTTCATGGTAAGAACCTTCAAATACGGTTACCTTAACATCAACTATGGAATAACCGGCTAAAATACCTTTATCCAAAGCTTCTTTTACGCCTTTTTCAATTGCCGGTATATATTCACGCGGAATTGAACCGCCCTTGACTTCATCAAGAAATTCAAAACCTTTGCCGGTTTCGTTCGGTTCAACTTTAAGCCAGCAATGGCCGTATTGGCCGCGCCCGCCCGATTGTTTAATATATTTTCCTTCGGCTTCAGCCGATTTTTTGATGGTTTCGCGATAAGCCACTTGCGGCTTACCGACATTAGCTTCAACCTTAAATTCACGCTTCATTCGGTCAACGATTATGTCTAAATGGAGTTCCCCCATGCCGGCGATAATAGTCTGCATGGTTTCTTCATCGCTTCTTACCCTAAAAGTCGGATCTTCTTCGGCCAATTTTGATAAAGCCATGCCCATCTTTTCCTGATCGGCCTTGGTTTTTGGCTCAATAGCGATAGATATAACCGTTTCGGGAAAAGTAATTGATTCTAAAACCAACGGCCTGTTTTCATCGCACAAAGTATTGCCGGTAGTCGTGGCTTTTAAACCGATGGCGGCGGCAATTTCTCCGGAATAAACTTCCTGGACTTCTTCACGATGGTTGGCATGCATCCTGACAATACGGCCGATTCTTTCGCGGTTACCGGTAGTAGTATTTAAAACATAAGAGCCTGATTGCAAAACTCCGCTATAAACTCTGATAAAACAAAGTTTGCCTACGTATGGATCGGTGGCAATTTTAAAAGCTAAGGCCGCGAAAGGTTCGGAATCGGACGGTTTAACTTCGGTAATCTTTTCTTTATCATCAGGGCTAAAACCGGTAATAACCGGCACATCCAACGGCGAAGGCAAATATTCAACTACCGCGTCGAGCAAAGACTGTACGCCTTTATTTTTTAAAGCGCTGCCGCAAAGCACCGGTACAATTTTATTATTAATAACGGCTTGGCGCAAAACTCTTTTTAAATCCTCGTTGGCGATTTCTTCGCCGGCCAAATATTTATTCATCAAGGTTTCATCATTATCGGCTATAGCTTCAATTAATTTTGACCGATATTCTTCGGCTTTTTCTTTCATATCATCCGGAATCTCGCGATCTTCCCATTTAGTGCCAAGCTCATCCAGAAAAAAACGCGCCCTTCTTTCGAATAAATCGATTATGCCTAAAAATTGATCTTCAGCGCCAATCGGCAGCTGAATCGGATGAGCATGTTTAGTTAATCTTTTATAAATTGATTCCAGGTCGGCATAAAAATTCGCTCCCGTGCGATCCATCTTATTGATAAAAGCGATGCGAGGTACGTTGTATTTATCCGCCTGGTGCCAAACCGTTTCTGATTGAGGTTCTACTCCGGCTACGCCGTCAAAAACCACTACGCCGCCGTCCAAGACCCTAAGGGAGCGCTCTACTTCGGCCGTAAAATCAACGTGTCCGGGCGTATCAATCAAATTAATCCGGCAATCTTTCCAAAAACAAGTAGTGGCGGCGCTGGTAATAGTAATGCCGCGTTCGCGTTCCTGCTCCATCCAATCCATTTCGGCCGCACCTTCGTGCACTTCGCCGATTTTATGCTTTTTACCGGTATAAAATAAAATACGCTCGCTAACCGTAGTTTTGCCGGCGTCAATATGGGCGATAATGCCGATATTTCTGGTTTTTTCCAACGAATATTCTCTGGGCATAATAAAAAAATTTCTAATTTATAAATTTTTAGGAATTAAAAATACAAAATTATTTTAAATTATTTTGTACTTCCAAATTATTTTTTTCCAAACTATTGTTTATATTTTCTATATCTTCTACCGCCTGATTTTTTATTTCTTTGCTTTGCTCAACTTGACCCTTCCGGTTCGTTATTCCAAGCGCGATAACGGCGATTATTAAAATTGCAATTATAATAATTATTAAGCCAAAACCTTTTTGTTTATAATTCAAAGCCATATTTATCTGGAAAAATGTGCAAACGCTTTATTGGCTTCGGCCATGCGGTGGACTTCAGCTCTTTTTTTGACGGCCGTGCCTTCGCCTTTGGCCGCATCAAGAATTTCTATGGATAATTTTTCTGCCATTGACTTGCCTTTCCTGGCGCGAGCCGCATTAATAATCCAGCGGCAGCCTAAATTAAAACGGCGCTCACCCCTAACTTGATGCGGAATCTGATAATTAGCGCCGCCGATGCGACGTCCGCGAATTTCTAAGAGCGGGCTAACCTGCTTTAAAGCCTTATTAAAAACATGTCTAGGATCTTGCTTTGTCGTCTCTTTAATAAGATCCAGGCAATTATAAACAATTTTTTGCGCAACGGTCTTTTTGCCGCGCTCCATTATATAATTAATAAACTTGGCGATATCAGGATCGTTATATTTTACGTCAACTTGTATTTTTCTTTTTGAGACTGGTTTTCCTCTCATA
>CAZGKM010000001.1:59339-90566 GCA_964526325.1 uncultured Gammaproteobacteria bacterium
GTTATATTTTACGTCAACTTGTATTTTTCTTTTTGAGACTGGTTTTCCTCTCATAAATTCATTATTTTACTTGATATATTATATTTTTTGAAAAAATTAACCTTTTGGCGTTTTCGCTCCGTAGCAGCTGCGGCTTTGCCTTCGTCCTTCAACTCCCTGGGTATCGTAAACGCCGCGGATTATTTTATACCTGACACCTGGCAAATCTTTGGTTTTTCCGCCTTTTAACAAAACAATGGAGTGCTCTTGCAAATTATGGCCGATGCCGGGAATGTAAGCGGTTACTTCCATGCCGTTTGACAATCTAACGCGGGCGATTTTTCTTAAGGCTGAGTTAGGCTTTTTCGGCGTAGTCGTAGTTACCTTTAAACAAACTCCGCGCTTAAAAGGAGCTCCCTTGGATAATTCGGTTCTTTTTCTATGCAAAGTATCCAGCGTTGACTGCAGCGCCGGCGATTTGGTTTTGGCTTTGTATGACTTTCTACCTTTGCGGACTAATTGATTGAATGTTGGCATATTAAAATTATAAATTTTTCTAAATTCGTTTATAACTAAAACAAACCCCGAAGCTTCGGGATGTGTAAAACTTAATTACTTATATTAATTTAACACAAGGAATAAAAACGGTCAAGAGGCAGTAAAAATACCTAAAAACTCTTTTTATTCAAGCTAAAAAACAATTTTATATTCGCCAATACCACAACTTATGACAATTTAACTCATGATCAAAAGATTTACTTAAATTCCCACAATCAGCTTAAATAAAAAATTTATAACCGGTATGATTAGAGAAAAACCGAATAAAATGAAAAGTAAAACGAGGGCAAAACCGAATTGCTCTAATTTTAAAAAATTCATCTGCCAATCATAAGGCAAAAACGGCATCAACACTTTTGAGCCGTCCAGTGGCGGAATAGGCAGAAGATTCAACACCATTAAAAATATATTTAAATATACTATTATTTGGAATAAACCGATTAATACAAGATTAAATGATATTAAATAACCGGAAAAAAATCTCAATAATAAGCCAAAAAACAAGGCTATCGCAAAATTTGACAATGGGCCGGCCAGAGCCACTTTAGCTGAGCCATATTTTTGATCCCGTAAATTATAGGGATTAAATGGCACGGGCTTAGCGTAACCGAATAAAAAAGGCATTTTAGTGATCACAAGCATAAAAGGCAAAATAATTGAGCCCCAAATATCTATATGAGGTATTGGATTAATGGTTAATCTTCCCGCATCCTTCGCGGTTGGATCGCCTAAGTAATTCGCCATCCAACCGTGCATATATTCATGGATGATTACCGAAAAAATTAATACGATAATTTGAAATATTATTAATTGCGATTCCATAAATACATAATTTAATAATTGAAAATTATTTGAAAATTGAGATTTGAAAATTACTTATATCTTACCATATCTTGCTTTTTACTTCAAAAGCTGTTAGTATGAAATTATTAAAAAATAATTAAACAAAATTTGTATGGCAAAAAGATGCGATGTTTGCGGACGAGGTTCGACTAAAGACGCCTCCCGATCCCACTCTAATATCAAAACCATTAAAAGGCAATTTATAAATCTCCAGGTAAAAAAAATAGACGGAAAAAATATGGTCGTCTGCGCTAAATGCATTAAGACGATGGCGAAAGTTAAAAAGGTTTAGCCTATTATTTTTTTAGATACATAAAAACGCCCCGCCCTGCCCCGCAATATGCGGGGCGGGGCGGGACGTTTTTAAATCTATTATTTGATCTCTTTTTTATCACTGTCGTTCGTAATATAAAAATAAATATGCATCAGGGCGAAAAGCAGACTTAAAATAATCGGGCCCAAAATAAAGCCGACCGGTCCGAATAAAATCAATCCGCCGAAAACTGAAAAAAGTGTTAATAAAGGATGCAGTTTCATACCGCGCCCGATAAGCTTCGGACCTAAAAAATTATCTATCAAACCGACGGCTAGCGCCCCCCAAAGTAGCAAGCCGACCGCGGAAAATACCTGCCCGCTGACAAACATTAAAATAACCGCCGGTACAAAAACCAGAGAGGTGCCCAGACTCGGAACCAGGGCCGCTATACAGGCAGCCGCTCCCCAAAGGATAGCGTTAGGCACGCCAAAAATCATAAAGCCAATAGTGGTTAAGAAGCCTTGTATAAAAGCCAGCGTGAAACTGCCTTTAACAACCGAACTGATGGCTAACTCCAATTTATCCAAAATCATCTGGTCGTCAAGATCGGCTAAGGGGCTATAATCTATAACCGCTTGCTTTAATTTATGGCCATCTTTAAGTAAATAATAAAATGAAACCAAAAAAATAAAAAAAGAAACAAAGATACTGGCAAAATTAGAAAATAAACCGCCCAAATTATTTAAAAGCCAGCTTAAGCCCTCTTTAAAATACTGTCCGAAATCAATGGAAAACGCCGGCGGCAGAAGAAAATAATGGCGAATATTTTCTGACAAACTGTTAAATATATTTATAAAATTATCTTTACCGCCGCCGTCTACCATGGAAATGTAAAGCTGGCGCAACTCATCTATAATTCTTACGCCTAAAAAAATTAGCGGAGTTAATATAATAACCGCCACGGCAACAGCCGTCAGCGCGGCTGCCAAGCCTTCGTGATTAAAAGAATACTTTAATATCTTGCGATAAAGAGGCTGAAAGACTACCGTGAAAACCACAGCTAAAATAAAAACTGAAGCAAACGGCCGTAAAACATAAAATGACAAAACTAAAGTTACGATCAGCAAAACCAGCAAAAAATAAAATTGCGGTTTTTGATTTTTTGCATCGTTAGAAATTTTTACCTCGTTTGAAATTTTCATATATATATTTTAAATTTTAGTTAATTTTCTTCGATAAAAAAACTTTCTTACTTCTTCGACAAATATTACAGAAGCCGCGACAGGTATAATAGTCAGCCAGTCGGATAATTCCAAAGGAACTGTCCGCATAATTTTTTGCATTGCCGGATTATATACGACTAAAAGCTGCAAAGAAATAACAATTAATGTAGCGCCGACTAAAAATTTATTGGACAAAGGATTCGTCCGAAAAACCGATTTTCTCTCGGAACGGCAATTCCAGGCATTAAACCACTGAAATACTGCCAAGGTTGTTAGCGAGACTGTCCAGGCTTTAGCAAAATCGGTTTCAAAACCCGCCGGCATAAATCCTTCCGCAGGCAAATACTGCCTAAAAAGATAAAGTGTCCCAATCGCCATGGGCAAAGCCATTATAACTATCCTTTTAGCCATTAACTCATCAACAATATATTTATTCGGCCGCTTGAATTTTTCCGATAAAAGCTTTTTCTCTTTCGGCTCCATGGCTAGAGCTACATCAAGAAAACCGTCGGTTACGAAATTGAGCCAGATAATATGCGCCGGCAATAATGGCAAAGGAAAACTAATAGCTAAAGCTCCGGCAATGGTTAAAACTTCTCCTACATTGGTTGAAAATAGATAAAGAATAACTTTCTTTATAGTTTTATAAATACTCCTCCCCTCTTCAACGGCATAAACTATGTTGCTTAAATTATCGTCGAGCAGCACAATATCGGAAGCTTCTTTGGCTACTTCAGTGCCGATTCTGCCCATGGCAACGCCTAAATCGGCGGCCACGAGCGAAGGCGCATCATTAACCCCGTCTCCGGTCATGGCAATAATTTCTCCGCGCGCTTTATAGGCTTGAATAATTCTTAATTTATGATTCGGCGTAACTCTGGCAAAAACCGAACAGGCCGAAATTTTTTCCTGCAAACTTCTGTCGTTTAAACCGTCAATCTCTTGACCGATTAAAACAGTATCGTTGGTATGATAGATACCGGCTTCTTTAGCGATTGAAATCGCGGTATTTTTATGATCTCCAGTTATCATGACAACGCGGATATTGGCTGAAATTATCTTTTTAATGGCTTCAATTACTTCTAAACGAAGCGAATCTCTCATGCCTAAAAATCCTACGAAAGTTAAATTATTAATTTCTTCAGCTTTTAAAATATCGCCTGGGTCGAAATTCACCGCTAAGGCCACTACCCTCATTCCCTTCTTTGACATTTCTAAAAATACCGATTCCAATTTTTCTTTTTCTTTATCCTTTAACGGAAAACTTTTACCGTCATGCCAATTTTTTTGGCAAAGTTTTAAAATTTCTTCGGGAGCGCCGGCCACGGCTAATAATTTTTTATCATCCACAAGATGCACCGTAGCATGATATTTAAGCTTATAATCAAAAGGCAAATCTACTATAAGCGGTGATTCATTTTCTAATTGATCTTTATTAAAGCCGAGTTTTTGTCCGAAAATATTCATCGCCGCTTCGGTCGGATCGCCGGACACGCTCCATTGCTTGGAATTTTCATTAAACATAATGCGTGCGTCAGCGCAAAAAACGGCAATTTTACCGGCAAAAAAAAGTTTGGAATGATTAGGCAGACAAACCGCTTTTTCCTCAAATTTAATTTCACCCCTAGGATCATAGCCGACGCCACTGACTTCAAACATTTTACCGTCTAAATAAACTTTTTGCACTACCATTTCATTATTGGTGATTGTTCCGGTTTTATCTACCGCGATTATCCGCGCTTGGCCCAAAGCTTCAACCGCTTGCAGTTTTTTCACTAAAACATTCTGTTTGCTCATCCGCCAAACCCCCGTAGCCAAAACTAGGGTCATAACAATCGGCAAACCTTCAGGAATCATGGAAACGACTAAAGAAACTACCGTCATAAACATGTTGGTTATTGGTTTTCCCGAGGCCAAGCCGAAAAAAAATAATAAAACGCTGATGCCGGAAACAGCCGCGACAATCAAGCGGGTTAAATATCTGATATTAGTTTTAAAAGGCATTTCCGTATCTATAGCCTGAATTTCTTGGGCTATTTTACCGATAACGGTATTTAAACCTGTCTCTACTACAATCGCTTTGCCGTTGCCTGATAAAATATAAGAACCCTTAAACACCATGTTTTTCTGTTCTTGAATCTGTATATTATTTTTCTTTATTACTTCATTAATCTTATAAACCGGTTCCGATTCTCCGGTAAGCATTGATTCGTTAATATTTAAATTATGGGACAAAATTATGCGCGCATCAGCCGGAATCTTTTCCCCTTCTTGTAAAATTATAATATCTCCCGGCACGACTTCGCTGTCAGAAATAATCATTTCTCTGCCTTGGCGTAAAACTACGGCTTTAGTTTCTACAAAATTCTTAAGAGCTAATAGCGTATTTTGCGCTTTGCCTTCCTGAATAGCGCCGATAACGGCATTAAAAATCAATATGGCTAAGATAATTGAACCGTCAACAATTTCAGACATGGCAAAAATTATCGAAGCGGCAATCAATAAAACATAAATTAACGGACTTTGAAATTGGCGAAAAAAAATAATGGCCGGATTATCTACTTTTATTTCCAGCAGCCTGTTTTCACCGTATTTTTTCAGCCTGTCTGCCGCCGCTTCAAAACTTAAGCCGTTATCATCAGATTGCAGTTGTTTCAAAATATCAAACTCTAATTTTGCATGCCAATTATTTTCCATGAATTATATTTATTAATTTAAGCCGCTCAAAGTCTCTTCATGCCAAGATAGGGAGAAACGAACCACCGCTACCCCGTATAAAATCAAGGCCACCGACCTTGCGCCGCGCCCGCTTGCCTAGTCTATCGGGATACCCGGAATCGGACCGGGGCTACAAGCACCTTTACCCCGTTAAATACACAGTCGGGGCGGAGAGAATCGAACTCTCGCTACAAGACCCCCAGCCTTGCGTACTACCATTATACAACGCCCCGATAAATTTAACGGCGCAAGTGCTCGCGTACTGCCATTATACTATATCCCGGCAAGCTAGGCGGGCGGGTACTGCCATTATACTATATCCTGATAAATAATTCTGCCTGTCAATAAATACTTCTTTTATATTATTAACCAGTATTACAAAAATTCCGCTTATTCAAAATATTGCATCTATTTATATTATATTACATTCAGGCAATATATCAAAACCAGAAAATATTTTAAGCAAAAAAAATAGCCGCGCCGCTGTTTTAAATAACAGCGATCGCGGCTTTTTGGCTTAAAGACAAAGACTAGTTCTTGGAACGGTAACGGCCTCCTTTTTTTCTTCTGAACCTAAAATTTTATGCAGCAATACTCCTGCCTCTGCCTCTCTTTTTTCATCTTCTGGCGTTAGTTCCCAAATTTCCGTTGTTTCTTCTGCCATTTTTCACCTCCGTTTTTTAAATTAGATTTTTGCGAATTTCCCATTGCCTTTTTTGAAAAAATTTATTTTTTCTTTACAATTAACGCAGCGAATATCATTCCTGCTAATTTGGCTCTTTTTGCCTGTAAATCTTTGCTTTCTGCCGCATTTATGGCAAATAATAATTAAACACATGTCAATCCTCTCTTGGGTGTTTGTAAAATTTCAAAATCATTTAATTCATTCGGGCCGATTAACTCATAGAGTTGCAGGCGGATTCCTTTTACCACCCAATTATTAACATTATCGATTTCACCCAATTCTTCCTGGGTTTTGCCGATTGCCTTAACCTTAAAACCATTGCCCCAGTTAATCAAAATCGCAAAATTCATTCTAATTTTTCCTCCTATTTGTTGTTTTAATGAGCGTTATATAAAATAAAACCGGCTCGCCTTTCGGAGAGCCGGTTCGTTTCCCTAGTGAGTTTTAACTTATGATCAACTAGTTAAAACACCACAAAAAACCGCTCTCCGTCGGAAAAAATAAAAGTAAAAGTTAAAAACGGTTTTTTGTATTGTCTTATTCATAATTAATTGAAAAACGATAGTTTTTCTACTACCTGTGGATAATTATAACAAATATGACATAAAAATCAAGTCCTGTGTCTTTTATCCTAAAATTTAAGATAAAAAAAGAGGGCGAGATATAAATTATCTTCGCCCCCACAAATGTTAACTCCTATTTTATTTTAAGCGCTAACCATTTGTTTTGACTCCTGAAAATTTTGGCATCTTATGCAAATTTCGGAATTTTCTCCTACCCCGCCGGGAAACCCACATTTAGAACAAGTTTTCATAAAACTGGCATGAAGTTCGTTCTCTCCTCCAACCACCTTCGCTTGGCCAAAAACTGCTTGTTTGTCCATTTTCACCCCTCCTTTTTTATTTTACTAAAGATTTACCCATGCCGACAAAAAGCCAAAATGCTTTTTCCGTAGGGCATGCTCCTTGAATATCAACTTCCTCAGCCTTAACCATTTTCATGAATTCTAAAGGATTAGATTGAATAAATAGGTTCATACCCTTAAAATAGAAAGAGCATATCTCGTTCCAGTTTGCCTCCATTACCCCCCCCTTTTTTTATCCCCCCAGAAAAAAATTTGTAAAAAAGGGAAAGCAGAGGAACGTACTTATTTAAGCACGCTCCCTGCCTTCGTGAAATACTAATCTACAGGCGTCGGATCACTGATCGGACCCGGTAAATGACCCAAGGTTACCGGTCTAGTAAATAACCTGATCTTTTCATCTAAACTAGTTTTCTGACAATCCAGTCGTGCACGATTTTTTTGCGTTGAAAGTTCGCAAACAGCCATAACCATATTAGCTCCGCAATCGCCAAAATCCTTTTCTTTGTTTGTCATACTTTCCCCTCCATTTGTTATTATTGTTTATTTTTACCCATAAAAACATTTTATTTAAAAGATCATTCAAAAAAACCGCCTTGTTTTGGGCGGTTTCTTTTATATTTACACAAATTTTTTATTATTTTCAACCGCCCGATGATTTTAAATCAATAAAAATAACGCCCAAAATAATGGTCTGTAAAATTAACGTTATTTTTTTGGCGATTGTATTATTCATATACTTATCCACAATTATATGGCAAAAATTAAAATTAGTCAATCTATAAGCTTATTTATTCTTTTAAACCATCCAGATTAACATCATATAAAATCTGTTCTTGAATTAGCCTGTAATTATGCAATTCGTCTTTACTAAACCAAATTTTTATTTCTTTTTCCGCATCTTCTACGGTGCCGGAAGCATGAATTAAATTTCTGACGCTTCTTTGATCTAAATCGGCAATAGCGTAAGAATCAAGTGTTAAATCTCCTCTGATAGTCCCGACGTCGGAAGTTAGAGGTTCGGTGCCGCCGGTAATTTTTCTAACCAAGCCGACGGCGCTATTGCCTTGCCAGACCATGGCGATAACCGGTCCGGAGCTTAAATATTTAGCATTGCTTTTCATAACCGCAGTGCCATTTTCCATATTGGTATCGTAAGGAGATTTTAAACCCTTCTTTTCATAAGCCGCCCGCGCTTTTCTGCCGACTTCTTCAAGCCAGGCGTCTCCGCCTACTTCGTAATAATGTCGAATAGCCATTTCTTCGGTGGGTATAACCATTTTTAAAGATAATAATTTAAGCCCGGTTCTTTCATAACGGCGGATAATTTCACCGATCAGCGATCTTTGAATGCCGTCCGGCTTTATTATAACCAATGTTTTTTCTTGCTTTGGATGTTGCATATATAATTATTATTTTTTAATCTTTATGGCTTGCTTAATCTTTTCACTAACTTGCCCCGGAGTCAAGCTGGCCTTTACCAAATAATCAAAAGCGCCCATTTTTTCTCCTTTTTGCCTGTCTTCGTCAGTACCCAAATTAGTTAACATAATTACCGGAATTTTTTTTATGGTCTCGTCTTGTTTTATCTGTTCCAGAACGGAAAATCCATCCAATTGCGGCAAAATTACATCTAACATAATAATATCCGGCTTTTCTTTTTTAGCTAATTCCAGACCCATAGCGCCATTATCGGCGACAAAAACATCAAAACCGTCTGCTTCAAATTTTGTTTTATACATTGAACTTATCATAGAATCATCCTCTACCACTAAAATTTTCTTATTGCTTTTTGCCATAATTATTTTTATTAAAAATAAACTACACCTTTCAAGGTGATTACCGTAAATTATATCATTTTTTTCAAAAATGGCAAGATGGTTTTTTTGTCATCCTGAAGGGAGCGAGAGACGAGCAACCATGCCTGCCGGCAGGCAGACGACAAGATTTCATTTTTCAACACAAAATAAATTCTATCGCTCTGCCAGTAATGCTCCGAAACGACATCAATACGTTTTAATTTTTACCCCATCGCTTAAAATTTTAACCGTCCCTTTCTCGTCTGTCCTAAAAATTTCCGCTCCGATTCTTTCCAGCCGTTTTATAATCCTTAAATTTGGATGCCCGAAATCATTATCTTTGCCTGCCATAATAACGGCGATTCGCGGCTTGACTTTTCCTAAAAATTCCTCGCTCGAAGAATACTGCGACCCATGATGAGCTACTTTTAAAACATCAACGCTCAAATCATCGCCGTTAGCCAAAAGCGTTGCTTCAACTTTTTCGCTGGCATCGCCGGTTAATAAAAATTTATTTTTACCATAAATCAATTTTAATATTATCGAACTGTCATTTAAATCGGCTAAAGTTTTATTTAATAAGCTTCCGTCTGGATATAAAATCTCCATTTTAACTTCTTGGCTTAAATCAATAGTTTGCTTTTTATCAATAATAACCAAAGAAATCTTTTTATCGCGCACTAATTTCAGCCAGGCTAAATAATTAGGCGCGCTGTGGGCCGCGCCGGTGTACAAAATTTTTTCTACCTTAAATCTTTTTAAAACGTCTATTAAGCCGGTGACATGATCGTCGTGCGGATGGGTTAATACCATTAAATCGATCTGTTTGTCCCACCAAGGCAAGTTTTCTCCAAGGCGCTTAATCACGGTTTTGTCCGGCCCACCGTCTATCAATATATTCTGTCCGCCCGGCGCTTTAATTAAAATCGCATCGCCTTGCCCCACGTCCAAAAAATCCACTTCCAAATTTTTCGGCGCTCGCCAGTATAGCCAAAATAAAAGAATAGCTACTGCACAGGCAACTATTCCTAAAATTAACAGTATTTTATATAACTTAGATGGCATAAATAAAAAATTCCGAATTAAAGATTACTAAAGTCGTTATTGGTTATGCCTAAACCTAAATTTTTCATAATAGTAAAAGCGTCTTGTGGCCGTCCGAGAAAATATCTTTTGCCGTCAGCCGGATTAATATACCAGGCCTCGCCTTTATGCTCTACTTGCAATAATATTCTTCCCTTTTGGTAATTGCTAAAATTATTATTATAATTTAATTTACCGCTACCGTTAGGATTATATCCACTTTCTACTTCTTTTTTATCATTATAGCCATCATTATCGCTATCGCTTTTATTTTTATTTGTCTTGATAGCATCTTCAAAAATATCAGAAAGACCATCGCTATCCGTGTCGGTCCCTGATAAATCAGCTAGCCCTATCTGAATTTTTGATAAATCCGTATCGGTCGTTCCCACGGCCTGCTCTTTCATCACATTAAAAGCGTCATTCGGCCGTCCTAAATAATAATAATATTTTGTTGTCGGATTTATATAATAAGCCTTGCCACCGTCCTCAATTTTTATCACAATTTTCCCTTTTAAACGATCGGCCAGGGCACTCCCCAGAACTTTATTTTTTGCTTTTAAATAGTCTTGATTGCCTTTATAATAAGCCATTAAAGATTCCGTAGTTTCGCCTGTTATCGGCTTATAACTATCGCCGTCAATCAAATAAACATCTTCATCCATTTCTACTTTGGAAAAATCTCGGCGCAGCTTAGTTAAATTATAAGTTTTATCCCCGATTATTTCTTTTAAGCTATTTAAATCTATACTATTTATGTGCTCAGTTATTTCTGTTAACTTTGCGACATTAACGGTTTGCGCATATTCATTGCTAAACCCGGGCGCGGTTACTTGCTTATCAGATAAAACATAAAGTAAAATTTCGTTTGTTTTAATTGATTCGCCGCTATTTTGCGGAACTTTTGTGGATATTTGTGATATTTTTAAAGGATAAACTATGGTATTGACAGCGAAGCTGATTTTTATCGGTTCAATATAATTATCATATTTAGTAATTGTATCTGGATTTGAAGCTGAATCACTTATAATTTTTGACAAACTATCTTTAATCTCTTTTTTATATTCTGCCCATTTTTCATCGGTATAATTTTTCATCCCCTCGCTCTCTATTGTATTTAAAAATTCTATCTGGCTCGGCGAACTCTTCTCGCTCTCTGATGAAATAATTTTTAACACTTCAAAAAAATTTAAAGCTTTTTGATAATTGCTGAATTTTAAAGAATTTATATAATAATCAGAAAATTTTTCTAAAAAATTATCATTATTTACAGTATCATCAAATTTTTTAAATTCCTCTACTGCTACAACGATTTTTTCTTGTGGATTTATTTTAACAGCTGTAAAATACCATTTTTTCCCTACATACCAATCAAGCACCTGCTTAATCTCTTGGTTAACTTTATAACCATTATTATTTAACCAATCAAATAAGCCATTCGCTCCGGTCGCAGATAAAACCGTTATTTTATAAATACCTATTTGTTCCTGGCTATGAACGATAACGTCAATATTAGCTAATGCTTTTGATCCATTAAAACTATCCGCATTCCCCCATGGCTGCAATTTTTCGTTGGTTACTACTGACAATTCTTCAAAAATATCTTTAGGGGCTTTACTGGCTTTAGGAAAACTAGGAGTTGGAATAACCCAAACAAATTTGTTAGTTTCTCCTTCATAATTTACTTTTAAATATAAATCTTCTTTCCCGTCGCTGTGAGTAATTAAAGATGTTTGCGATGGCTCATAAATATCTTTATCTTCTCCCTGATAGTAAGGAATCATACCGCCATCAGCCATTACAAAATTGGCTGGCAATAAACCAAAAGATAACAAAATTAAAAATAAAATCTTTTTTTTCATAGATTATTAATTATTTTATATAACTTAGATAGTATAAATAAATTATCTTAAAATTAGGCTTAATTTATGTTTTTATTTCCCTGCCAACTTCTCAAAATTACTATTGGTTATGCCTAAGCCTAATTGGCGCATGATATTAAAAGCATCGGCCGGACGCGCCAGAAAATATCTTTTACCGTCAGCCGGATTAACATACCAAGCCTCGCCGCGGCTTTCCACTTGCAAAAATATTTTGCCTTTTTGAACAACGGAAAAATTATTGTCATAATTTATTTTTATATTTTTTGCCCATGGAGCGTAACCGGCTATTAATTCGTCTTTATCGTTAATCCCGTCGCCGTCCGAATCGGCCTTATTTTTATCCGTGCCGATAGCTTCTTCAAAAGTATCCGGCAAGCCGTCATTATCCGTATCGGCGCCGCTTAAAGCGCCTAAACCGATCGGAATTTTAGCTAAATTGGAATTAGTGATACCAGCGCCCTGATTTCTTATTACCTGAAAAGCGTCAGCCGGACGTCCCAAATAATATAATTTCTTTTCTTTATAGCTAATATAATAGGCTTCGCCTTTACTTTGCACTTTTAGCATTATTTTGCCTTTTAGCTGATTATAGAGACCGCTATCGACAACCGACAAAACCGCGACCGAAGAAACCGCCGCGGTCTGTCCGGTATTTAAGGAACTCTCTGAACCAGACGCTTCCGTACCGGCCGGCGTTTCAAGCGCGTCCTTTATCTCAAAAACCGCCAAGGAGGTTTTAATATTGGTTTTTTGCGTGCTGATTGAGCTTAAAAAATAATCATACAAGCCAACGGCCAAATTATTTAATTCAATTTTATGGCCGATCACGGCCGTCTCGCTACCGGCATTACTGAAACTATTAGCTCCTTGTTTTTTATAATAAACTTTAGACGTGGAAGTTATATTGGTAGTCCAATTGAAAACCGCAGTTTTATCGCTAACGCTAACCGCCGGACCGGAAACAATCCGAACGGCGTCATTCGCCGGCATAGAAAAATTATTCAGCATATCAACTTTTTCCGCCGTACCGTTTCTGGCTGTAATCATGTATATATAATTGGCGCCCGGAGTTAATTTATCTAAAGTTATTTTGTGATCGGTTACATTATCGGTAACATTAATGGTATTAACATTAACGCTGTCATGCGCTGAATTATAATTTAAAATTCCGGTGGTTTTTAAATTGGTTTGCCAATTAATAATGGCTGTGGTTGAGCTGACTAAGCTGACGCTTTTTGCAATAATGGAAAAATCTTCCGCCTCAGCCAAGCTATTATATACTTGCGCTTTGGTGGTAGTGGCATTATTATCATAATTTGATTCAAGAATCTGCTTATTATTATTCAAAGAAAAACTTAAATCAAAACTACCCGGTTTATTAAAATAGCCATAAAATTTATAATGGAAGATGCCGTTAGGGTTAAGCGGGGCGAAGAGCGTCGGATAATCGTCAGCCGTCAAATAATTTGCTAAATCATAATTAAAATACGGCAAATTAATAATAAGCTCCGTTTTACTAAAACCTAAATGTGATATTAATGAAGTTTTACCGATATTTTTTATACCGATAGTCAAAGTAAAAGGCGTGCCGACTACAAGCTTGTCCTGATCAAATACCGCCGAATCTATGATTAAATCGGTTTCACTCGGCAAATAAGCGCTGATTTTTTTAGTTAAAACATTATTGGCTAAATCGCTTTGCTTTAAAACGTCGTCCGGATCGATGGTAAAGCTAAGCAGCTTTTCGCCGTTGGTTAAAAATTTGCCTTCATAGCCATAATAAAGATAATTGCCGGAGCTAATTACGTTAGACAGCGACGGTCTGGTGTTTGAAGCATTGATAATAGAAAAATCGGGAAAGCTTTTTATAATATTTAAACCGGTTTCCGAATATAAATTATAAGAGCTGTTATTTTTAACTTTTACATAAATATTGCAATCCTGATTGATGATTGGATTGGCCGGTAAAACCGTTATGCTTTCAACCGCCAAGTCGTAGCCGGTTACGGTTATGGTGGAACTGACCGAATTATTATTGGTTGCGCTTTCGGTTAAAAATCCCGCCGGGTCAACGCTAAAATTTAAAGTATTTTGCCCGATTTTTTTAAATGAGCCGCGCAAAGTAAAAGTTATATAGTCATTGGTTTTAATTAATGTATTTATCGCCGGAGAAATCGCGGCCGTACCCTCAGCGGTAAAGTTACTGAAATTAATACTGTATTTTAAAGGGAAACTTAAAATAAACTCACTGCCGAGATTTTTAACTTTCGCCGTTATAGTCGCAGAAGTATTTAATTCCGGAGAAGCCGGACTAACGCTGATACTGTCGGCTTTTAAATCATAACCGACTTCAGCTTTGGCCGGATAACTAAAAATAAAAATTACCGCCAATAAAATTACCGAGAAAATTAAGCAAAAATTTATTTTTTTCATAATTTTAAATTTATTATCTATATTTTACCATTTATCTCCTGCTTTAACAATTTTGACTTCCTTAATTTAATAACTGCGAAAATAACAATAACATAATAAATAATCATCCAGCCGCGCCATAAATAATTTATTTCCATATAACCATAAGGAATTTTTGCCATATATTTAACCGCGGTTAAAATATATTTAGTTAAAATTAAGCTCGGAAGAAAAAATATAAAAGACAAGCTTGGTAAAATCGCGCTTAAAGGCAAAGCGATTAAAATTAAAATAGTTAAAATCGGCAAAGCCCATAAGACGGCCAGATTGGCCAGAGGTGAAATTAAAGAAATTTGCGAAAAATTATAAGCTAAAATCGGCAACGTAAAAACTTGAGCGGCTAAAGTTATTAAAAGCGCGTCGCTTACGCCTTTTAGCTTCGGCAATTTAATTTTTTGCCGTATCGCTTCTAAAAGCGGGTAAACGTAAACCAGGCCGGCAATAGCCAGAAAGGATAACTGAAAACCAACGTCATCGCGCAAAATTTTCGGATTAAATAAAAGCATTATAACCGCGGTTAGAACCAGTGAATTGGTAATTTTATTAAACCGGCCGAGTTTTAACGCCCAGAGAACTAAAAATCCCATTAACCCGGCGCGCATGGCCGAAGCCGGCAAACCGACTAAAACTATATAAGCGGCTAAAAAAATTACGGCTATATAAAAAGCGCGCCGGCGATTTATGCCTAACGCCAAAAGCACGGCCATAATAACAACCGCTAAAATACTGACGTTAAAACCGGATACGGCCATAATATGGGTTAAGCCTACTTTTTGAAAATCATCGCGAATTCTTTGCTCTAAGCCGCGTTGCCCGCCAAAAACAATCGGCCTGGCCAAGCTTGATTCCGGCTCGCTTAAGCCCGTATCGATTAAGCCGGTTAATTTAGTTTTTAAAGAAAAAATTTTGGAATAAATATAGTTCCCGCCACCGCCCGAGATAAATTTTACGCCGGGATAATAGCAAACAGAATATATATCAAAGCGACTTAAATAACGATCGTAAGCAAAACCTTTAAATTCTTCCGGTTGTTCAAGCTCGCACTCAATCTCCAGCCGATCACCGTATTTATATTCCGGATAAAGGCCGGCAGTTGCCAATATTTTTCCGGAAATTAAGCGGCCTGGCAATTCATTAATCGACTCAACCTTAATTTCCAATTTTTGGCTTGCGTCTCTAATATCCGGCTCGCTTGCTATAAACCCCCGCGCAGTTATTGTTTTGCCGTTATAATGCCAAATTTTATCAGGCGTATTTTCCGGCAAACTCAAACCGTAGCGCCAAACGGAAAAAAATAATACGGCAATCAGTAAAAAAAATAAACAGGCGTATTTAATCCCCGTCTCTTCGCTGAACCGCCAAAACAAAATAGTTAAAATTAAAAAAAATATGGCAGCCGCAAACCACCAAATTTTATGAGATAAATATTCAACCGGCAAAAACGAAGCTAGCGCCACGCCAAAAATAAAAACCAAACAAGCGGTTAAAAAAATTTTAGATTTGGGTAAAAATAGGCCTTCTTGAAAATTCATAATTAACGGCAAATATCGGATTGTCGCTTAAATATCTTTACTTTATATCCGTTATCGCCTCGTCTACGCCAACTCTGGCTTTAGCTTCAGGCGTTTCGGCCGGATAACCGACTGTCAAAATTAAAATAGGACATAAATTAGCCGGTAAATTTAAAACTTTTCTTACCGCCCCTTCCTGAAAACTGCCTACCCAGCATGAACCCAGACCATGTTCATGAGCGACTAAAGAAGCGTTCTGCAGGCTGGAAGAGACATCGGTAATTAAATAAACGTTTTTGCCACGTTCGCCGAATCTCGCTATTTTTGTTTCGTCGGTGCAGGCCACGATGATTAGCGGCGCCTGCAACATGAACCTTTTGTTATTGACCGCGGAATTTTCCGCCAATTTATTTTTTATCTCCTGATTAAAAACAAAATAAAATTTCCTGGCTTGTGAATTTCCGGCTGACGGCGCCCAGATTAAAGCCTGCTTAAGCTCTTCTATGACCTCGGCCGGAATGGCCTTATCCTTATATTGGCGCACGCTTCGGCGTTCTTTAATAATTTTTATAATGTTTGCCATAAAATTTTAATTTAATTTTAAATTTTATATAAAAATTAAAAAACGACTTAATTATTTATTTTGTTTTAATCTTTTTCTTTCTTAAGTACACTTCCATAAATTCATCTAAGCCGCCGTCTAAAACTTTTTGTATATCCGAAGTTTCATGCTCGGTGCGATGGTCTTTAACCATTTGATAAGGCTGCATAACGTAAGAGCGGATCTGCTTGCCCCATTCGGCTTTTTGCGCCTCGCCGCGCATTTTTTTCTCTTCATCGCCTTTTTTTTCCTCTTCAAGCTTAAATAATTTGGCTTTTAAAATACGCAAAGCGGTCTCTTTGTTCTGATGCTGGGATCTCTGGGTTTGGCAGGCCACGGTTAAGCCGGTCGGAAGATGTACGACGCGCACGGCCGAATCGGTTTTGTTAACGCTTTGCCCGCCGGGGCCGGATGAGCGAAAAACGTCAATGCGCAAATCGCTATCACGCAAAATTATATCTTCGGTTTCCGGCAATTCCGGAATAACTTCCGCTAAGGCGAACGAAGTATGGCGCATTTTTTCCGCGTCAAACGGGGAAATGCGCACTAAGCGGTGCACACCGGATTCGCTTTTTAAATAGCCATACGCCCAGCTGCCGATAATACGGTAGCTGGCGCTTTTTATGCCGGCTTCGTTGCCGACCGTCCGGTCGACCAATTCGGTCTTCCAATTTTTTTTCTCGGCAAAACGCAAAAACATGCGTTCTAAAATTTGCGCCCAATCTTGCGCGTCAACTCCGCCCGTACCCGCATGGATAGAAATTATGGCGTTAGAACGGTCATATTTTCCGGAAAATAAAACAAAAAACTCAAGTTCCTCATATTGAAGCTTGAGTTCGTTATATTTTTCATCAGCCTCGCCGGCAATTGATAAATCTTTTACTCTTGCGGCTTCGGCTACAAATTGCTCTAAATCAGTAATTTCTTTTTTTAAATTTTCCCATTTTATTATTTCAGACTCATACTCTTCGGCTTGCCTGCTTAAAATCACGGCTCTTTCCTGGTCGTGCCAAAAATCAGGCCTGGACATTTCAACTTTCAATTCATGAACTTTTTCAATTTGGCGGTCCAGGTCAAAGCAACCTCCAAGTATCCAGGAGGCGTTCTCTTAGTTCTTCCAAATTTTTCAATAAATTTTCCATATAATAAATATAAGCCAACTAATTTGTTTACATATATACTATAATTTCATTCTAGCCTGTTACGCCATTAAAATCAAGAAATTTTATTTCATTTCCTCTAATTTAACTTTTACGTCTTTTTCTTTGCTTTGATGCATAACACGCAAAGTTATTTCATCGCCAGGCTTTAATTTTGCAATAATATTAGCCAAAGGATTTTCCTCGGTTATTTTTTGGCCAGCCTGTCCCGAGCCACCCGAAGGATTAATTTTCAAAATAATGTCGTTTTCAACCAATCCGGCTTTATCCGCCGGACTACCAGGTATAACGGCCAGATCAGACGCGTTTTGGCCTCGAGAAATAATTGCTCCATAATCAACCTCTAATTTATTGGCTTCAACAATCGCCTTGTTAACGATTACATATCTGACCCCGAGCCAAGGCCTAACAATCCTGCCAAACTTTTTTATGCTATCAATAGTATTTTTAATTTCGTTGACAGGTATGGCAAAACCGATATTTTGCGCGCCTTGAGCCATGGCTGTGTTAATGCCGATGACTTGGCCGGCAATATTTAAAAGAGGCCCGCCGGAATTACCCGGATTAATTGAAGCGTCCGTCTGGATAACATTTATTAATTGTTCGCTTCCAATACCAGCTCCGCCGGCCGTTACCGAACGGGCCAATCCGGAAATAACGCCGGTAGATACCGTATTCCTGAATTCACCCAGAGCGTTGCCGATCGCGATTACGGTCTGCCCGACTTTTAAATTTGCGCTATCGCCCAGTTCCACTGTCGGCAAATTATTAGCGTCTACCTTTAAAACCGCGATGTCGTTTACCGGGTCTTGAGCTAAAACTTTGGCTGCGTATTTTTTTTCATCATTCATTAAAACCGTATATTCTGCGTCCGGATCAATGATTACGTGTTTATTGGTTACGATAAAACCATCTTTAGCAATAATAAAGCCTGTGCCGCCGCCGATTTCCTGCTTAATAGTACCGCCCTCGGGCTGATTGTTCCGCGGCATTTCTGAACCAAAAAAATCAGGAAAGTCTGAACCAAAAAATTGGCGAAAAAATTCCGACCCAAAAGGATTGTAATATCTCTGAATGTTAGGCAAATTTTTTGTGATAATAATACTTACGACAGCCGGCGATACTTTTTCCACCGCAGTAATAACGGCCGACTCTTCGCTTACTTTAATTATTTTTTCATTACCCGACGATGGCTTAATGAAATTAAATAAATTTCCTAAATTTAGCTGGTTATTAGCTAAATTACCCGCCCAAAAACCCATAACCGATCCAAAAGTTGAACTAACGATAATAGAAGTGACTAAAATCGTTATAAATGTTTTTTTAAGATTGTTGTCCATAGATTTAAAAAATTAATTTAAAATTAGCCAACTTATTTTTATTGGCCCTGATTATTATACGATTAAGCAACTAATTTTGTTGCATCTTTTTTTATTATAATAATTTTAAAAAATTTTTCAACTAAAAAAAGACATCTAATGTCGTTTTTATGTAAAACTATAAAAAATATTTTCAAAATTTTCCACTTGCCTGTTTTTTATTTTTATACCCTCTCTTTTTAACAACTCTATTTTTTTACTAACTCCACCGCTATACCCGCCTAAGCTGCCGTCGCTTTTTACTACCCGGTGGCAAGGCACTCTGGGCGCGTCAGGATTTCGTCCGCAGGCATTGCCGACGGCGCGCACGGCTTTAGGCCGACCTAAAAATCTGGCTAACTCTTTATAAGTCGTTATCCGGCCTCGAGGAATTTTTTTTAGAGCTCGCCAAACTTTTATTTTAAACTCTGCGCGGCGCATACTGCTTACCCCATTAAATAATATTTAATATTTTATCCCTTTATACAGCTAATACCCAAGTATAATTAAAAGATACCGGCAAACGATAAAAATTTAACGGGGTGAATTTAATAATTGCTTTACCTGCGGCGGCAAATTATTTACGTCAATATTGTTTAAATCCAACCCGCTAGTCCCGCCTTTTATTAAACTTTCAATCGGGTTGGCGGTTCCGGCCTGCAAGCCCAGCAAATCTTTATATTGATCAAACATTCCCCCAAGCAAAGGCGGCAGATAAATTATGCCTATAATAATCGGCGCTATAATTATAAATAAATAAAAAAGGCTGACCATGCTCTGAAAAGACATATATCTTTTTATTTTTTTACTAATTGCATAAATCTCTTCCGTAAGTTTAAGATTCTGCTCTAATAATTTTTTTATTTCTTCGGTTTCGCTTGTTTTATTTTCTTCATTCATAAAATTATATTGTTATTGCGAGGTGCGCCGCCCTGCGAATGCGCAATCGGGCGGCGAAACCATCCCGCGAACATAAAGTTAATTTCCGGCTATTTCCAAAAGTTTAATTTTTTAGTCTATAAAATTACTTCGATTCCTCCGGTCGCTCGCAATAAAACAACTCTATCTAATCTCGCACTTCTTCACATACTTTTTACCCATGTCGGCCATTTCCTGCATTTGCCTTGAATTATACGGCACTTTGCCTTTAAAATCCTGGTTAACCAGATCGGCACCGCTTTTAAAACCCTGCAAATACCACGCATCGGCGCCTTTTATAATTTTCCCCATTTCTAGAATATCATCTTTATTTAAAAGGCCCGGTACGACCGTAGTCCTAAACTCATAGGGCAAACCGCTTCGTATTATTATCTTAACACTTTTTTTCACCCTGTTAAATAGCTCTGCTCCAAGCGGAGCTCCCGCCTTGCGGGATTTAACAGGGTGGATATTATTGAAATCCGCTTTTACACCGGTCACTTTTTTATATTTATCCGCCGGCGCTTTTAAATCCATGGCAATATAGTCAACCAGCTTTTCTTTTATTAATTTTTTTAGCATTTCCGGATAACTGCCGTTAGTATCCAGCTTTACCAAAAAGCCCAGTTTTTTTATTTTTATTATAAATTCAGGCAGATCTTTTTGCAGACATGGTTCGCCGCCGGTAATCACTATTGAATCAAGCTTGCCGACTCTTGATTTGAGAAAAACAAAAAGGTCATCCTCTTTAATATTAGGATGAACTTTTTGTTGCCCCGTATTTTGCGGGGCATATTTTGACTTGCCGACCTTAGTGGGCCAGACAAGCATGGGGTTGTAGCAAAATTGGCAGCGGAAATTACAGTTTTGAGTAAATACAATGGCGCTGACTTTCGCCGGATAATCCAATAAACTAAATTTTTGCAGTCCGCCAATTATCATAATGCTTATGTTGCGAAGTTTATGCGAATGACGCTAATTATATTATTCACGCCATTAGCCTGCCGGCAGACCGGCATTATTCGCATCCACCCTGTTAAATAGCGCTTGGCGCTAATTTTGCCGAAGGCAAAATTATTTAACGGGGTGAAGTTCGCATTATTCTTTATTAACTTTAAACGTCTTGCGGTTATAATATTCCGCTTGTTTGCCGTCATTCCATTGCTGGACCGGCCTTAAATATCCGGTTACCCTTGAATAAACTTCACAGGCTGTTCTTTTGACTTCGATTGGGCTCATATAATTTCTCCTTTATCCAGTTTGCATTGCCCGCTCGGGCGAACGAAAACAAACATAGATTTTTATTTTTATTTTCACCCTGTTAAATAGCGCTTGGCGCTAATTTTGCCGAAGGCAAAATTATTTAACGGGGTAAATTATTTAAATTAAAGTTTGTTCAACGCTTTTGACAACCTGCTCTTTGGATATATAGCCTATTTCTTCATCGCACTTAGGGCAGAAAAAATGTTCGCCCGCTATATAACCGTGCTTTGGACAAACGGAAAAGGTTGGCGTGATGGTGAAATAAGGCATGTGATACTTATTGACTATTTTTTTAACTAAACTCCTGACCGACTCGGCGCTCGGTAAAGCTTCGCCGATAAAACCATGCAAAACCGTGCCGCCCGTATATTTGGTTTGTATGTCATCCTGCAAATCCATGGCTTCAAATAAATCGTTAGTGTAATTTACCGGCAATTGGCTGGAATTAGTATAGTAGGGCGAGGCCTTGCCTGCCTGAACCGCTTCTTCATTGGCCACAACAATGTCTTTATATTTATCTTTATCAATTCGCGATAAACGCCTGGTCACGCCTTCGGCCGGCGTAGCTTCTAAATTATATAAGTGATTGGTTTTGCCTTGATAATCCAAAGCTTTATTTCTCATGTAATCCATAACCTGCAAAGCAAACTCTTTGCCTTCGCTCGTAGCAATGCTTTTTTTAATCGGTGCGTAATTTAATAAAGCTTCATTCATACCGATAATGCCGATAGTGGAAAAATGATTATTCCAATAGCCGCCAAAACGCTCTTTAATATTATTCAAATAATACTTGGCGTACGGATAAAGGCCTTTATCGGTTAAATCTTCAAGCATAGTTCGCTTGATTTCTAAGCTTTCTGAAGCAATCTGCATTAAATTACCCAATCGTTCAAAAAATTCTTCTTTGGTTTTTGATAAATAACCGATGCGGGGAAGATTAACGGTAACTACGCCGATTGAACCGGTTAGCGGATTGGCCGCGAATAAACCGCCGCCGCGCTTTCTTAATTCCCGATTATCAAGGCGCAAGCGGCAGCACATGCTCCGCGCGTCATCAGGGTTCATGTCGCTGTTAACAAAATTTGAAAAATAAGGGATGCCGTATTTAGCGGTCATTTCAAAAATCTTAGTGGCGACCGGCGATTCCCATTTAAAATCTTTGGTAATGTTATAGGTCGGGATAGGAAAAGTGAATACGCGTCCCTTAGCATCTCCCTCCATCATTAATTCGGCAAAAGCCAAATTTATCATATCCATTTCATTCTGAAATTCTTTATACTTTTCCGGCATTATTTTACCGCCGATAATGACATTTTCCTCGCCCGTTGTCGACCCTGGCACTAAATCCATGGTGATATTGGTAAAAGGCGTCTGAAAACCCACGCGGGTTGGCACATTGATATTGAATAAAAATTCCTGAAGAGCCTGCTTAACGTCTTTGTAAGTTAAATTATCGTATTTAATAAAAGGCGCCAAATAAGTATCAAAATTTGAAAAAGCTTCGGCTCCGGCCACTTCGCCTTGCAAAGTATAGAAAAAATTAATAATTTGGCCTAGCGCCGTTCTTAAATGCTTAGCCGGTTTGGCTTCAACTTTTCCGGAAACACCGCCAAAACCGCGGATTAAAAGTTCTCTTAAATCCCAGCCGGCGCAATAAGCCGCTAAAAGCTGTAAATCATGCAAATGCAAATCACCGTTTTTATGAGCCTCTCGGATATTTTGCGTATATACCTGATTTAACCAATAGCTGGAAGAAATGGCCGAAGCCAAATGGTTATTTAAGCCTTGCAAACTATAGCTCATGTTGGAATTTTCTTTAACGCGCCAATCACTTTGTTTTAAATAGCCTTCCATTAACTCGTCGGAATTAATCATTGATTTCATCTCGCGGAGTCTTGCTCGCTGATCACGATACAGAATATAGGCCTTTGCGGTTTTAATCTGGCGATTTTTAATTAAAATTTCTTCAACCATATCCTGCACTTCTTCAACCGCCGGAATACTTCTTGAGTGGAATTTTTCATTTAACTGTTCAACCACCTGATCGCTTAATTTCTGCGCTAGATACATATCCGGCTTACCAACCGCTTCAGTCGCTTTATAAATCGCATTTACTAACTTGGCTTTATCAAAAGGCACGACTTCGCCGGAGCGTTTGAGAATTTGCGTAATGGAGTTAGCTTGCTGCATAAAAATTATTTCTTTTTTGTCCCGGACTTAGTCCGGGATCCGCTTCCTTTTGTTTTTAAAAGTTTATTAAGTTCTCGCCTAAATTCATGCGCATCCTTAAATGATTCATAGACCGAGGCAAAACGGATATAGGCTACCTGGTCAAAGCGTTTCAGAGTCTTCATGACGATTTGGCCGATTTCGCCGGCTGTTATCTCATTTTTTCTTAAAATTTGCAAATCGCGTTCAATAGAGTTGATCAGCTTCTTAAAGTTATCTTCGGTAATCGGCCTTTTTTCCAAAGCCCTCTTTAATCCTTTAACTATTTTTTCCCTGGTGTATGATTCTTTGCGGCCATCACGTTTTACTACCACTAAATCCAAAATTTCCACTTCTTCGTAAGTTGAAAATCTGAACCCGCACTTAAGGCACTCGCGTCTTCTCCTTATAGATAAGCCATCCGAGGCCACTCTGGAATCTATTACTTTTGAATCTTCATAATAGCAGACCGGACATCTCATAATTTTTTATCCTTTAAGCCTTAACCCCGAAATTTAGAGCAAAAATTGAATAATCCGGGGTCAAATAAAAAAGCACTTATTTTACTTAGATTTAGTGGAAAGTGCTTTGTCTAAAATCTTGACCAAATATCCATATCTTGTATCGTATGTTTTAATTATACCACTATATATAGTGTGGTCAAGTTTTACTGCTTTGGCTAATTTTAGATTATTTTTTTTAAAATATTATAACATTTATTAATTTTTATTTAATCTATTCTGGTGTCGGCTGTGGATATGTGGATATGTCGTAATTATTTCCGCAAAAACGGAAATTTAGGCGCATTAAAATTTTACTTTTTCCTTTATCGACTTAATTTTTTCGATTCTGGTCATTTTTTTAATCCGATGCTCGGTTTTCAAGGCTAAAGATTTATTTTTCTTCCGAATAACATAGACTAATTTTACCGGTCGCCTACCTCTGGTATATTTAGCGCCTAAAGTAGAGTTATTATGCTCCTTAATCCGTCTGGCTATGTCCGTAGTCACGCCCGTGTAAAAAGTTTTGTCCGCGCATTTTAATATATAAATAAACCACATAAAATTAATCATAAATCTCCCGAACTCTCCCCACTTCCCCGGTCTCTAAGCGCACTTTTATTCCGTGCGGATGATTCAACGAGTTGGTTAAAATATCAGCCACAACGCCTTCGGTAAGCTCACCGCTCGCCTGGTTCTGCTTTTCTACGATAGCTACGCGCAGGCCGGGTTTTATATTTTTTCGGCTTTGTCCATCCATATATTATTTAAAACTCAACTTTGATATTTACGCCTTGGTTATCTCCTGGCAAAACTTATCCGCTTTTATAAAATTATCGGTTACGACTTCTTTTGTTTTTAAACTTAAAATCGCTACCGGTTTTTTACCGATAATCTCCCCCATTTCTTTAAAAGCTCTTTCGTCGCCATTGTCGCCCATGGTGCAAAAAAACGCGGCTTGCTTAATTTGATTTTTATATTCATGAAGATAAGTCCTAATCGGAGCCGACATATTCCATGACCAGATCGGCGTACCGATAACAACTAAATCAAAATCGGCCGGGTTATGGCTTAGCTTTTCCAGTTTGGTTAGCCGGCGCAACGTAGCGTCCCTGCCGGCCAATAAATAACCCATAGCGCCGGCGCGATCTACCGTATCCTTAATTTCTTCAACACCAACATTAATTTTTTTAGCGATAAATTCCGCTAACTTTTTAGTAAAACCGGTCCTGGAATAATAAACAATAATTATTTTCACCTCGTTAGAAATGTTATGATTATTTTTGTTCAACATAAAATTTTAAAATAATATATTTTAATTTAATAATTTCTAACGGGGTTCAAAAATTATTAAATTGATAATTATACATATAATTATATCATAAACCAGTAATCTTGTTATTATGCTAAAAAATAATATAAAATTAAATTTCTATTACGTCTTCCCGGCAATATTCGCCGAGCGAACGGCAAATTTTATCTATCATTTTTTGCCTGTCAGCGCCTCTCATTATTTCCGGCTTCATCTTTTTACTGATTACCGGTACTAATACAATCTTTATTTTTCCCTCGCTTATTACGCCGGTTAAAATAAGACCTTCTTGAGTTTCCTGGGAAAACATTTGATCAAAAATAAAATTACCCAAGGAATAAAAAACCGGTTTACCGTTAATAACTTGCGCGTCTTGCACGACATGCGGATGGGCGCCGATTATTAAATCCGCTCCGGCTTCTATCCATCTCCGAGCCATTTTTTCCTGGCTTGCCGAATGGGTTGGTTGATACTCGTTTCCCCAATGCGGTAAAACAATAACCAAATTATTTTTGCTCTTTTCCTTTTTAATAAACTCTTCCAGATTGTTAGCGCCGGCGAAAACATTAACCGGCAAAAGCGCTACCGTTATATCGCCTTGGCTGTAGCGCTTGATGCTATCGCCGCTAATTTTATCCGGGTCGCCAGTCCAATCAATCTGCGCTTTTTCTAAAATTTCTTTAGTTTTATTTAAGCCAGTTCGGTCTTGATTGGTTGTGTGGTTATTAGCTAAGCCGACGGCGGTGATTTTTAAATATTTTAAAGCTTCAATAGCCTCTCGGGAAAAATTAAAGCTTAAACTATGATCTTCAGGGTGTTGCGCGACTTCTTTATCGCTAATCGGGCCCTCTAAATTAAGCCAGGAGATATCCGTCCCCCATAAAGTGCGATTCCCCAAATTAGAAAATAAATCCATAAAATTATTAGCCTGAAAATCATGGCCGACGTTCCGGCCGAACATGCAGTCGCCGGCGAAAGTAAAGCTTAATTCATCCTCTGCTTTAACCGTTTCGCCGGCGCTATAATTTCCTAAAATATGCGTTGTCGTCTCCGCTTCTAAATTTTTGGCTAACAAACCGGAGTTAGTATGAACGGAAAGGTTAAAACGATTTAAATTTTTTGCCCTGACCCAATCAACGAGTAAAACTAAGGCGGCATTAGAATCGGTTTCGGTTTGCCAAATTTGTTTTTTATCTAAAGCCATTAACGCTCTGATAGTTTTAGCGTCATGAATCTCCGCTAAATGAGCCGGCTGATAATGAGACATATCAACCGAAGCGATTAGACCGCAACCGGAACAGTCTAATTCTAAAATTTCGGCTATTTTTTCTATATCGTCCGGCTTGGCCGGTTCTTTAATAATTAAAGGCACTAGAGATGAATCGGGAAAAAATTCTTTTATCTCGCCCAGTAAATTTTTTATGCCATGTTCATTTAAAAAAGCGGCCGGTTCAATTTTAACCAGCCCGCTATCCTTTAATTTATTAATAACTACGGTATCGGCGGTAATTTTTTTAGTGCCGTTAGCGACTGTCCAGTCCTGGTCGCTGGAAATAATGTTACTTAACCCCTCGTTAAAATGATTAACTGATACTAAAATTATTGTCCGCGGCCTTGACTCCAAGCTTAATTTTTCTATAAATTCCCGCCTGATGCTTTTTACTAAATCATGATGAGGAACTACGGCCGCTAGAGGATTGTTGATTTTATCTTTATGAAAAAATAAAAATCTATTTTCATTTTTTATGGCCGTAGCCGAAAAATAACCTATAATTGAAGTTAAGGCAACAACAGCGGCTATATTCAAAACTATCCTTTCAATTTTCATAAATATTATTTTTTTCCAGCCAGCAACCCCCCCCACTCAACCACCGTAAAGCCCATTCTCGTAAAACCTTTAAGCTTTTGGGGTGCTAAATTAGTGGCTGGCGTATCTTGGCCGGAGAAATCTAAAAACACGCGCTTAACAGTATCCGGTCTGGGATATATGGCTAACGGCGCCAGTTTATTCAGTTCGGCCGTATCCAGCCAGGTTAAACGGATAAAAGGCGTATTAGGCATAAGGGGCAGCCAAAATTCCATAAAATCAGCCGTTTCTTTCCGGTTAAATCCCAAAGCTAATAAATCATGGCGCAATTCCGCCTCTATGTTTATCTGCTTAACTATCCGGCCTTCGGTAATCGTCGGATAATACCCTTGTCCCAAGCCTTCCCAATATAGATTTTCATAAACCTCGCCATCGCTATTGATAATTTTTCCGTCTGGATAAGCAATAACTTTCCAGCCATTATTATAATCCGGTTCGCTAATTCTGACTTTGGCGCCAACTTGCACTTTTACCTCGGTCTTTGTTTCCGGATAAAGATATATTACCGGCTTACCGCATTCTGCCAACGGACCGTAGTCGATATTAGGAAAAATATGGTAATCGCCGAGAGAATCACGCCAAACTATCACCGGTTGTTCAGACGCTAACTCCTGATAGGATAGAACCGGTTTTCCGTCAAAGTCGGTCTCGCCTTCGCGGCCGACTCTATATCCTTCATATACCGCTTTAATCAATTCGTCTTCAGCGCTCTTTGGAGCGTAAAGAGGGCTATCTGAATTCGTAGTACCGATAGCGAGCAAGCGATCGGACAGGTCGTTCGCATAGATAATGCCGCTCGCGCTGGCGAAAGAACAGCCTTTTCTTATTGTTCTCTCGAATTTCTTTTCTTTGTATACCTGGCTGTCCGCATTAAATGTAGCTATAAGCGAATTGTCATCAGCCAAAAAATCATAGGATAAATCATAAAAAATAACCGAGGAATCAGCCAGTCTTAATATATACTCTACATATGCCATCTGAAAATCCGTGGCAATCAATTTTTTAAAAAAATCACCGCTATCCGTCGCAGAAATTTTTTCCGATTCAAGAAAAGACAATGGACTTTTATCAAACCAACCTTTTTTAATAAATATCATATTGCCGATTGTCAGCCGTTCCGGCGCCGATAATGAATTGAGTTTAGTGGCGGTGTCAATCGCGACTGCTTCATCCAGGCTGCTTTCATTAGTCATGTCCAGATCGGAATTTTGCTTAATTAAATAATATTGGCCTTGCGCTGTCTTTTTAAAACGCATAACCGAGCTTCCGCCCATCCCGGGCACGTAGGCGTTAATAAGCTCTCCTCCATCATCTAAAACCGCAACTTTATAATATACTTCAACGTCTCCAAAATCGTTTGAGCCTTCTTTAACCAATTTCAAATTTTCCAGCTTTACCGGTTCAGTCAGCCAGACGACTCCCGCATCCTTACTGACTGGAGCGGTTTGATTAGAAGTTGTCGTAGTCGCAACTGAAGGAGTGGAAGTGGCCGGATTAATCAGCGAGTCGGGCACTTCAATTGTAGTTGTATTTTTAGGTTCGGTTAAATGGCCGGGGTCTGCCTCAACGCTAACCTGTTTTTTCTGCTTTTCAGCTAAGTTTTTCCAGCTTAAAACGCCTAAAAATACCAATCCGGCCACCAAAAAAACGCTTAGCGAAATAATTATTATTTTGTTTGAAAACATAAATTTATAAATAAATATAATTAATTTTATTTTTTACAATATTACTCTATCACTCTTTAGCTAATATTTCAACTTAACAGAAAAACACAAAAACACCCCTTTCAGGGGTGTTTAAATAATGATAAACGATATTTATTTATAGTCCGTAGCTTCAGCGAAGGACTACATCATCTTTTTCCGAATAAACGCCGGGATGCCCAATTCATCGTCTTCTTCAGTATCGGCGCTCTTCTTTTGCGCCGGCTCCGATTGAGCCTGCTTTAAAGGAGAAATCTTACTTTTCTTTTTGGTCATCTGCTCTTTATTCTCTTTATCTTCTTCCGCGTTTATATAAGGATTGGGCGTATAGATTCTATCCGAAGAAACAGTTTCGCTAACGCCGACGCGGCGGCCGTCAAAACCGGTAGCCACAACGGTTATCTTAATTTCATCTTTATACTTTTCGTCAATCACGGCGCCGAAAATAATTTTAGCGTCTTCGTCAACCGAAGAAGTAATTACTTTAGCCGCCTCGTTTACTTCATGCATGGATAAATTCGGTCCGCCGACGATAGTAAATAATATGCCGCGCGCGCCTTCAATCGACATTTCCAAGAGCGGCGAACTAATGGCCGCTTTAGCCGCTTCAATCGCTTTATTTTCGCCGGAAGCCTGCCCGATTCCCATTAAAGCCGAACCGGCATTGGCCATAACCGCTTTAACGTCCGCGAAATCAACATTAATCAAGCCGGGTACGGTTATAAGCTCGGAAATGCCCTGAACGCCCTGGCGGAGCACTTCGTCAACTACCATAAAAGCGTCGAGCAATGAAGTTTTTTTATCGATTACCTGGAGCAGCTTATCGTTAGGAATGGTAATTATTGTATCCACTTTATCGGCCAACTCGGATAAGCCGCGCTCGGCAATATTTTTCCTTTGCGCGCCTTCAAAAGCAAACGGCTTGGTTACGACCGCAACGGTCAAAGCGCCTAAGTCGCGGGCAATCTCGGCAATCGTCGGCGAAGCGCCCGTACCGGTCCCTCCGCCCAATCCGCAAGTAACAAAAACCATATCAGCGTCTTTTAAAGCATCCCTGATTTCATTTTGCGCTTCTTCGGCCGAACGCTTGCCCAATTCCGGATTCATACCAGCGCCTAAGCCACGGGTTATGGTTTTTCCGATATGTATTTTCTTTGAAGCTTTATTATAATGAAGAGCCTGAACATCAGTATTAACCGCGATAAACTCAACCCCCCTAATCCCGCAATCAATCATGCGGTTTACCCCGCTCCCGCCGGAACCGCCAACGCCGACAACTTTTATTTTAGCAAATGTTTCCACGACTGGTTTTACTTCAGCCATATAGATAAAATCGGTTAAGTTAATAACTAATTTAATCTTAACCTATTATTATATTTTAATCAAGAGTTTTAAAAAAGGTTTAAAATTAAGTCTGTATAAAAGATTTATACACTAATATAATATAAATTTACCCCAATTATACTATTATGGTATGAGCGACTTAAACCACTCTTTAATCTGCTCTAAACCTTTGCCGGCGGCGCCGCCAGTCGGCCAGCTTATTCTTGAATTCTTTTTACGCTTTGTTAATTGGTTGCCCCAAGCGACTAACCCTAAAGCGGTCAGATAATTAACGTCATTAACTTTATCAATAGCTAAAGAAACGTTTTGGTTAGTGCCTAAGCACGCGGGTAAGCGTAATTTATTTTTCGCTACGTCAACCAAATCACTTAATTTTGCACCATCGCCGATTAGGAAAACTCCGGCCGGCAGCATGCCCGAGCGGTCTATCTTTTTAAATTCATTGTCAATTTTTTCAAAAATTTCTTCAACCCTGGCTTCAATTATTTCAGCCACGTATTTTTTGGAAATTACCATGCCGTCATCGGAAATATTTTCTTCCCGGGCTAAATCGCTCGCGTCCACTTCATCTTTTTTCGTAAATTTATCGCTTCTGGCTGAACCATATTCAATCTTAATCCTTTCGGCCAAATTTATCGGGCATCTAAGTCCGATAGCCACGTCGGCCGTTATATGCTCGGAGCCGATGGGAATAACCGCGGCATGGAGTAGCTCCCCTTCTTCAAAAACCGCTAAACTCGTCGTGGAAGAGCCGATATTGATTAAAGCCGCGCCCAGTTCTTTCTGTTTGGTGCCGATAACGACTTCAGCCGCAGCCAAAGGCGATAAAACCAAATCTTCAATTTCTAAACTGGTGCGATAAATCGCTTTAGTTAAATTTTTTATCTGGCTCGATAACCCCTGAATAATTAAAGTTTCAACCTCTAATCTTATACCGGTCATGCCGATCGGATCTTTTATGTCTGCCTGATTATCCACGGAAAACTTAACCGGTATGACATGAAGAATTTCATAATTCGGCGGGACGGATAAAGCCTGGGCGGCTTCAACCGCCCGATTAACGTCGTCCTCGGTTATTTCGTTGTCGCTCCTGGCTACGGCTACTACGCCTTGGCTTTTTT
>CAZGKM010000001.1:90666-91973 GCA_964526325.1 uncultured Gammaproteobacteria bacterium
TCCTCGGTTATTTCGTTGTCGCTCCTGGCTACGGCTACTACGCCTTGGCTTTTTTCGCATTTTAAATTCGGTCCGTTTATACCCACCCAGACATTAGTGACCGGAACGCCGATTAATCTTTCGGCTTTCTCTAAACAAGCCGAAATCGCCGAAGTCGCGTCTTCAATGCTGTTAACCGCGCCACGATTTATGCCTTGGGCCGGCACGGTAACCGCGCCTAAAATTTGCAATTGTTCCCCTGATTCATTAGCCTTTTTTTGGCCAACTACCAACCTCACTGATGTTGAGCCGATATCCAATCCGGCAATAATATTTTCTTTCATAATTAAATTAATTTTTATTGAATTCTTTTAATGAATACATTATTTATACACTTATAATACCACAATAATCATCTATATAAATTATAACACAAAAATTATTTTTTTCACAATACTTATTTAAAGTAAAATTATTGGCATCTAAGAAACAATTGCCTACTTATCTTAAATTTACTGACTCAAATACCATCAGAAAGAAGTTTAATTGCCACTAGAACATAGCCAACTTAAGTCAGGACAAACAATATAAGTCCGATTTTTTTATTAGTTAGCGCTGATTTTTAGCATAATAATATTTAATTACCGGGTTTATTTTTCTTAAAGGCGCGGGCATTCTTTTAATCTTATTATTTTTTGTAATTAACTTTATCTTAAATCCTAATTTATAATTAATTTCCTCCGACTTCCTCCCAATAAGGACAATTAATACTCACCGAATATGGTCCACTAGCCCAAGTTGCTTTTTCATAGAAAAAAGAATCAGGGGCAGTCATAGATATACCTACACTATTCGCCCAAAGTGTGGGTGGCTTTGTATATCCTCCTCCTGCTGTAACTGAACTACTATTCACCCACCCACTATCGTTTATAATATAAGGAGATCCAAGAGGAACATAACAATAATATGAGAGAATTCTAGTCTGTAATTGTTTCGCGTAAATACGTGATTGACCTACAAATGCGTAACAACCGTTACCACCAGTACCGCAGTAAATCCATCCTCCACCCCAAGATACCCAGGATTTCATAGCAATGAATGAACCTTCAGATATACAAATTCCCCCTACGAATGCGCCGGAACAATACGTACAAGTCGGATAATTATAATAATTGGCGGCGCAGGAATTACAATTTGCGCCGGTATAACCGGTACTGCAAGAACAGGTGCCGGAAGCAGTACAGGTGCCATGGCCGCTGCAGGTGGTAGCGGCTGAACAATACGTACAAGTCGGATAATTATAATAATTGGCGGCGCAGGAATTACAA
>CAZGKM010000001.1:92073-103453 GCA_964526325.1 uncultured Gammaproteobacteria bacterium
TGAACAATACGTACAAGTCGGATAATTATAATAATTGGCGGCGCAGGAATTACAATTTGCGCCGGTATAACCGGTACTGCAAGAACAGGTGCCGGAAGCAGTACAGGTGCCATGGCCGCTGCAGGTGGTAGCGGCTGAACAATACGTACAAGTCGGATAATTATAATAATTGGCGGCGCAGGAATTACAACTGGCGCCGGCATAACCGGTACTGCAAATACATGTACCATCAGCAGCGCAAATACCATGACTATTGCAAGTTATACTTGAAGTACAGCAAGCTCCGACCGTTACGCCCGAGGGTTTATGCGCGTTGAACGCGTCCCATTCTACCTGGGTTTTGGTCGGTATAAAATAATCGTTCGTGGCGTCATTATTGGTTACTTTATAACAGGCTCCGTCCGGGTCGGCGACGATAGCATCAGCCGTACCGCCTAATTTATTAACCCTGTAACCTTCACTCCAAAGACCTTCTGCCCAAATGCTCCCAATAATAAGTAAAAAAAAGATAACTATAATAAAAAACAATACCAAAATAATTACTAAGGCTTTTTTAGGAAACATAAGGGAAGAATTATTAATAAATGCCTAAATATTAATAACTATATTATAACATTTATCCTTTATTCATTAAATGCTTAAAATTTCTAACCTTGGCTTAAAGTTGCAAACATAGCGACGCTTGATAAAAACATAATTACAAAAGCCAGCCAAAGAAAAACTTTCGACAGCCAGCCGCTTTTATGTTTACCCATTATCTTTTTGTCGCTGGCGATTTTATTTATTATAAACAACAGAGGCACGGCAACCAACCCGTTAATTACAGCGGTAAAGATTAAAGCTCTGATCGGATTGATGCCGATATAATTAATCATTAAGCCGATAACCGTTGCCACGGTAATCACGCCGTAAAAACCATGCGCTTTTTTAAATTTTAAATTCAAGCCTTCGCGCCAGTTAAAAGCTTCCGATACGGCGTAGGAGGCAGAAGCCGAAAGAACGGGAACGGATAAAAGACCCAGGCCGACTATGCCGAAAGCAAAAATTACTTTCGCCCATAATCCGGCGTTAGGGAAAGTATTAACTAAAGGTTCAAGCGCTCTGGCCGCGTCTGCCGCGGTTTTAACGTCAACAATACCGTTATTATGAAGCACCGTGCCGGCCACTACAATAATGCACCAAGCCGCTATTTGCGAAAAC
The DNA here is from genome assembly GCA_964526325.1 of uncultured Gammaproteobacteria bacterium. Taxonomy (GTDB): domain Bacteria; phylum Patescibacteriota; class Patescibacteriia; order Patescibacteriales; family GWC2-42-12; genus JACPHD01. The sequence continues at coordinate 93,274 of CAZGKM010000001.1, forward strand.
AGCATGCCTAAAAAATTATCCAGCCTTAAATTGCTTATGAATTTTTCGCTTAATTTCGGCTTGCCGTAATTAAATATATGATGGCTTTTTTCCTCTTCTACTTCCTCTGAAGCTTGCCAAAAAAACATATAAGGAGAAATTGTCGTGCCAAAAACCGCGACGATTATAAATAAAAAATTAAAACTTAATTCAATATGCGGTATAAAAGTAGCCTTTAATAACTCCCACCAGGGATGCTTAATTAAGAAAACCGTAAGCGGATAAGCAATTAAGGACAAAGCGCACCATTTTAAAACTTTGGCATAAACTTTATACGATAAAAAAATTTCTAAAATTAAAATAAGGGCGGTAAAAAATAGAGCCAAAATACTGAAATTTAAAGGAATTATCAATCGAGTAGCCGCAGCCATAGCACCGATATTAGCGCCGATATTTATTGTGTTAGCGATTAAAATTAAAATTACAGCCGAAGATAAAACTTTTTTGCTGTAATATTTTTTTATAACCGCCGCTATGCCCTTGCCCGTAACCGCGCCTATGCGCGCGCAAGCTTCCTGGACCGCGGTTATTAAAGGCAACATAAAAATAATCGTCCAAAGCTGGCTATAGCCGAATCTGGCTCCGGCCTGCATGTAGGTCGCGATACCGGAAGGGTCGTCGTCAGCCGCGCCGGTAATAACGCCGGGTCCGACAATTTTCAAAATTTTTTTTATTTTTTGAATTAATTTCATCCCGTTAGAAATAATTATATACTGAAGATTTTACCCGTAAGAAAATCTGTTTAGGCATAATTTCTAACGGGATTCATGCCATTAATTATACTATATTTTTAAATTTTCGGCGAATATTTACAAATAACAAAAACAGGAGCTTATTACCCCTGTTTATATATTATTTTATAAACAATTTTATTTTATTCTGAGCGCTTTGGTCCGATCGTTTTTAGTTAAATACATCTTGCGCAGCCTGATATTTTTAGGAGTAACTTCTAAATATTCATCTTCTTTCATCACGCCCAAGCCCCGCTCTAAAGTAATTTCGTAAGGCGGCGTAAGTTTAATAGCTTCATCCGCGCCAGAAGCGCGCATATTGGTTAACTGCTTGCCTTTTATCGGATTGACCTCGAGATCGTTGCCTTTGGCTACGTTGCCGATAACCATGCCTTCATAAACGTCAATATTGGCGCCAATATATAAAGTACCGCGCTCCTGAAGATTCCATAAAGAAAACGCCAGAGCTTTGCCGCTAGCCATAGATACCATTGAGCCTAGCTCGCTTTTAGAAATTTCGCCGACATGGGGCTTAAAACCGGCGACATGCGTGCAAATTATACCCTCGCCTCTCGTATCTATCATAAACTCATTGCGATAACCCAATAATCCTCTAACCGGAATTTCAAAAACCATCCTGATGCCGGCATGCTCGGGATTCATCTCTTTCATTAAACCCTTTCTTTTAGCCATTTTTTCAATCACTACGCCTGACATTTCCTGCGGCACGTCAATAGTTACTTCTTCAAAAGGTTCAAGTTTTTGTACTGAACCTGTTGAAGTATCTTCTTTAATGATTACCGTTGGCTGAGAAACTTGCATTTCAAAGCCTTCGCGGCGCATATTTTCAAGCAGTATGGCGATATGCAATTCTCCCCGGCCGTAAACTTTATAATAATCTCCGGACGAAAAATCTATTTTTAAGCCAACGTTTACTTCAAGCTCTTTCTCTAAACGCTCTTTTATCTGCCGGCTGGTAACATATTTGCCTTCACAGCCGGCAAACGGAGAATTATTAACTAAAAAATTTAATGAAATGGTGGGTTGATCAATTGAGATGGCCGGCAGAGCCTCTTGGTCGGCGGTCTGGCAAATTGTTTCGCCGATATAAATATCCGGCAGTCCGGCAATCATAACAATATCTCCGGCTTCGGCAACCTTCACTTCTTTTCTGGAGATGCCTTCAAAAGTAAATAATTTGGTAATTTTTCCGTTCCTTATTTCTCCGCTTGGCTTTTTAATTATTACATTATCGGCCTGCCTAACCGTGCCTTCATAAATTCTGCCGATAGCCAGTCGGCCGATGAAGTTATCATAAGCCAAATTAAACGGCTGGATTCTAAAAGGCATTTTAGCTCCTTCGGCCGACGAAGCCGGTTTAACTTTTTCTAAAATAACGTCGAGAAGCGGATTTAAATTATCGCTTTGATCCGCCATGCTCTTTTTCGCAATGCCTTGGCGGGCAATTGCATAAATGGTAGAAAAATTAAGCTGGTCATCCGACGCGCCCAAGTCCAAAAATAATTCATAAACTTTTTCTAAAGCCCATTCGACTCTGGCCGCCGGCTTATCGATTTTATTTATTACCACAATCGGCTTAAGACCGAGTTCTAAAGATTTTTTTAAAACAAACTTAGTTTGCGGCATAGGCCCTTCCTGGGCGTCCACGACCAAAAGAACCGAGTCGATTGAGCGTAGAACCCGCTCTACTTCCGAACCAAAATCGGCATGCCCGGGCGTATCAACAATATTTATTTTCGCGCCCTTATACATAACCGAAGTATTTTTGGAATAAATCGTAATGCCTCTTTCAAGTTCTAAGGCGTTTGAATCCATGCTGACGCCGGACTCGGTCATGCCTGTTTGCTGCATTAACCTGTCCGTTAAGGTAGTTTTGCCATGGTCCACATGGGCGATAATTGCAATATTTCTTATTTCCATAATAATAAATCAAATAAAAAATTTATGGCCGTAGCCCCGAAAAATGCGGGGCGCTATAAATTTTTTATTTGATACAATATATTTTTTGAAAATATTAAAAACTTTTTTTGAAAAAGTTTTTAAAGGCTTTGTAAATAAAAAACGCCCCAAAGGTCAGGCGACTTTATAGCTTAATATACAATATCTTTCTAAAATAGTCAAGAAAAATTTATTTTATCGGCTGATTTTCCGCCTTTTCGTATTTTTGGATTTTCTCTTTTTCGGTAATATCCGAAAAATCCCTTAAACTTTGCCATCTTTTTCGAAAATTTTCGCCATCAAGATAACCGGCAAACTTATAATATTGAGAATGAGTATGCTCTATTCGCCTGGCATATTTTATGGGGCACCAGAATCTTTCCGTCCGGCCGCCGATTTCCACCGAGTAGCGAAAAACATTATTAACATAACTGCAATAAAGACAGTTGAATTTTTCCAGCCAATTCAAATACGGTAGAAGCTGGCGGTCATAAACAAAAAACTCTTTCTTATTAACTAAAGGGATGCCGTAAATTCTGAAACAAACTTGATGATAAATTTCCAGACAGATGCTAAAAAGCACCACCGGGAAAAACATGCCGTAAATAAACGGCATGCTTAAAAGATATTTATAATTAATCGGCCAAATCGTCCTTAAAACTCCAATCCGCCAGCTTCTAAGTTTTTCGCGCCTTAATTCAATTTCTCTTATTAAATTTTTTCCGCCGGCCACCGATTCAATGGCGCTTGAAAAAGCCCGCCTGATTTCGTCATTCAACCTTTCCAATTTATTGACGCCTATTTCTTTGCTTGTTGCAATCGACTGCTCTACTTTTTTAATTTTTTCTAAAAGTTCTTTTCTCATAATATTATTTATAAATTCTAATTCGGATTTTCTTATTAATCTGCGGATATATTTGCCATAAACATAATATTAAGATACCATAAAAATAGATTAATTGAAAATTAAATAATATTGTAAATTATGAAAAAACCAAAATATAAAAGAATTCTATTAAAAATTTCCGGCGAAGCCATGAAAGGAAAAAGAGAATATGGTATTGACCCCGAATATGTTTCTTATCTGGCCAAAGAAATAGAATCGGCTTATAAAACCGGAACGCAAATCGCTATCGTAGTGGGCGCCGGCAATATTTTCCGCGGCGTCGCCGGCTCTAAGCACGGCATGGACAGAGTAACCGCCGATTACATGGGTATGTTAGCCACAATTTTTAACGCTATGGCCCTGCAGGACGCCTTGGAAAGGCTTAAAATAACCACTAGGCTGCAAACTGCCATAGAGATGAAGCAAATAGCGGAAACATTCATCCGCCGAAAAGCTTTAAGGCATCTGGAAAAAGGCCGGGTAGTTATTTTAGGCGCCGGCACAGGCTTGCCTTTTATCACGACCGATACAACCTCGGCCATGCGCGGCCTTGAACTTGGCTGTGAAGCGATTTTTAAAGCAACCAAAGTTGACGGTGTTTACGACGACGATCCGATGGAAAATAAAAATGCTAAAAAATTCTCCACCCTAACTCTTGATCATGCTTTTCAAAATGATAAAATCAAAATCATGGATAAATCAGCTATCTCTTTATGCCGCGCCAACAATATTCATATCATCGTTTTTAAATTAAATCAAAAAGGCAGCTTTAAAAAAGCGGTTATGGGAGAAAAAGTCGGCACTACAATTTGCTAAAATATTACTTCAGTAAAATATGCAAAAAAAAGACGATAGTAAATCGTCTTTTTAAAAATTTATCAAACTTGCTAAACCCGTTCTTTTACCGCCTCCAATTCAAGCTCTCTTATTCGCAGGCCTAAAATCTTTACTGTTATATACTTAACAATATATTTAATTAAAAAATTAATATAATATTTCATTAAAGCAAAAAAATTCTTAGGCGCCGTAATATTTATAAATTTTCCGTATTTTATGGCTTGGAGTACGCTTTCCGTAGTTAAATCCACCGCTTCAATCAAGGCGTAATCGGTATTAAGTTTTTTAAGGACATGCACATCAGCCGTGGATATAATCGGTTTTTTAAAAGAATCGGCGATTTTTTGAGCTCTCTTATTATGAAAATTCAATTTTTTTGAATAGGCGGCCGAATATTCAATAGCGTCAAACAAGTCAATATATTTTTTTAGCTTTCTGGCGCCTATGGAAATAAGGCGGTTGTAAGTCGGATGAGGAGCTAAAATGAATATTTCCGAATGCTCGACTTTATATTTTAAAAGTTGTTCTAAAGTTTTAACTTTCTCAATAGTCTTATCGCAGTTTAATATAATTACGTGTTTATTAAAAAAACGGCCCAGGCCGCGTTCAACGCCTGGAATTAATAGTATGCCTTTCTTTTTGGCATATTCAGCAAATTCTTCTTTGAAAACAAATTTATTATGAGGCGTAAAGCCTAAAACATTAAATCCGCTTTTAGCCGCCTCGTCAATCAAATTATAAACATTATAGTTTATTATGTGACCGTCTTTTTTGTCTTCGCTGGTGTGAATATGCAAACTCGCTTTTAATTGCATACGGTAATTATATCTGAAATTAATATTTATAACAAATAATTTCATGGTTCATGACATACAGAATAATATTTTATCTAATTAAAGGCAATATCTACCAATAATAAATATAATTTAATTATTAAATTATATTAACTAAGCGCAGGCCAAAATAAAAAAAGGGGTTAAGCATTTTAATCTTAACCCCTTATTGACTGATTTTTTAGTCAAATTTAAAACCTTGTTTAAAAATTTCTAAACATGCATCAACCGCATCCGGATCATAAAGAATGCCTTTATTTTTCTCGATTTCAGCCAAAGCAGTATCAACCCCCAAGGCTTGCCGATATGGCCTAAAGCTTGACATCGCTTCAACTACGTCAGCCACCGCAATAATTCTGGCCCCTATTAAAATATCATCGCCTTTTAATCCTTCGGGATAACCGGAACCGTCAAGACGTTCGTGATGCTGGAGCACTATTCCGGCAATAGAGATCGGTAATTCTGAATTTTTCAACACATCATATGCTAATTTAGGATGCGCCTTTATAAGTTGGTGCTCTATCGCTGATAATTTACCGGGCTTAGACAAAATCTCGGCCGGAACCCCCATTTTTCCGATATCATGAATCACGCCAGCCATCCTTATTTCTTCAATCTGCTCGATTGATAATCCTATATTTTGACCGATCTTTATCTTTTGAGCAATCATTCTTGCCAAATTAGAAACCTTTTTCTGGTGGTGAGAAGTATAGCCATCTCTGATTTCTACAATTTGCGAAAGAACGTCTATGGTTCCTGCTAAACTCTTTCTTAATTTTTCCATGATTTGCTCTAATTTTTTTTCCGCCAGCTTGCGCTCGGTGATGTCATGGGACACTGAGATTATGCCCACAGGCTTCTTTGCCTCGTCCCGCATAAAGGACAGATGGTTCTCCATTATAACGATAGATCCGTCCTTTCTGTATTGTTCCACGACCACGATGCGGACTCTGTCGGGATCTGCCATACCACTTGCTTCCAGCTTCAACTCTTCTTCAAAGACCTCGGCGCTGATCTGGAGGGATTCAGGCGTCATGACCTGTTCAAGGGTCTGCGCCATGGACTCTTCGGCCGTGTATCCCCGCATATGGATAATAGAAGGGCTGACATAGGTAAAACGCAGATTCATGTCCATGACCGTTATAACGTCCGCTATGTTTTCCAATATCCAACGGTACTTCTTTTCGCTCTCATGCAAAGCTTCTTCCGCCTGCTTGCGCACGGAAATATCGCGACTGACCGAGATTATTCCGATAGGTTCTCCATTTGGACCGCGTATAAAGGAAAAACTGGACTCCACCCAAATAATAGAACTACTTTTGCGCAACTGCTTATACTCTAGCCGACGCGTTCTTTTTGGATCAGCCGTCCCGGTTTCTTCCAGCTTCAACTCTTCTTCAAACACAGTGAGAATTAAAGGCATTGATTCTGGAACTATTATCTGTTCAATTGTCTTAGCTAGAGTCTCTTTAATAGTATATCCGCTCAGACGAAGAATGGACGGACTAACATAAGTAATTTTTAAGCTCATGTCAAAAACCGTAATGACATCAGCCGTATTATCCGCTATCAACCTGTACATTTTTTCCTTTTCTAATAATTTTTCTTCCGCCAGTTTACTGTTGGTGATGTCATGAGCGGTAGAAAGCACGCCGATTACATTCCCTTGCTCGTCTTTTAGCGTTTTGCACCACCAGGCAAGAAGGCGTTTTTCGCCATCTTGGCGGCGCTGCCAACTCTCAACATAGATTACGTCATCGCTGCCATTAAACAAAGGCTGAACTTTTTCATAGATGTTCTGCTCTCCCACGAAAAAATCCGAAGCTTCACGACCAACAACATCCTTTCCGAAAAAATCCAATCCAGCCTGATTAAACCAAACATATCTCTTATTTTTATCAACCTCCATAATAATGTCAGAAACCGCTGCCAGGATGGCTTTGTTGCGGGAATATAATGCCTTCAATAAATCCTCAGCTTGTTTGCGCTCTGTAATATCTCTTGAAATACCTGCCGCTAAATAAATTTTATCATTCTCATCTTTAATCGGTTGCATTATAAGCTGATAATGCCTTGCTTTACCGAAAACCGTTTCTGCCACACCCTCAAATTCTACTGTTTTTCCGGTCGTAAAAACCAGGCGAGCATTCGCCAAGCGCTTTTCCGCTTCTTCTAGAGAAAAAATATCGTAAGGACTTTTTCCGATAATTTCTTCCGCTTGCTTGCCGAAAATTCCAGCGAAGGCTTGATTCGCGAATTGATATATTCCTTCCGAGTCCAAGCAGAATATTGGATCGGTTGAATTTTTAATCAACTCGCGGCACCACTCTTTATTCATCGCGATTTCTTTTTTCATTTTTCTTTTCTCCTTTAATAAACCTTCATGACAAATTTCGCCTTCCACCCGGATGGCGCGTAATAACCAAAGAAAACTACCCAGTCTCCCTTTTTCATTTCTCCTTTGGCTAATTTCTTCGGCTCCCAGAGAAAATCATTTCCTTTTTTCCAGCGACTTGCCGGTAATGGGAAAACCACATCCACGAACCCTCGTGAGCGCCCATTTTTTGATTCTCTCTTCTTAAACCTGCCCAAGATAAATCCTAGACAGCAAAGCCTAAAAAGCAGCCTGAAAATATCAATTTTCACGATTTTTTATCTCCTTTTATTTAATTGTTAATGACCATTAACGAACTACCAGCATAGCCTTCTTTCCTTGTTTTGTCAAAATATTAAATAAAATAAAATAAGCCTAAACAAGGCTTATTTTAATAAATATAGCTATTAAAAATATTGGATAAAAACACCATCTATTCATCAAAAAATTCTGGTAAATCCGATAATCGCCAAAATGCCCAAGGCATTCAATAAAAAAGTTAAAATTAAAAACTGCCAATGCTTTACCCGGCTCAAGCCCATCATGGCGATGCCAATTTCGTCAGGCAAGGGAGAAGCGATTATTATCGCCCCGATTACCGGTAAAAGCCAAGCGAAATACGGCGTCTGAAAAAGTTTATTTAAGTAGGTTTTCTTATTAATATTAAATATGGATTTTATTTCTTTATATACTTTATCTTTTAAAAATCTAAGAATAATATAATCTCCCAGCATAGCCCCGACTCCGGCGCAGAAAGCTATTAAAAGTAAATTATGATTTTCGGCCAGATAAAATAAAGCTACGCTCGCCGGAGTAATCGTATAGATTGACACAAAAAATATGCCAACGATTAAAGCGCCGAAATATCCCAATTTACCTATTTCTAAAATTAAATTTTTCGCCAAACCGGTTTTTGAAAAAAAATAAAACAAAACAATGCTTAATAAAAGTATTGTAATATTAACATACTTCCATTTTTTAAAATTAAATCTCATAAAATAATTATAACATTTTATTTCTTTAAATTCTATCACCGGCGCATAAAAAAACACCCCGAATATTCGGGGTGTTTTCAGATATATTTTTTATTCGGTTAAAGTTATGAAACTTCCCTGGCTGCTTGTCGCGATATTATTGCTCGAATCTACGGACTTAACATAATATTGATAAGTCGTACTCGCGGTCAAGCTATTTAAGGTTATAAGATGAGAAGTCGTTGCTATACTTGAGTTCGCAGTCATGGTACTGACAAAATTATCAATTGAATATAAAACCGTGCTGTCGGCTAATTCATCGGTCGTCCAGCTTAGGACAGCCGAGGTAGAACTCGCTACAACTGACAAAGCGCTTATTACCGGAGCTTGCGTATCTGCCGCGATTGGCTGTTCGGTGGTTGTGAAGTTAAACTGGCTGCTGGTCGCGATATTGCCGCTCGGATCAACAGACTTTACATAATATTTATAAGTCGTGCTCGCGGTTAAACCGCTTAAAGTTATAGAGTGAGAAGTTCTCGCTGTGCTTGAGCTTGCAGTTAAAGTGCTGACAAAATTATCAATTGAATATAAAACCGTGCTGTCGGCTAATTCATTAGTCGTCCAGCTTACCGCCGCCGAGGTAGAACTCGCTACAACTGACAAAGCGCTTATTGCCGGAGCTACAGTGTCTTTTTCATTTAACTGCTGGAGTTTACATATTCTTGCGGAAATGGCCGGTGTAGCCGGAATTGTTTTTCCGCTCGCGTTCTTTTTTCCTGGAATCGCGGGAACCGCCGGAATCGCCCGGCATTTAACGGTATTGGCAAATTTCTGTTTTAAATGCCCGAGATGCAACCCGTGATTTTTTTCAATCGTATTATAATTATTTATTTCACTATCAATATCAAAATCATCATCATTTTCAATCGGGTCTATTTCTTTATAATCGGTAAAAAAAGAATCCGGTACATCATCAATTAATTTAGCCCAATCATCGCCATATAATTTCCTGGCTAAAGCTTCGGTTTTGACCCAGCGTAATTGGCCGTTACCGCTAACCACATATACTTTCGGATTAGTCTGAATTTTTACCAAAATTACTCCGGGTCGATATCTAACGTTGCCGGCTAAAGGCAAAGTATACATTTCTTCCTGACTTAACGTTACTACGTCGCTAAAATCAAAAAACCAAGAATTATAAATTTTTTCATTGGGAAATACATAGCGTTTTCCGTCAATCACATAATAAAGAGTCGAAAGTCCGTCCATTTTTACTAACTTTCCGTCATAATTAGTTTCCGCTTTAGCTTCTACGCTGAAAGAGAAAAGAAAAACCAATAAAGTTAGCATTAATAAAGAGATAATTTTTTTCTTCATATTTTTATAAATTAATTAATTACTTAATATATATAACATAAAAAAAAATATTTTGCAATAGTTATATTAACAACGCCATGTACGTTTACGGCAGTCAAGGAGAAACTCAAAAAAATACCCTGACCGCCGGCGATATTGCTGGAGTAAAGCGATTTACAATATTCAATAAA
>CAZGKM010000002.1:0-81042 GCA_964526325.1 uncultured Gammaproteobacteria bacterium
GAACATGGCCGTAGGCTAAAGTGGAAGTGGACACGTCGCCGATCTGCCCGAGCTGATCAATCAAACCTGCGCCACCCAAAACATTTAAAGTGTTGCCAGACCAAAATAATTGATTGCCGGCGGTGATTCGGTTTGAGGGAGTATAATAAAAATCAGACCAGTTAGTACTTGATGCCGCGGTTGGAATTTCATAACCGCCGGCCGTTTGAATCGTGTTAATGTTCCAGGACAGCCCCGTACCTAAAGATATTCTATTCGCCGGCGAATCATAAAAAGCATTCCAGTCGGTTGATGATGCGGTCTTAAGCCCTTCGTAACCGCCAGCCCAATTAAGAGCCAGCGTGCCGGCGACAGTGATCGGATTGCCGGAAATAGCTAAGCCAGTCGGCACAGACATGTCAACCGAAGTAACAGAACCGGTTCCCGTAGCGTCAGAAGTGCAGATTAAACCAGACGTACTTGAATAAGAACATAATTTACCGTCGGTTAGCGTACCTTCTCTAAGAGAAAATTCAGACCCGGCTAATTGTAAAAATGTGCCGGTAGCCGTATAGCTAGCGCTAACCGGAGTTGCCCATACGCCATCTCCTCTTAAAAATTCCGAAGCTGTTCCGGTTGCGGTAGGTAAACTATAAACTCCGTTGATATTAAGCGAGTTTACTTTAGCCGAACCAACAACTTCTAATTTATAGGCTGGCGTAGTAGTGCCAATTCCGACATTGCCGTTAATATCTATATAAAGCGCTGAGTTTGTGCCGATGGCGGTGACTGTGGTGATGTTTGTATTAAATCTGGTATCAAATCTCGCATCAGTCCAATAAAGATTAGATCCTTCGGGTAATTCTGAAGTTGAGCTTATGCTAGCCCCTCCGCCACCGCCTAAAAAGACCGTTGTACCTTTTAAGCCTTTGGCCGCTTCGTCAAAACGCTCTTGAGTCCAATAAAGATTTGTACCCTCAGGAATATCTGAAGTAGTTACGTTGGTGGTGAATGAACCGTTAGAGGCTTTTAATACTCCGCTTAAACCCTCGATGCTTAAACTACTGGTTGTTGTTGCGATTACAGTTTCATTTGTAGTGCCAAGCGCGAGATCCAAATATTTGGGGTCAATTTTGCCACCCGGCCCCAAGAGCATTAAGTCACCTTCATTTTCACCGATAGTTCTCCCTTGGAGATAATACGAATCAATTGAAGTTAAAACTGAAGCGAATTTTTTTCTCGGAACCATTTCCGAATCATCGTTAATTCTAATGCCCAGATAATAATCGTTATTTTTAAAATCAAAATTATTTGTGAACTCATTAATTGAGCCCAGGTAAGTTGAGATTATGCCGTTGGTAGCGGTTAAATTTTTTATTTCTTCCCAAACGCGGTTATCAATATCCGAATCCGACGGAAACGGATCTTTGTCTTTGCGGTCAACGCTGTAAATGGCGAAACGGAAAGTATAGACGCCGTCTTCGATTTGCTTGCCCTGGCTATTTTCAATAAAAGCGGAAAAGTTAATTTCTTTTTTAGCGGCGATAGTTGAAGATGAAAATAAAAACATCGCCGACAAACCTATGATTGCCAGAAATAATTTTATGATGGTTTTATTTTTTATTATTTTCATTTATACTAATTTTTTTATTGTCATTTTAAAGCCCATTGAAATGAATCTTCTAAAGTATTGACGATGAGCTCGAAGATAGATACCGGTTTAGAGCCGGAGTAAGCGGCGAAACGGCTTGAGACGGCTTCATTGCCGAAGCGATCGTGAACTTTAATTAAAAAATTATAAACAGTGGCTTTATCCAATCCGCTTAACACGACGCTTTGACTTAAAGAAAAATCATTGCTCTTGATTCTGCGGGCTCGGGATTCGTCTTCGCCGGCGCGGAAATATATAATTTCAAAATTAGTTAAACGATTCGTTCGCCAAGCGACAAAAAATTTATTTACCTCGCCGTTAAGATCGGTGACGCTTTCGCTTTTCACTTCCGAGATAGCTAAAGGCGTGGAAAAATCTTCATCGGAAAGAAAAACCATTTCTCCGCCCAAATTGACTTGCTGCGCTGAAAAGTTTTCGCTGACGAAAACAGTCGCCTTATCCGATTCCGCGGCCGAAGCTATGGCGGTATCGGCTAGAGCCAAAATACGGGGCAACGTCGAAGACGAAGTCGCGGTATCGGTTATGCCTGCTACTTGTCCAAAATTTTTAATATTAATATTGCCGCTCATTAATCTGCTTTGCCATAAACCGACGATAAATAAAATAACTACCGCCAAACAAACCGTAGTGGCAGTAGCTATGATTTTTTTATTTAAAACTTCGGCTAAACTTTTTTCTTTATTCGCCATGCCAGCTAGCGCGGGTAAAAGAATTTCGATAGGCTTATAAACGGGCGCGGGAGAAATTAATTTTTCAGCCGGAGCATGGATTTGCGCCTTGGATAATGTATTAGCTATTTCTGATGACGAAGTTTTATCCGGCGCTTGAGGCAAGGTTTCTGACCGATTAACTGATTCATGTCTGGGTGATTTTTTTTCTTCTTGAGCATGCTTTGTCAAGTACTCATTAAACCACTTTTTAGTAGTTAAAAAATTACGGCCAACGCGCTTGGCTTTTAGCTTTTTTCTTTGCACCAAAAGAGATATGTATGCCGGGCTGTACGAGCTTATTTCAGCCAGCCGGCGCAAAGGAATTAATTCATTTTCACTAAGAGATTTATCTCGCATGGGGATGAGAGAATTTGAGTTATTTAAATAATTTATTTTACTGAATAAAACTTATATAATTCACTTTTTAATTTCCGCTGATTTTAGTTCTAAACCTAATTTCTTATTATCAAGTTATTATCATTTATTATAACATAATTAAACTTTATTTTATACTGCTTATTAAAGTATTTTAAGTTAATAAAAAATGGCCGAAAAATATAAATTTTTTTGTCATTAATAACTTCAAATTTATCATCTTTTTAAAAATATTAAACTAACATACATTAATTTTTTGCTTAGATTAAGAAAATAATTAACTTGCATTATTTATAAATTTTTTACGCAAAATTGCCTGTTATTTTTGCCCTGCATTCTACTTTACTTTTTCAACCATAAAATCATAAAAATTAAAGAATCAAAAAAACAAAATTAATCGTATTTTATTTAAAGTTATCCACAATAAAATTTAATATTTATATTTTTACAAAATCAGCATTTGTTTTATTGAAATCATTTATAATAATAATTAATTAAAAAACTTAACTTAAAAATTTTAATTTAGGAAATAAATATAATCATAAATTTTTTCTTAAATTATGCTTTGCGCAAGGCTTCTATATTATCAAATTAATATCAATTTAAACCTCGTTAGGCTTGACATAAACAAAAAAATCATATAGATTTAGTTATTATTAAATTACTACCTATTACTCCCCAATTAGACTTCTATAGACATATGGAAAAACAACAAAGTTGTGACTTTAAAGTTGAATTATTTAAAGAAAATTTTTTATTTAAAACGTTACTTTTCATGATAATGTTATTCACTATTTCTGTTGGTACAACTGCCGCCAGTTATCTACTTTTAACAGCTTTATAATTTTCCCCGGTATAAATAAAAAACTCGTTTTTGCTAAACGAGTTTTTTATTTAAATGATTTTTATGTTATAATATATTCATGGAAAACAATATTATAACCGATCAAAATACCGAAGGCGAATCATTAAAAAAAACTCAGCCCATAATAACAATAAATGATTTAAATGTAATTTATTTTATGGGCAAGGCCAATGAATTTTACGCTTTGAAAAATATTAACTTGGAAATTTATCCGGGTGAGTTTATTATTTTTTTCGGGCCATCAGGCTGCGGTAAATCAACTTTACTTTATTCAATCGCCGGACTGGAAACTAACATCCAGGGCAATATTATAGTTAACGATCAAAATATTGCCGAGATGAAGCATCGTGAAATTGAAGAATATCATCGCAAAAAAATCGGTATGATTTTTCAAGCTTACTATTTAATCAGTTCTCTTAGTGTTTTAAATAATGTTATTTTGCCAAGAATATTTGTCGGTGTCGCGCGCAAAGACAGAAAGAAAAAAGCCATAAACCTGCTTGAGCATTTCGGAGTTAAAGAGCAAGCCAATAAGCTGCCAACGGAATTATCCGGAGGCCAGCAGCAAAGAGTCGCTATTTGCCGCTCTTTAATGAACGAGCCGGATATTCTTTTGGCCGATGAACCTTTAGGCAACCTTGATTCAAATTCAGCCAATGAAGTAATGATACTGCTTTCTGATTTAAATGAACGTTTAAAAAAGACGATAATTTTAGTTACTCATAATCCCGACTATTTGCGTTTCGCTCATCGCGTCTTTTATATAAAAGATGGTATGATTATCGATAAAAAAATTAATAAAATTATTGACCGCTCGATTAAAAAGCTGACTGAAATTGAAAAAGAAGAACAGCCTGAAATTTCCAAAAGTTTGATGCTTTTACTCAGAGCTTATTCCAGCCTTTCTTCCGCCCAGGCCGGTAATCTGCTCATTCCCTTTAAAGCCAAGCAGATTGTCCTAGAATCAATGCTTGGTTCGTCGTCCGACGAACTGGATAAAATATCAAGAAAGGTAGAAAGCCTGATTATACGCGGCGTTGACGACAATGATGAAACGTTTACTTTTTTCGATGCCGATACGGAAAAAGGAGGAATCGGGCTTGATAAAAGAACTGCGGAAAAATTAACAAGTGGAATAAAAGAAATTATCAGAGAAATTAAATTTTTAGAAGCGGAGGACGAAAAAATCAAGCATCATAACCTGGTTAATTCCAACGCCGAAATTATCCATATTAGGCAGTATCTCATGAATGTTTTTAAAATTAATATAACATCCATTGAAGTTTTAAAAAATTTTGATAAAGCAATCGGCGACAGATTAAATGACGCTATCGATCAAGCCAGTTTCCAAAAACAGCTTGATGCCCCGGTTGAAAAAGGCGGTGTCGGTTTTGACCGCAGAAATTCCAAAAAAATATCCAAAAGGCTGGAATTATTAATTTTAGGCAAATTTAGATAAAACTCTTATTATACTATGAAATTTCCTGATCTGATTTTATTATCAACCAGAGAATTCACTACTCGCCCAATGCGGACATTTTTAACAATCCTCGGCGTTAGCGTCGGTATCGGAACAGTTTTATTTTTAGTCTCGCTGGGCTATGGCTTGCAAAATATGGTTTTAAATAAAATAACTACGGCCGACGCACTCCTAAGCATAGATGTCGGTGCCGGCAGTAATTATGATTCCGCTTCTTTGGATCAGGAAAGTGTTAAAAAAATTTCAGAGATTAAAGAAGTGGCGGAAATTAGCCCCCTAATAAGCTCAACCGCCCAGATGAGCTTAGGCGATTTGACCGGTGATACTTTAGTAAACGCGGTAGAACCTTCATTTTTCCGGCTTGGAGGCATTCTGGCAGCTAATGGTAAATTATTCAAAGATGACGATAAATACGCTACGATTATATCTACGGCCGGAGCCAGACTTTTTAATTTAACGCCCGAAGAAGCAATCGGCAAAGAAATAACTCTTAATCTATTTATTTCCAGCGGTTTTAAAGATGGGGTTGAAGAAATAAAAACCGTTAAACGAAGCGATAAATATACAATCAGGGGCATAGTGGCGGATGAAAATTCCAGCTATATTTATATTCCGGCAACCAGCCTGGCTGATTTAAATATCGATAACTATTCCCAGATTAAAGTAAAAGTCAGCCAAGAATCATATTTACCGCAAGTCAGGGAAGAAATAATCAATATGGGATTTTTGGTCTCATCTTTGTCTGACACGATTGAGCAGGCAAAAAATATTTTCCGCGTCATCCAAATAGTTTTAGCTTTATTCGGCTTGGTAGCCTTAATTGTTTCCGCTATTGGCATGTTTAACACTATGACCGTGACATTACTGGAAAGAATAAATGAAATAGGTATTTTACGCTCAATCGGCGCTTCGGCGAACGACATCCTGTATTTATTTTTAATAGAATCAGTTCTTATGGGATTCTTGGGGGGCTTAGGCGGAATTATTATCGGCTATGCCAGCGGAGAAATCGCCAATTTCAGCATTAATATTTTAGCTAAAACATTTGGCGGCCAACCGCTAAGCTTATTTTACAGCCCGCCATGGTTTATTGGCTTTATTATTATTTTTTCTACCATAATCGGCCTATTGACCGGAATTTATCCGTCTCGCCGCGCTTCAAACTTAAATCCTCTGGAAGCGCTTCGCTATAAATAAAAAATCAACAAAAATATTACGCCGCCATTTTATTCCCGCCAAAACATTTTTACACAAAATAAATACGGGCTTTGCCCGTATTTTTTCTTAAGGTAAAACAAATAAAAATACTTAACTCTCTTCCGCTGCCTCCCCTCTCTCTTCTTTGCTTTCAAAAATATCTTTAATAAAAACCGACAAGGCCGTAGTCACGGGTATGGAAAGCACGGCGCCAATCAAACCAGCTAATTTAAATCCTGCTAAAATGGCTAAAATACTAACAATCGGATTTAAGCCAACTGCTTTTTGCATAATTTTCGGCTGGAGAAAATTACCTTCAATAAAATGAACTATATAAAATAGCACTATGGCCAAAACCGCAAGCAGCGGCGACTGGGTATAAGCGATAAATATAGCCGGCAATGACCCTAAAATCGCTCCTATGTAAGGTATGAAAGAAAAAAATCCTACTAAAAGCGCTAAAACCAAAGCATAATTAATTCCCAATATTTCAAGACCGATATAAGACATAATAGCCAATGATAAAGATACGATTAACTGGCCTCTTAACCAATGCCCCATTTTTAACTGTATCCGATTGATTAAATGCATAATATAGGTTTGATTTTTTTCCGGCGCCAGCGACCAAACTAATTTTTTCATAGCGCTTTCCTCGACAACCATGTAAAAAGTCAAAACTAAAATTAAAACAAAAGAGAAAATTCCGCCAAAAATATTAAATAATGTGAAAAAAACTCCTGAAGCGGTGTTTTGCAAATAACCGGTAATAACGCCAAAAGAATTTTTAGTGTTATCTATTAAGCCATATTTCAACGAATAATCCTTCAACAGGCTAAACTTTAAAGAAAGAGATTCAAGATAGCTGGGAAAATTATTTGAGATGCTGTTAATTTCATTAATTATCGGCGGAATTATTAAATATAAAGTTGTGCCTAAAACGGCAAAAAACACAAAATATAATAACAAGACGCTGGCTGAACGAGGAATTTTCTTCTTCTTTAATTGATCAACCCAGGGGTCTAGGGCGCTGGAGAACACCAAGGAAACAAAAAAAATAATCAAAATATCGCTAATCAAATATAAAAAATAAAACAAAACAAAAATGGCAATAGTTTTAATTATTGTTCCGCTGGTAATATTTATGCTGATTGGCCGCTTATTAAATTCCATAAGTTTTAGTTAAAATTTCATACATCTATTATAAATCATCAATGAAATTAGAGCAAACTAAAAACGCAAAAAGCCGTAGAACATCCTGCGCGTAAAAAGACGCCGGACATCCTATCGTGATGTCCGGCGTCTAGAAATATCATAATATTTTATTTATAGTCCGAAGCCTTGGCTGGTGACTACATCCCCATCATCGACGGATCCATTCCGCCCATACCGCCCGGTATACCTCCACCGGCCCCGCCATGGCTGCATTCTTTACTTTCCGGTTTGTCGGCAATAACCGCTTCGGTAGTTAAAAACATAACGGCCGCGCTAGACGCATGCTCTAAAGCCGAACGCACGACTTTAGTCGGGTCAACGATTCCGGCCGCAAACATGTCTTCAAATTTATCTGTCATAGCATTATAACCTAAATTTTTATTGTCGGCTTTATATTCTTTCATAATATTGTACAAAATCAAGGAACCGTCTTTTCCGGCGTTTGCCGCTATTTGTTTAATCGGTTCTAAAATCGCCGTATCAACCAATCTGGCTCCCGGCGTATCTTCTTTCTTGTCGGTTAATTCGTTAAAAGCGTTGCCGGCCTGCGCTAAAGCCAAGCCGCCTCCGGCTACAACTCCTTCGGCCACGGCCGCGCGAGTGGCGTTTAAAGCGTCTTCAATGCGATCTTTCTTTTCTTTCATTTCGGTTTCCGTAGCCGCGCCAACTTTTATAACAGCCACGCCGCCTGATAATTTAGCTAACCGTTCCTGTAATTTTTCTTTATCATAATCCGAATCGGTCATTTCCAATTCTTTTCTTATTTGCGCTATGCGATTCTTAATCGCCTGCGCTTCGCCCTTGCCTTCAACGATAATCGTGTCTTCTTTTGAGGCCACAACTTTTCGCGCGCTGCCCAAATCGG
The DNA here is from genome assembly GCA_964526325.1 of uncultured Gammaproteobacteria bacterium. Classification (GTDB taxonomy): domain Bacteria; phylum Patescibacteriota; class Patescibacteriia; order Patescibacteriales; family GWC2-42-12; genus JACPHD01. The sequence goes on from CAZGKM010000002.1 coordinate 8,356, forward strand.
CTATTTCGGCTTTTTCCAGTTTTAAACCGACTTCTTCGGTAATAAATTTTCCGCCGGTTAAAATGGCAATATCTTCAAGCATATCTTTACGGCGGTCGCCGAAACCCGGCGCTTTAACGCCTAAAACATTAAAAGTGCCACGCAATTTATTAACCACAAATGTGGCTAAAGCCTCGCCCTCTATTTCGTCGGCGATAATCACTAAATCTTTTTTGCCCGACTGCGCCATTTTTTCGAGTAGGGGCAAAATTTCCTGAATTGAAGCGATTTTTTTATCGGTAATTAAAATATACGAATCGTTAAATTCAGCTTTCATTGCTTCCGTATCGGTAATCATATAAGGAGAAACATATCCTTTATCAAGCTGCATTCCTTCAACCACCTCTTTAACTACGCCGAAAGATTGGCCTTCCTCAACCGTAATTACGCCGTCTTTGCCCACCGCTTCCATGGCTTCGGCGATAATATTGCCGATTCCAGAATCATTGGCTGAAATTGAAGCTACTTGAGCAATTTCTTCTTTAGTCTTAATGGTTTTACTCATCTTCTTTAAATTGGCCACAATCTCGGCCACTTTATCTTCAATGCCTTTTCTTAATTCAATCGGGCTGATGCCGCCTGACACCATCTTTAAACCTTCGGTTATCATGGCTTGGGCCAGAATAGTTGCCGTGGTAGTGCCGTCTCCGGCCGCATCATTGGTTTTTGAAGCCACTTCTTTTACCAATTCGGCGCCGATATTTTCAAACTTATCTTCCAGTTCGATTTCTTTAGCTACGGTCACGCCGTCTTTAGTAATGGTTGGTCCGCCATAGCTTTTTTCTATTACCACGTTTCTGCCCTTTGGTCCGAGCGTTACTTTTACCGCGTTGGCCAGCTGGTCAACGCCTCTTTTTAAGGCTCCTCTGGCCTTTTCATCGTAAATAATTTGTTTTGCCATAATATTTTTTAAAACTATAAATCCTAATTTATCTATTTAACTAATTATCAATTTACAATTATCAATTATCAATAAATAATCAATTGTTAAATTTTCAATTGAAAATTATAACATTAAAAATTGTTTGAAAATTGAAAATTGATCATTGAAAATTTTTAAATTAAATCAATTTAAAATTTAAGTTTTTAATTAGTATATTAAATTTTTATTCTAGCACTGCTAGTATATCCCCCTCGCTGATAATTAAATATTCCACTCCGTCAACTTTTATTTCATCGGGAGAATATTTTTTAAACATAACTTTATCACCGATTTTGACGCTCATTGGCGCTACTTGACCGTTATCAAGCATTTTACCCTGGCCCACGGCCACGACTTCACCTTTTTCCGGCTTTTCTTTATCCATCGTATCTGGGAGGACGATACCGGCCTTGGTAATTTCATCCTGGGTGATTGGTTTGACCACTAAATGGTCATGTAAAGGTTTTAGTTTCATAAATACAGATTTGTCATTGCGAGTGGCTTTCTTTTTTGTCATTCCCGCGTAGGCCTGCCTGCCGGCAGACAGGCGGGAATCCAGAAATTCTTTCGCCATGACAGATAATTAATTAATTGAATTTAGCACTTGAATAGCTAGAGTGCTAATCTATTATTGTATTTTAACCGCTGAATCAAAGGTTGTCAAGTACTTAAAATTCTGGCTTATTTTAAATAAAAAGCGATTAAGCAAAAAGCTAAATCGCTAAATATGGAAAATCTATTATTATGTTTTTGTTGTTACGGTCTGATTGATGAATGGTGGTGCATTATTTCAAAACCGCCATTTTCCTTTAATTTGACAACATAGGAAAATCTGGCCTTAACAATATCCCTCTTATCATCAGACCCCAATTCAAAATTGTACATCCCTGAATGCAGATAAATATCGGGCCCGAGAATTTGAACTTCGTCATCAATTATCTCGCCGGTAGGATTTTTTTCAAGGAAATGCTTGAAATATTCCTCTGCTCCGCTCCGGCCTTTTTTAAATTCGCCTGAAACGGTCGGTAAAAAAGTCGCGCCTTCCGCGTAAAGTTCAGCCACTTTTTTTGAATCACCGGTCTGAAGAGCCTGATTCCAAATTGAAAAATTACGTCTGGCAATTTCTTTTATTTTCTCCATGTTAATCTCCATAAGTTTATTAATGTGATTAATATTTAAATTTTCCATATTGTTTTATTTTTTACTCAATATTTTTTATTTTCCGCCATCTTTTAATCGCTTTAGTCCTGGCCAGCTCGCGTTCAATGGCGGCGTTAACTTCAACGAAATCAACATTCTCGCCGCGGCGCGCTTTTTCTTTAAGCTCGGCCGCTCTTCTATGAGCTTCTTCCACCCGATCCATATCAATTTCTTGAGCTCGTTCAGCGGTATCCGCTAAAATTACCACTTTATCTTTCAAAACTTCTAAAAACCCTCCGGAAATTGACATAATTTCATCTTCGCCATTTTTCTTTTTAACATGAACCACCCCCGGCATCAAGCTTGATACTAATGGAATATGATTAGGCAAAACCGTAATCTCGCCGGCTTTAGTCGGCACGGTAATCTGGGTAATTTCTTCCTTAAGCACGACGCGCTCGGGCGTAACGATCTCGAATTTTATGAATTTATCAGACATAATTTTTAATTGTCTCAATTTCCAATCACCAATGAATGACCGATAAATTAATTTTCAATTGCTTGTCCTGGCTCGGTCAGGGATAATTTAATAATTGAAAATTTATTGAAAATTGGTTATTGGGATTTGAAAATTTTATATTACTTTCCTACTTCTTCAATCCCGCCTTTCATATAAAAATCTCCTTCGCTTTTATCGTCGTGCTTGCCTGCCAGAATTTCTTTGAAACCGCGGATTGTATCAGCAAGTTTAACGTATTTCCCGGGATGGCCGGTAAAAGTTTCGGCCACGGCAAACGGCTGGGATAAAAATCTCTGCATTTTTCTGGCGCGCGATACGGTAATTTTATCCTCAACCGATAATTCTTCCATGCCTAAAATAGCGATAATATCCTGCAAATCCTTATATCTTTGCAATACCTTCTGCACGCCTCGGGCAATATCATAATGCTCTTGGCCGACTATTTTCGGGTCTAGGATAACCGAGGAAGAATCCAGCGGATCTACGGCCGGATAAATGCCAAGTTCTGACAAACTGCGGGACAAAACGACCGTAGAGTCAAGATGGCCGAAAGTTGTGGCCGGCGCCGGATCGGTTAAATCGTCAGCCGGTACGTACACCGCTTGAATAGATGTAATTGACCCTTTGTCTGTTGAAGTAATGCGCTCTTGTAACTCGCCCATTTCGGTGGCGAGTGTCGGCTGATAGCCCACGGCGCTCGGCATGCGGCCGAGTAGCGCCGATACTTCCGAACCGGCTTGGGTAAATCTAAAAATGTTATCTATAAAAAGCAATACGTCTTTATTTTTTTCATCACGGAAATATTCGGCGATAGACAAGCCGGATAAAGCCACGCGAGCGCGAGCCCCCGGCGGTTCGTTCATCTGCCCGAAAACCATGGCCAGTTTGTCTATAACTTTAGCCGATTTCATTTCGTGGTAAAGATCATTGCCTTCGCGCGTTCTTTCTCCCACGCCGGCGAAGACGGAAACGCCGCCATGCGCTTTAGCGATATTATTTATCAGTTCCTGAATAACCACGGTTTTACCGACTCCGGCTCCGCCGAATAAACCGACTTTGCCACCTTTTAAAATCGGGCAGATTAAATCAATAACTTTAATCCCGGTTTCTAAAATTTCGGTTTTGGTCGATTGCGAAACGAATTCAGGGGCCGGGCGATGAATCGGATATCTTTTCGCGGTTTTAACTGCCGCTCCGCCGTCAACCGGTTCGCCTAAAACGTTAAAAATCCGGCCTAATGTTTCCTCGCCTACCGGCACGCTAATATTATCTCCGGTATTTACAACAAAGTCGCCGCGCTTAAGCCCGTCGGTTGTTCCCATGGCAATAGTTCTGACTACGCTCCCGCCTAGATGCTGCTGAGTCTCTAACACCAGCTTTTGGCCGTGATTATCAATTTCCAAAGCCGTGTAAACTTCCGGCAACTCATCCGCAAAATATACATCCACGACTGCGCCGATTACTTGTTTTACTGTTCCTTGTTTTTGATTTTTTTCACTCATATTATTGACAAATTATTAATTATATGCTATAGTATTATATTATATTTTAAACGCTCATTAAATAATTTAATACAACCTGGAGGAGTAAAAATGAAAAAACTACTTTGTTCATTTGGAGCAGCACTGATTGCAGCAATAATCACCACATTTTCTATCCATTATTTTGATAACGTAAGTATGGATATTTGTATTTTGTTCGGCCTTTCGGTTTTGGGATTTCTTATCACATTAACCTTATGTTGCTTCAGAGCAACATTAACTCCTATAAAATAAAAATTCGCTTGCTCCACTCGCCATCCTTTATCTTAAGGATGGCGATTTTTTTTAAATTTTTTTATATCTAATTTATCAAAAAATAATCTACTCCGCTAACGCATTGGCTCCTGCCGATATTTCCGCAATTTCAGCCGTTATGCTGGCTTGTCTGGCTTTATTGTACGACAAGGTCAATTCGTTCACCATATCTCCGGCCGCGTCCGTGGCCTGGTGCATAGCGGCCATGCGCGCGCTATGCTCGGAGGCATTAGACTCAAGCAAGGCCTGATAAAGCTGGATTTCAATCAATCTCGGTAGCATGTCATTTAAAACTTCTTCCGGACTTGGCTCAAAAACATATTCATAATTAAATTGTCCGCTTTGCAGATATTTCTTTTCTTTCTCTTCAATAAATTGTTTATCAAGTCCGAGTCTGGTATCTTTTCCGACAATGCCCAAATATTCGTCAGTTTGATCTATTTCTATGGGTAAAATTTGCTTAACCCTGGGAATTTGCTTTGAAGAACTTACAAAGTCCGTGTAAGCTACCATTACTTTGTCGTATTTACCGCTTAAATATTCACCTATAATTAAATTGGCTACCGGCACAATCTCATTTACTTCACTGGCTAAATCAAGCTTGGGAAAATCAGCCACTACCGTCTGACCGTGACGATGTATGGCCGCGCCCTTTTTACCGATTAAAACAAATTCGGCTTCTATTTCCGCTTCTTCGCCTATTTTTTGATATTTTATAATTGACTCATGAACTTTATTAATAATTGCCGTATTAAAACCGCCACACAGTCCGCGGTTGGAAGTAATTAAAATAATGCCAACCTTCTTAATTTCTTTTCTTGGAGTTAAAAGCTGATGCAGTGCTTGATTATCGCTGTTTGCGGAACGGGATAAATTCAAAACCGTCAGCCAGCTTAAATTGGCATAAGTCCTGGTTTTAAGCACGGCTTCAATCGCTTTGCGCATTTTCGATGCCGCCACCATTTCCATGGCCTTAGTAATTTTCTTGGTATTACCAATTGACTTTATTCGGTTTTTTATATCTCGACCTGATGGCATACTATTTTATTAAATAATCCAAATTATTTTTATAATCATTAATTAAACTCTTCATCTCCCCTTCCAGCTTCTCGCTTAAATCTTTTTTCTCGGCAATCTCCTTTAAAATATCAGCGCCGGAAACAGCCGCGTATTTATATAAACCTGATTCAAAATCAGAAATTCTTTCAACCGGCACATCGTCAATCAAGCCATTAATTAAAGCGAAAAAAACCAAGATTTGATTGGCTACGGACACGGGGCTGAACTGCCCCTGTTTAAATATTTCCTGAAGTCTCTTGCCGCGTTCCAATTTAGCCTTAGTATCTTTATCCAATTCCGAACCGAATTGGGCGAAAGCGGCCAATTCTCTGAACTGAGCGGCTTCAAGCTTCATTTTTCCGGCCACTTTTTTCATGGCTTTAATCTGGGCGCTTGAACCTACGCGTGAAACCGACAGGCCGGCGTCCACAGCCGGTCGATTACCTTGATAAAATAACTCCGGCATTAAATAAATCTGGCCGTCGGTAATGGAAATAACATTAGTCGGAATATAGGCCGACATATCGCCTGATTGAGTTTCAATAATCGGTAAAGCCGTGATTGAACCGCCGCCGAATTCCGGATTTAATTTGCATGCTCTTTCTAAGAGCCTTGAATGTAAATAAAAAACATCGCCCGGATAAGCTTCACGCCCTGGCGGACGGCGCAAGAGCAGGGAAATTTCACGGTAAGCTACCGCGTGTTTTGATAAATCATCATAAACTATTAAAACATCTTCGCCTTTGTCCAGAAAATATTCGGCCATGGCGCAGCCGGCATAAGGCGCGATATAAAGAAGTGACGCCGGGTCGCTAGCGCCGGCTAAAACCACGGTAGTATAGGCCAGCGCGCCTGATTGTTCAAGCTTAGCCACAATGCCGGCCACTTTAGACTCTTTTTGCCCGATAGCCACATAAATACATTTCATGTTCTGGCCTTTTTGATTAATAATTGCATCAATAGCGATAGCGCTTTTACCGATCTGGCGGTCGCCGATAATCAATTCTCTTTGGCCGCGGCCGATTGGTATAATCGCATCAATAGCTTTAATGCCGGTTTGTACCGGCTGCTTGACCGATTCGCGGGTAATAACGCCCGGAGCGATTTTTTCCACCGGATAAAATTTATCCGCCCGAATTTCTCCTTTGCCGTCCAACGGCACGCCCAAAGGATTGACAACGCGTCCTATTATCGCATTACCGGCCGGTACTTCCAAAATTTTATTTAAACACTTGACTTCATCGCCTTCTTTAATGCCCAGATAATCGCCTAAAATAATAGCTCCCACGCGATCTTCTTCAAGATTTAACGCCATACCATAAACCGAACCTCTAGCGGCTTTTTTATCCTCCGGAGCTTTAGCGGCAGGGGAAAATTCTAACATCTCCGACATCATAACCTCGGAAATACCTTCAATTCTGGCAATACCATCGCCAACTTCAATAACCCGGCCGATGGTTTCATGTTTGATGCCGGTTTTAAAACCGGCAATCTGCTCTTTTAATTGTTCAACAATAAAATCTTTTGTATTAGACATATAATTGAAATATCTAATTTTTAATTTCTAATTTCTAAACAATTTCTCAATTTTTCAATTTCTAAATTTGAAAATTAATTCATTGAAAATTGTTTGAAAATTGTAAATTGAAAATTGAAAATTATTTAATTAATTTCTCTTTTAACTCAGCTAATTGTGTTTTAAGGCTTCCGTCTACCACCCTGTCTCCATATCTTATAACCACTCCGCCCAATATATTTTTATCAATTTTTTCAGTTAACAAAACTTCTTTGGCGCCGGACAATTCGGCAATATAATTTTCCAATAATTTAATATTGGCTTTATCTAAATTATTGGCGCTTGAGATGTTAGCTTCTATTATGCCATGTTTTTCATTCCAAATTTTTGTAAATTCGGCTGAAATTTTATCGGCTTTTGCCAGCATTTTTTTTTCGGCTAAAAGTTTAACGAATCCGGTTATAATAGCCTTAACCTCGCTAGGCGATTTTCCGTCTACTGCTTCATATAAACTTAAAGCGAATTGTTTTGGCTTTATTTTCATATTATTAACTTATTATTCCCGCGCAGGCCTGCCGGCAGGCGGTGATCCAAAAATTATTTACTTCATCATCCTCCTGATTATTTCCTTGTCTTTTTTTTCATCAATCTTTTCTCCTAAAACTTTTTCTACGGTAAAAATAACCAAATCGGCCACTTCTTTTTTAATTTCCTTTAAAGTGGCTGCCTTTTCCGTTTGCATTTTTTGCTTTTCCAAATTTATAATCTGGCCGATCTCTTCTTTGGCGCGGACAATCATTTCCTGCTTGCGCGCGTCGGCGTCAATCGCGGCTTTTTCCAATACGGCATTAGCTTGTTTCTTGGCTTCAGACATTGCTTTATTAAATTCGACTTGCGTTTCGTTTAATTTTTCTTCAACTTTTTTAGCGTCCAGAAGCCCTTTCTCAATCTTAGCCGTTCTTTCGGACATAACCTTAGTAAGCGGTTTAAAAACAAACCAAAATAAAATCGCAAAGATGATGGCAAAATTAACCATTTGCGCAATTAATAGATGCCAATCAATATGAAATGTTTCGATTAAACTATCCATAATATTTATAATTTAAAGTTGAAATATCAAAATGCAAAATGATAATGTAAAATTTGAAATTTTTAATTACTTAATTTTTACATTCCTGCCTGCCGGCAGGCAGGTTAAATTGCCATTTTGATTTTTGCACTTTAAACTTTATATTAATAATTTTACCCTTGCCCCAAAGATTTAACCCCGGGGCAATGCGTAATACTATTAATTTTCTACTTAATACTGAAAGCGATGACTAAGGCATAGATGGCGACCGCTTCGGCAAAAGCTGAAGCGAGCAGCATCGGAACTAAAATTTTTCCGGCTGCTTCCGGGTTGCGGCCAATCGCTTCCATGGCTTTAGCTCCGATCATGCCGATGCCTAAAGCCGGCGCGATTGAGCCAATGCCAATAGCTAAAGCCTTAGCTAACATTACTGTGTCCATAAAATTGATAATTGAAAATTGATAATTGAAAATTTGGAAATATTTATAAATCGCAAACTTCCAATCTAACTTTCAATATTTAATAATATATTAATTATAAATTTTTACCTAGTGCTCCTCTTCAGCCGTATTCATGGTTAAATATGCCAAAATCAAAATTGAAAATATAAACGCCTGCACTAATCCGACGATAATTTCTAAAAACATAAATGGTATGGGCAAACCGAAAGCCAGTAGAGCCGACATGGAAGCAAGCAATACTTCGCCGGCGAAAATATTACCGAATAAACGAAACGATAGGCTGGCAACTTTGGCAAATTCACCTACCACTTCAATTAAACCAACAAAAACTTTAATCGGATTGACCACAATAATAGTCGGGTCTTTCATGATTTTTTTTGGTATTTCAAGCAGGGCCTTAATATTAATAAATTTATTGATATATTTCCAAAAACCGAGGGCGGCAACGGAAAAAATATGGCTAAAAACCACGCCTATGATAGCTAAGGCGAGCGTGGTATTCAGGTCGGCCGTGCCGCCGCGAAAAAACGGAATAAAAACTTTTTCACCATGCTCTGCCGCTACTTGGCCGATTGAACCGACGCCGGGTAAAAGCCCAAGCCAATTATTCAGCAATATAAAGACCAAAAAACTTAAGACGAAGGGAAAGTATTTTAAAGTTTTTTCGCGTGAACCCGTTACCGAATCAAATACGTCCAAAAGCATTTCCACTATCGTTTCCATTACATTCTGAATGCCGCGCGGAATCATTTTAATTTTTGATTTAAAAAATAAACCGAAAATAACTACCATAAAAACCACCAGCCAGGTATTAAGCAAAGAATTAGTTATGGAAAAATTATTAATTTTAAAAATCGGTTCGGCGAATAATGTATTTTCCGTTTTAATCTCGCTAATTAATTCGGCGTTATGAGCTACGGCAGAATCCGATTCAACTTGATAAATTTCCGAATGATTTAAAGTTGCTTCAGTCTTAAGTTGTTCCGTGTTTGAAGACATAAATAATCACAAAATTAAAAAAATTGGCTTTTAATTTCCAAAATTTATTTAATGTAATCGCAAAAATTTACAATTTTTTATCAATTTTCCCATTTTTGCCAATTCGATCTATTTTTTTATATTCTCTTATTGCTTCTTTAGTCAGACCGATCATAGAGATAAAAAAAGCCAAACCGATGCATGTTAATAGATAGCGCGGCGCGCTATCATATCTTTTATCTAACCATTTGCCTAAATAAAGCGCGATAATTATCGGCGCGGCAATCCAGCCTGACAGTTTTGCGAACATCATAACAGCCGGCTGCCACCAGGCCGCTTGGCTTATTTTCTCATTTGCTTTCTTTCCCGGATTTATCTCCTCTGCCATATTTTTTTAAAAAAAATAATCGGGGTTGCCGATGAATGCTTTTCCGAACATTAATTTTCATTATAATAGAAAATTTAGAAAAATTTACTGAAATTCGTAAATTTAAGTCGAATATGGCATCTAGCGGCTATTTCTAAAGGAAAGTGGCTTCTTCTAAATTGCTAAATTATCCACACCTATCAACCTACTGGCAAGGTTACCCACTTATTTTATACAGCAAAATTAAAAAATAGTCAACCCTGTAAAAATTTTATTAAAAACTAAATACTAAAAAATTGTCTAGCATTATTTGTGCTAATTTCAGCTATTCTTTCAAAACTTAAATTCTTTATTTCTGCGATTCTTTCCGCTACTTTTTTAACTAACAACGGCTCATTGCGCTGCCCGCGGAATGGCTCCGGGGTCATAAAAGGACAATCGGTTTCAATCATGAATTTATCGTTAGGTATGCGGCGGATTAAATCATCCCATTTGGCGGAAAAAGTTATCAGCCCGGTAAAAGAAATATTCAAGCCTAAGCTAAAATACTGCCAGGCCAATTCTTCATCGCCGGAAAAACAATGCATTACGCCCCAGGCTTTATCTTTAGACAGACCGGCTTTATAATCTTTCTTAAAATTTTTTAAAATTTCCAGCATATCGTCATGCGCCTGACGGCAATGAATAATAACCGGCAACTTTAAATTAACGGCTAGCCTAAGCTGTTCTTTAAAAATTTCTTTCTGTTTTTGCTTAACCGCGGCCTCGTTAGCCGTAATATCAATATTGTAATAATCCAAGCCAATTTCGCCTACCGCCACCACCTTTTTAAATTGAGCCATTTTTTCAAACACGTCATAACTAAAATCTTCTTCCCGAGTTACAAAGTTATAATCATCCCCCGAAGCTTTTTGGGCATGAGTATGCATAGGGTGCAAGCCGACTGCGGCATAAACGCCTTTCTCATATTTATTGGCGTAATCTAAGGCGCGCTTAGAAGTTTTTGTTTCCGCGCCGACTAAAATCATCCAAGTTTCACCGGCCAAAGAACGGCGTATAACCTCATCGGCATCGTCTTTAAAGGCGTTAAAATTTATATGCGCATGGGTATCGATAAGCATAAATGCTAAATGACAAATGGCAAATGACCAATCAAATCTAAAATCCAAATGTCAAAAAAGTATTAGTAATTTGTCATTTGATATTGATTTGACATTTGTCATTGGAAATTTGTCATTTTAATTCTATTATTTTCTTAAAACCTTAATATTATTAATATCTCTTAAATCCACCAATCTCGACGGCTTTGATCTTTTGCATTCGCCCGCATCAATTATTAAATCCGGCAGATATTTAAAATTCTTTTCGAGATTTTGCACATCGCTTAAAGTCTTTTCTCCTTTTTTATTAAGACTGGTAGAGACAATCGGTAAACCGACTCCATTAATAATTCTAATTAAAAAATCATTATCCGGCAATCTAATGCCTATACTGTTTAAACCGCCGGTCAATTCAGTCGGTAAATTTGGCCTTCTTTTTAAAATTACGGTAATCGGACCTGGCCCGCCTGCCGGTGAGGCAGGCCAAATTTTTTCCAAATAATCCATTTGCTCTAAATTCAAAAAACAATATTTTTTTAACATCTCAAAGTCGCTAATTAAAATGAGCAACGGCTTGGCTCTTTTTTCGCCCTTGATTTTATTTATTCTTTTTATGGCTTCGGCGTTTAATGCGTCGCAGCCCAATCCATAAACCGTATCGGTCGGATATGCCAACACTTGCCCGCGTTTTAAATAATCAATTATTAAATTGATTTGCCCTTGGGTTATTTTATTTAAATTTACTTTTAAAATTTGCATAATAAAAATTTGTCATTCCGGCCTCCGAGCCGGAATCCATTTCCTTATAATTTTATAATAATTTTTTTACAATTAATTCAACGGCTTTAGCGTTTTTCTCAGCCCCGATTTTATAATCAAAATGTCCCGTAGCGCCATTCCCGTAATTATCAACCGAACTTATTGCAGCTATTGCCATGTCTGATTCAGCAGCCAAAATAACTTCCGAGGCCAAGGTCATGCCGACGACATCGGCGAATTGAGAAAACATTTTTATCTCGGCCGCGGTTTCAAATCTGGGCCCGGTCGTCTGAAGATATATCCCCTTTTTATAAATAGACAAATTTATCTGGCAGCAAATTTTTATCAGCAACTCTCTTAATTCTTGAGAAAATACCGGTGTGGTATGAACGATTTTATCGTTGAAAAAAGTCAGATTGCCGTTTAAGCTGATAAAATCATGCGGTATTAAAAAGCTTGGCACTTTTACGCTCTTTTTCAAGCTGCCTACCGAATTAAAAGAAATAATCTTTTTAACGCCGTAATCGGCTAAAGCTTGAAAATATGCTTTAAAATTAACCCGGTGCGGCGGTAAATTCCCCTGATGACGCTCTATGAAAAAAATATGGCCACAGCGGAAAATAACCGCTTGCCCGTATTTATTTTTTACTTTTATCGACTTAAAATTATTAAATAAGCCCGATAACTTTAAGCCGTTTCCGCCAATTAGACAAATTTTTTGTTTCATAAACAGTTATTTTATCATCTTAAATAAAGAAGGTCGGGAGGTTATTATTTTACTTTTTCTCTCTTTAATATTTTCACTGTTCCAATGTCCGCGTCAACTTCCACTAAATCACCGTCTTTCAATATTTGAGTAGCAAATTTAGTTCCAACAATACACGGTTTTTTCATTTCTCTTGAAACAATAGCTGCATGGCACAAAATACCACCTTCGTCAGTAATAAATGCTGATGCTTTACGCATCGCCGGAACATAATCTGGGTTTGTCATCGGACAAACTAATATATCACCTTTTTTAATTTTATTTATATCTAAAAAAAATGGTACTACACGAACAATTCCCCTAACTATCCCTAAATATGTTGGCTGACCTTTAATAATATTCGTTTCTTTTATTTTTATATCGGCAAGTAGCTGCAAATGGTTGGAATTATAATTAATAAGCTCTATTGTGTGGTCATTTATTCTAATTAAAGAATAATCATTAATTCTTCTTTTAATAACCTTTTTGTCAATTTCCTTACCTTTAATTAACAGATTAATTTCATCTGCCGATAAATATAAAACTTCAAAAAATGATAAATTATGCTTTACTCCAATTAATTCAAAAAAGGAACGAAAATTATTACCACAAATTCCAACCGCATCCCAATTGTACATTTTAGCATTTATCATTTCTCTAATTATTTTTACTTCTTCTTTAAGATTCACGCTATGTTTTTCGGCGTCTTCAATAATATTTTTTATTACAAACTCCTTTTTTCCATTTTCCTCTTTTTGTTTTATTATTCCTTTATCATCGCACAATAATAACGTAATTAGCTTAAAATAATGATTTAGAGAATAAAAAGGCATATGCCAACACAAAGAGCCCATCCAACCGTAATAATCACGATGCTTTAATATATCATTATAGATTCCTCGATATTTTGTTTTGATAATATCATGCGGTTGCGATTTTTTAAAAAATTTAATCGCTTTTTTGTCTTTTTTAATTTTATTAACAATTCTATTAAATTCCAATAGCTCTTTGGCTAAAAATGATTTACTTTTTGGCGCTGTCAAATTTGTTAATATTTCCGTAGGATTGATTTGTTCCTTTTTATTCTTTACATACTCTTTAATTTTACTTTCCAACATTTTAGCTAGCAAAGAGTCAATCATAATGATGCTATAAGCTAACGCCATGTTGCGTTTTTGATATTGAATAAATTTATTAAAAATTATGATCTGCTTATTTCTATCATTAATTACTGATTTTTTTACTAATTCAGAAAAGGTTATTGCCTCTTTGCCGGTTTTCATTAATAACTTAATGTATTTTGTTAAATAATTAAAACTTTCTTTTTTTATCTTCGACTTAAAATAATTATTAAAATCGTCATAATCTTTTTTCGTAAAATAAATAGTGCCGGATACCGTTAACATTTTTTTAAACCAAACAGGAAAACCTGTTTCTTTAAATGATTCTTTTTTTGTTGATTCCAATATTAACCAATTCATCAAAAAAGGCGTATTCCATTTTCCAGCTTTTATCCAACTCGTCTCTTTAATTTTCTTAATGATTAATTTTTTATCAACTTTTATCATACGATTATTCTCGATGTAAAGATAAATAAAATCTTTTTAATTCATCTATTTTATTTTGATCTAAATACATCTCACCATTCTGTTGTCTATTTGGATTATCAAATGTTACTACCAAGGGCAGCTTTTTTCCATTTTGATCAGTTCTAATTCTAATATTAAACGTTTCGGAAGGATTAAACTCACCGCCTATTTCTTTAAAATCTTTAAAGCCGACTACTTGTTCATTATTATTTTTTCTTACTAAGGCATACCGAAGTATAAATTCCATCATACCACCATGCGTTCCTGCCGGAATTAAAACTTTTGAATTTGATTTTAATCTTGCCGCCATTTGTTGATAATGATCAATCAGATAGGCAAAAGAACCGGCCATTTCTCTTTTGTAATTTTCAGCTTCTGGCGTATCAAGCAAAACCATATATTCCAATATTTTAGCTTGCGCTACTTTAGAAGCTTGCGCTTTTTCCTCGGGTGATAAATCTTTAAAATTTTCTGGTAAAAATGAATTATATACGGCTACATGATCATATGGTTTTGGCGAAACAATATTCTCATAATTTAAAATTTTATTTGCTCGAGTATTAAATTTCTTATCGCCAGCAATTTCTTTCGCGTAAATATCTGCGGTTTCTAACGCTCTGCCCATATTCTTTTCTACTACAGGATTAGGATCTGCTTGAGAACCGATTGCTTTAACAGCGTCATATTCCTCGTTATTAATTCTACTTTTATTAGCAGCTTTTTTGGTTTGTTCTCTGCCTAAATCGTTTAAAAATTTTCCATCTTTTTCTCCATGCCGAATTAATTTTAAATCAATAATAACGTCTGCGCCCTCTGGTTTTTTTATCATTTCGATTGAATTTTGATCCAATGATTCTTGATAATTTTTCATGTGTTTATTTTAATAATTACAATGTTGTTATCGGTCTGGATTGAGTAATATAAAATTTGCCTTTAGCCAACGCCCATTCTATATCCTGGGGCTTTTTATAATGCTTCTCTATATTAGTACAAATTTTGGCTAATTCAATAATCTGTCTATCGTTTAGCTTTTGCTTTTTTTGTTTAGCTTTTGGCGCGAACGTATGCTTAACTCCACCACTGGTTTTTCTGATTATCATCATTTTCTGCGTAGCAATATTTATATCCATTATTGAAAAATTTTGCTTGTCAATAACATAAGCGTCCGGCGTTATTTGACCCGATACTATAGCTTCGCCTAATCCCCAGCCGGCTTCAATTATCATTTGATTTTTGTCTTGAGTAACCGGATGCACGGTAAAAGCAATACCGGAAACTTCCGACTCTACCATGTATTGCACAACTACGGCCACGCTTACCTTGGTTTTTAGCAATTTTCTTTCATAGCGATAAAAAATCGCTCGCGGCGTAAAAAGCGATGACCAGCATTTTTTAACGTTTTCTAATAAATCTTTTTTGGTTGTATCTAAATAAGTTTCTAATTCTCCGGCCCAAGAAGCTACTGACGAATCTTCGGCTGTGGCGGACGAACGCACGGCCACGAATTTAGCTTTTAGCTTTTTAAATTCCGATAAAATTTCTTTTTTGATGTCGGCCGGTATAGCGCGATCATGAATTAAATCGCGGATAACATTAGACGCTTTATCTACCGAATTAATGTCTTTATAATTTACTTTTTTTAATATGGCTGCGATATCAACATCTAAATCGGTTTCTTCTAAAAAACGATCAAAGGCCGAGACTAAAACTACGAAGCCTGGCGGTACCGGCAACTTAGCACCGCTCATCTCGCCTAAACTCGCGCCCTTACCCCCGGCTAAACCTATGTCTTTATATGAAAGTTGTTTAAAATTTTTAGTATGCATATAATTCTTTTGTCATTGCGGACAATAACCCGCAATCCATTTCCTTATTAATTAATTTTATTTTATTATTTTAACAATTCCTTTATTCGCGTCAACTTCCACTAAGTCACCATCGTGCAAAATTTTAGTGGCAATTTTAGTACCGATGATGCAGGGAATTTCCATTTCTCTTGATACGATTGCCGCATGACAAAGAATTCCACCCTCGTCGGTAATAATTCCTGATACTTTTGAGAGGATGGCTACCATATCAGGATGCGTCATATAAGTAACTAAAATGTCGCCTTTATTAATTTTCGAATAATCTGACTTATTTAATACCAGTTTAGCTATTCCTTGAGCGTTCCCTTTGTAGGCAACTAAACCACGAACTTCTTTTTTATCGGCGGTAATATTTTCTTTTTCAAACTCAATCTTATCTAACACCATCTTTGCTCTACTGCCGAATAGCAATTCCGACTTATAATTTTCTAATTTCATTACTGTAAGATTTTCTCTTTGGTCCAATAAACTATCATTAATTTCTTTGTCGCCGGATAATAGTTCGGAAAACTCTTTATTTATATATAGATACAACTTGTTTAAAGATATATTTTTTGTGTTAGATACCATCTCAAAAAAACCTAATAATTCTTTCCACGCCGAACTACTTTTTACTTCCGCGTCATCGTAAATCCGTTGCAGTATTTCAATTTCCTTTTCATTCCCTTGAGATTGTTTCAAAAAAGTCGCTAAATTTGAAGAATAAAGAATTATCCCGCGCGACAGTTTATAGCATGCTTCAAATTCTTTCCATGCGTAAAGATTATTCTCTCCGGCTAATCTTGTACTTGCTTTGTCAAGGTTATTAAAAAATTGCTTCATCTGGCTTATTATTTTTTCAATTCCTATTCTATTTATATCATTTTTTATACTTTCGACTTTGGACGTAAAATCATCTGGTTTAATATATTGAGTAGTCATGCCATGACTATAAATCGCTAATAAATCTTTTTGTTTAACGGTAAAAGGACGGGGTAACATATTTTTATATCCCTCAAAACGAAGAGTCCGCTCTAAAAGAGTGGATTCTCTTGTTACAAGCTTCTCCCATTGATTACCGTTTGACATATCTATCGTAGATTATTATTAAAATTTTTTTTTGGAATGTTGAATAATTCGGTATCAATTTCACCTTCTTCGTTGAATTTCAGACGCAATCCTTCTGCGTTGCCAGCCATTTGTATTCCTTTTGGATCCATATTCAATTCGCTCGACATAGCCACCGTTACTCTGGGCGCATGACTATTGGCAATCACTACCATGGACTCATCTCCTCTGTCGTTAATTCTTTTTGCCAGTTTTTGCAGACCGGCCTTCGTCTCTTCCATATATCGTCTAGCCTGAGAATATGTTTCTATTCCCTTGGGGATTTCTTCGTCAGGTGTCAGCATCCAAGCGATTACACCGTCGGCGGCTCCGAGACTTTTTTGATATTCAGGATCATCTAATTTTTTTCGAAAATCTGGTGTGGAATCAGTCACTGTACCGATACGGCTTTTTACCCCCGGACCGGCCTTGCGATTTCTTTGTTCGATATCAGCTGAATTATAGGCAGGGTGAAGAATATATATATTCTGATCGGGGACACCATGCTGGATCAACGCTTCTTTTTCAATTTGCGCCTGTTCCATCGTTCGAGGAGTCTCGGAGTCATATATACGGAACTTTACGGTCTTGAGTATTTCTTCATTTTGTTGTTTGTTACTACCTACTGGCACAAATTCTTGCACTTGAGTAATTATTTTTTCTATAGCTTTCTCTACTTGCCTTTTACCCTTCTCTGTCAATTCCCTACTGACATCACTTTTATTGCTCGTTGTTTCTCCATGTCGTATCAAATAAACAACTAACGTTAGCGAAATCCGCTCTTTTTTCTTTTCCAGGCCTAATGATTCAATCGCATATTTTTCCCCCGCCATAGTTTTTATTTAAATTATTTTATTAATAATGCCTCTGCTCATATCCATTTCGATGTGGTCACCGTCTTTAAAAACAGATGTTGCGATTTTCGTCCCGACGATACATGGTTTTAAAAATTCACGAGAAAGTAACGCGGCATGGCTCGTTATCCCGCCTTCATCCGTTACCACGCCACGCGCTTTTTTAATCAAAAAAACAGCGTCGGGCGTAGTCATAGTCGTTATGATAATATCTTCTTTTTTTACATCTCTCTTCTTGTTTTTAATTAAAATTATTTTTGCACGACCTCTTATAATTTTTTCGTCATTTGGGCGGCTGGCTACGGTACCTGCCACAAAATTTAAATTCTTGGTATTTTTATGCGTAAAAATTCCAAATTTTTGGAATCTTTTGTGCGCATCATTTCCGCTCATAAATATTGGCTTTTTGCCAAAAATTCCCTCATAAAGTAAATATGAGCGACTTCTAATCTTATATAATTTAGCTATCTTTTGCGGGGTGTCAATAAATGATTCAATTTCCCCTATATCAAAATACTTCAGCGCCATATATTCTACTGATATTTTTTTGGCAAAAGCTTCAAGAAACTGTCTAAAAACCCAATGCAACTTAGAGGTAACATATTTGCGGTCATCCTGAAGAATATACATACCTTGAAATGCCTCTACTTGCCTTATGACATCATCCGTCAAGCTATGCCGTTTTATCAAATACTTAATCTTTTTATTTTTTTCGTCTTCATATTTCTGAAGAGTATAAATTACTTTTTCAATTTCTTTTTTTGTTTTACTCCCCACATTTTCTTCAATTATTTTTCTATAATGCCGGGCATCCCAATATTCGTTTGCGTCATAAGAAACCGGCATCCAGCCGTATATTTTCGATAACATTTGCGAAATATTTTCAATATCAAATTTATTTTTTTTATTAAGTTTCTTCAATGTGGCTATACATATATCCAACTCTTCTTTTAACGCCCAGGATTTTTTTATCGGCCCGATTAAATCATTGATAACTTTTTGATCGGTTATATATTTTTTAAGCGTTGTTTCCAGGTCATTTTTTATATATTCGGATCCGACAAAATATATAGGCGGACTAACAACATTGTAATCGATCCACCTTGACTTGATTCGCTTATAAAGTTTTATAAAGCCTGCTGTATTTTTTGGTAACGTTTTATTTTCAAGCTCATTTATTAACTCAAGAAGTTCGATTTCGGCTTTTTTATGTTTTTGTTGGAGCTGCTTAAAAAATTGCTTTTTTTTCTTTATTTTTTTAACGATAAAATTCCCGAATCTATCCCAGTCAGCTTGATTATATACGGCAAAAACATCTCCGGAAGGTGTAAAAAAATTAACATAGAATTGAATACCTACTCCATAGGTATCAGCAACTCGCTTGTCAGTAATTGCGCTCACATTCCAGGAAGCCGGGATGGGAAGATATTTTCTCGATCTCTTTAAATGGTAATGATTAGGCAAATTTTGTTTTTTTTCATTTATTAGCATGTTTTTAGTTATATCGTTTAGCCAAATTTTAAGCGTTTTTTATACTTTTTACCACCTCTTTATACGCATCCATATTATTAGGCTATGTAACTTTTATTGTGCTTCCTCTGTTTTTAATCTAGCCTTTATCATTACATAAACGGGAGTTTCTTCATATTCTTCCCAAAAATCTTGACCTAATTCTTTTTTGCCTTCTCCAGAAATTTCGCTATTAATCCACTCTATTTCAAAACCCGCTTCCTTAAAAATTTTTTCGTAAGTTTCTTTGGTCCAGTAATAATTAGTGAATTCTCCCAGCTTTTTATTTTTAAAATCTTTAAGCTCAATTTTTACTTCACTGCCTTCCTCGCCTGTTGTTGGCGTCATTTTTACGCCATAAGAATCCGAGCCTTTCATTCTTTCCGGGTTGGCGATGGAAGCATAAAAAAATCCGCCGCTTTCTAAATTATTTTTAACGCCAGAGATTATTTTCCTCATCATTTCTTCGGAATCGGAATAATGAAGCGCCATAGCTCCGGTAATAACATCAAACTTTCCTTTTATTGGTAGATTAGCTATATCACCAATGGCATATTCTATCGACCTATCTGAATTTATTCTTTTTTCTTCCACCGCCGCTTTACTTATTAACTTCTCTGAAATATCAACGCCAACTACTTCTTCCGCACCCAAATCTCTTAACAATCTGCTGGAAACTCCCTCGCCGCAAGCCAAATCCAAGGCTCTTTTTCCTTTTAAATCGCCTAGCAATTTAACCCAAGTATAATCAGAGGTATATTTTCTTAATTCCCTTTTAGTCGCCTGCTCGTACCCATCGACTATTTTACTGTATTCTTGTTTGACTTTTTCAGTCGACGGCTTAATTATTTCTATATTTTCCATAAATTATTAATTTACTTGATTATTTTTACCACTCCTTTATCCGCATCCACTTCCACTAAATCACCATTATGCAAAACTTTAGTAGCGATTTTTGTGCCAATAACGCATGGCTTCTTTAATTCCCGTGCAACTATGGCTGCATGAGAAAGCAACCCTCCGCCGTCAGTTACAATGGCCGCTGCTTTTTTCATTAATAATAAATAATTAGGATTAGTCATACCGGTTACCAGTATTTCTCCGCTCTTAATGGTTGCACCATAATAATCTAAAATTACTTTGCATCTTCCTTTAACTTTCCCCTTAAACGCCGACGCTCCTTTTAATATCTTTTTTTCAGAATCGTTAAGCCAAATTTTTTCAATTCTATCCGTATCTATGGCCGATAAAAAATAAATTTTCTTCTTAGTAAAATAGACCGAACTTCTTTTATGTCTTAAAAATAATTGCCTTTCATCCGGTATCTTTACATTTTCAATAAAATTCAATAATTCATCCTGAGTCATCATTAAAATATTTTCTTTAGCATATCCAGTCTGCTCAGAAATTAATTTAGCAACCTTGGCAAATATTATCGCGTTATTCTGATAAAATGACTCGGAATATTTTCGTGCATTTGCCAATATTTTTTTAGTTTTTTTATCCAATTCATCGTACATAACATCAAACACGACTTTAGTTGCAACATTATATGCTCCAAATATTTCATATAAAGGATTAAACAATTTTAATTTTTTTATAAAATTATTTGGGGATTGACTAATTACTGACATTATCTCGCCAGCAACTTGTTTAAAATCTTTAGCCATCTCACCCGCATAATTATTTTTTTTTAATTTTTCACCCACATGTTTACCTAAGGCTTGATATTCATTTTCTGGCAATCTGATCGTAGCAATACCTTTTTTATAATCAATAAAAAAACTAGAAAAAGACAAACCGAATATTCTTTCTAAACCATTAAAATAAACCCTATAGGAATTATAAACTTCAAGCAAAGGAAATGATCCGCTCCAATCAACGTGCCAATCAATGTCATGTATTTTTTTTATTAACTTATTATTTTTTAATTTTGATTTTCTTCCTATTATCATAATTTTAATATTTTAACTACCCCCTTATCTGCATCCACCTCCACTAAATCACCGTCATGCAAAACTTTAGTGGCGATTTTTGTGCCGATGACACAAGGCTTCTTAAGTTCGCGCGCCACAATAGCCGCATGACATAACATGCCGCCCTCATTAGTTATAATCGCCTTAGACTTTACTATCGCGGGTAGAAAATCTGGCGAGGTCATTTCGGCTACAAGAATTTCATTATTTTTTAAATTACCTATATCTTTTTTCTCAATTACCAATCTAACTTTACCCCGAACTGGCGATATTTTTAATACACCTACGCCTTTTAAGTTAATAATTTTATTTGATTTTATTTCTTTTTCCAATTTAATCTTTTTTCTGACTAATTCTTTCATAAGATCTTTTTCTAAAAAAATCTTACCGTTAAACAAGCCAAAGCCTTTTAATCTATTTTTTATCTCTCTCAATTTTTTCAGTGGTAAGCTATGCTTGTCGATTAAAACCGCTTCTTCGGGAGTTACAACATATTTATATCGTGAAAAGTCGGGATAATTTTTCTGCCAATATGAGAAAAATACTTCATCCATTTTATCGGAAAATTTTTCTCCCCCTTGCCGTAATACAATAGCTTTTTCTTTTAAATCTTCTTTAACGCCCTTGAGGTCGGGAATATAAAATATGATGGACATAGCCGACCACCAGCGGATGACACAATTATAATATTTTTTAAATTCTTTAATATTTTTTATCTGCCGACCGGTCGTTATAAACGGCCTTAAAAATTTCCATTCCTTATCCAGAGTAGCACTTAATTTATCCAAAAATTTTTTATCACTCTGTGTTTTAGTTTTTATTTTTTTAAAAATAATTTTAAACTCATCGTTATTATGCCAAATATAAGTACGATTGCCATTTTTTTTTAAAAAAAGCGAGTCTTTTAATTTATAATTAAGCCACTTACGAAAACTAAGTTGATTGGACTTATAAAACATGAAAAAATAAAAAAGTGAACGTTCGCGCGAGAAATGTAAAGTTAATTTTGTCATTTTATCTTAAATTTTATCATTATAAAAATAAAGTTTCTTTATATTTTCCCTAAAAAATTTGCCCAATTATTTTTCGCTTTTTGGCCGATAATTTAATTGATTTCATTCTTTCTTTAAGCTATCTTTTATTTAATTTTTTACATCATCCCCTTAATCCGATCGAGCAGCCCGGGTAAAAGCGGCATGATAACCTTAGCGTAATTGATTAAAAACGGCGCTACTTTTAAATTATTAAGCCAGACGCTAAAAATAGTTTGTGAAATAAACAATAAAACCAAGCCTAAAACCAAACCGCCTTCTATAAAACCAAGAACCGCGCCGGCTAACCGGTTAATTGTTTTTAAAAATGGAATAATAGAAATTAGGTCAAAAGTCCGGTCAATCAAAATAAAAATAAAACCTATCAGCCGGTTGATTAATGTAAACAAGACAAAAAAAGTAATTATTTTTCCTGATAATTCATGGCCGAAAAATAAATTTTTTATCCAGCCGAAAACATCTAAATAAAAAATAAGCGTCAGCCACAAGCCGCCGACCATGCCGAATAGAGAACCGACTGTTCTGATTAAGCCGAAAAATAAACCATAAAAAATAAACCCGGCTAAAATTAAAAGAATAATTATGTCAAGAATTAGCATATTGTTGCTTTATTTATATTCTTGGAAATAACTGATCGCCTTTTTTAATTTGTTTGGCGCTAAACTGCTTAATAATTTTTTCGGCTATTATCGGCATAAACGGCTTTAATAAGCAAGCTACGTTTAATAAATCTTGCGCTAACGGCTCTAAAATATTTTTTATTTCTTTCTTATCTTTAATTTTCCACGGCTTTTTTTCGCTTAAAATTTCATCGGCGGTCCGCAATTTATGCCAAAGACATTTTAATGCTTCGTCAAATTTAAAATCTTGCATATAAGCTTCATGGGCTTTTGCTAACTTTCTATCGCTACCGACACGTAAATTTAATTCAATCTTATTTGTTTCCAATAAATTTGAAACCCGCGCCGTTAAATTACCTAAACCATTAGCCAAATCGGCATTATATTTATCGTCAAATTTTTCCCAGCCGATATCGCCGTCTTGGCCGAAAACAGCGGCGCTCATTATTAAATAACGAGTGGCGTCGACTCCATACTTTTTTATTAAATCTCGGGGCGCGATCGCGTTGCCTAAAGATTTGCTCATTTTCTGTTCGTTAACTTGGAAATAGCCGTGAACAAATATTGTTTCGGGCAAAGGCAAATTTAATGACAATAACATAGCCGGCCAAATGGTTGAATGCACGCGTAAAATATCTTTACTCATAAGCTGCACCGATGCCGGCCAAAACTTCATATTACCCCCTTTTTTAAAGGGGGTAGTGCCGTCCCAGCCCAAACCGGTTAAGTAGTTTAAAAAAGCATCGGCCCAGACATAAACCGTGTGCGGCTTATCCCAGGGAATCGGTATGCCCCAATTAACGTTTTTGCGGGAAAATGATATATCGGACAATCCTTCTTTTTCGTAAAAGCTGATAATTTCATTTTTACGCACGTCCGGCAGAATTTTTAATTTATCTTTTTTTATCAGCCTTAACAATTCATCCTGATATTTTGAAAGTTTAAAATTATAGCATTCTTCGCTCATTTTTTCCGGAACGGTTTTATGGTCAGGGCATTCGCCATTAACTAAATCCCGCTCATTTTTATATTGTTCGCAGCCGCGGCAATACAAACCTTCATATTTGCCTAAATAAATATCGCCTTTATCGCACATAGACTGCAAAGCATTTTGCACGGCTGTCATATGGGCTTGGTCCGTAGTTCTTAAAAAATTATCATTGGAAATATTTAAATCTTTCCAGGCTCGTTTAAAAGCATCCGCAATTTCGTCGGCATATTGCTTCGGCGCCAATTTCATTTCTTTGGCCTTAGCTTCAATTTTTGCTCCATGCTCGTCCGTACCGGTCAAAAAGAAAGTTTCATTGCCGATTAAGCGATGCCAGCGCGCCAAAACATCGGCCGCCACTGTTGTATAAGTATGGCCGATATGCGGTACATCGTTAACGTAATAAACCGGCGTTGTTATGTAGAATTTTTTCATATAGACACTAACTTAACGAATAAATACTAAATAAACGAATGTATTATTTAATTTTTCTTTCGTTAGTTAAAATTATTCTTTTTATATATAATTTTAGGCTTCTAAAATTTACAAAAATACCCAACTCAAAATCGCTAACTTTTAAATAACTATAAATCTGATCAATAAAATTTTTTGGAATAATATCTACCGCCTTAATTTCTAAAATAATTTTATTTTCAATCACAAAATCTGGCCTATATACTCCTAATTTTCTACCAGTTAATTTTGATATTATATTAAAACTAGCTTCTCTTTTATATTTAATATTACTCGCTACCAAAAACTCTTCAATTATATTGCAATAAACTTTTTCTTTATGCCCTGGACCATAAATTTTTCTAGTTTTTATTAAAATTCCTTGAACTTTATAACTTAAATCTTTGAATAATATTTTATCCTCCATAAATTATTTTCGTTTAATTCGTTTTATATTCGTTTCTTTTGTGTCTACTTCCCCACAATTACCACAAACTCCCCCTTCTGATCGTTAGTATTGGCTTTTATTTTCTCAATAATTTTATTAATCTCTCCGCGATAAACCGTTTCATGCATTTTTGAAAGCTCGCGGCAAACTACGACTGATGTTAAATTTATCGGCTTATTTTCCACTTCACCTTTTTTATTCATTTCCGTATTTTCTTCAGCCGCTTTTTTTAATTCTTCAAGAAAATGCACAATCCGATGTTTTGATTCATAAACTACTACTGGGTAATCGCTTTTTAAAATACGCCTGGTAAAAGTCTGGCGGCCTTTTTTATGGGGAGGAAAACCCATAAAAATAAACTTATCGGTCGGCATGCCGGAAATTGAAAGCGATGCAGTTACGGCCGACGGTCCGGGAACCGATTCTATCTCTACGGAGTTATCCAAACTTTCTAAAACAGCTTGTATTAATCTTCCTCCGGGATCGGAAATTCCTGGCGTGCCGGCGTCCGAAACCAGTGCCAAATTCTTGCCGCCGGATAATAAACCGATTACTTCCTCCACCTTATTTTCGTTAGAATGCTGATGATAAGAAATAGTCGGCGTATTAATCTTATAATGCGAGAGTAATTTCCTGGTCACGCGCGTATCTTCGCATAAAATAAAATCAACTTCGCCTAAAATGCGAAGCGCTCTTAAACTTATATCTTCTAAATTGCCGATTGGCGTGCCAACAATATATAAAGTAGACATAAAAAATGACAAATGACTAATTTCCAATGTCAAATAAAATTCAAAACGTAAATATTAAAATAAAATTATATTTACATTTGCCATTTGACATGGGAAATTTGTCATTATTCTTACATGATTTCTTCCTTCCTCTCTTTCACGTATTTGGTCCATTCTTCGGCGATATCGACAAAAATTTTAAACGGCGCTTCAATAATAAAATCCAAAATGAAAACGAAAAAATTGATGCGGGAAAATTTTTCATTAAGCCATTTGCCAACTTCAATTATCGGCACATAGAAAAAATCCGTAATAAAGGAAAAGATGTTTTCCCGGCTCTCGACAATATACATTTCGCGCGCCACCTTCCTGATTCTTAAACTAAAAAAGCTGACTAAGGTTAAAAAGAAAAGGAAAATTATAATACTGACAAAATTAAAATGAATTCTATCCAAAAGATAAATTACCAGCCCGAAAGTTATAAAAAAAGTAATAGTATAAATCGCGGTAAAAGTGGCGCTAACGCCTTGGCCGCGCTTTGACGGCTGCCTTAATACTATCGGTTCTTTACGCTCTTTTTCTTTAAATACTATTTCTTCAACGCCTTGGACAATTTTTTGAGTGTTGACTTCCGACGGCGTCCTGGTGCAAAGCACTATTAAAAATAATAACAGGGGCGGAAAAGTTATATTTATGGCCAAAGAATTATAATTTAATATCTCGCCCATCCAAATTGTAACCGGCACTTCAAGTATAAAGGCTAAAACCATTTTGGTTAAAAATATATAAATAATGCTTCTGACCGCGGCTCGGCGTAATTTTATCTTGGCTTCATGATACCTTTTTTGCGTAAACTTTTTAACTAAACGAGGAAAAGCTTTGGGATCGTTTTTAAAACTTTCGTAAACTCCCACCGGATCATCGCTTACCACGTCATTTAAAATCGTAAAATAAACCGCGTAGCGATTAACGATTTTATTTAACTGCGCGATTAGCGGATGATTCATCTGCGCGTCGATTTCCGACTTCATGGCTTCCAAGCGGTTGGCTAAATATTGTATTTCTTTATCAGTAGCTTTAGACCAATTGGCATTATAATATTTAAGCAATAAAAACTCCAGCATGTCGTTGTCGAATTTCATAAAAATCCGATTGATGCTAAGATATATTTGAATTTCTCTGTCCGGTTGGTAAGTTGAGCCGTCCGGCAATGCGATGTGTTCGGACAATAATTCGTAGATATTGCCAATAGCGGTTTGCATAACCGGATTAACATCTAATTTTTCTTCAATTTCCGCCGCCGCTAAAGTAAAAATCCAGCGGCCGATTTTATTTCTGGTTTTTTCATCGGCGATCCCCGGCAAGCCTAAAGTTCTTAAGCTTAAATATTTTTTTATAACAATGGCCGTTTCGCTAATCTTAGTTTCCGGTAATTTATTATTCGGCAAATAACCGGCTCTAATTAATTCAAGCAGTAAATTTTTAGCGACCTCCTCGGCATTAATAGCTTTTAACGAACCTTCTATTACGACTTGTCTCTTTAAATTTCTTAAAATAGAATTTTTTCTTAATAAATATTCCTCTTTATAATCAACCGAATTACGAATTTTTTCATAATAAAAAGCCAGCCGGGAAATCAACTCGGAAACTTTTATTTTTGGCATATCATTATCTTCTTCTGGCTTGTTCTTTTCGCGGTAGATTACTTGAAATAATTTT
Source organism: uncultured Gammaproteobacteria bacterium (assembly GCA_964526325.1). Taxonomy (GTDB): domain Bacteria; phylum Patescibacteriota; class Patescibacteriia; order Patescibacteriales; family GWC2-42-12; genus JACPHD01. The sequence continues at coordinate 35,720 of CAZGKM010000002.1, forward strand.
TTAGCGCTTTCATTGGGAGTAAAAATCACTTCTTCTTTCTTTGAAATAGTTGGATTTAAAGGCATATTATTTATCTACAAATTTATTCTATGGCTAATAACTATAATATATAATAGCATTTATCACCTGAAAAATCAATCTAAACAAAAATTAAAGCGGGATAATTTTCCCGCCTTAATGGTTGGTTATTTAACTGTTTTGTTAAAATTTAAAATGCTTTTCGATTTCTTTTTTTACCCACCAGGCCTTATAGGCCAGATAAAAAAACATATAAGCAACGATTATAACCAAAAGACCTATAATAAGCCTTAGAAAAAAATCCGTCCAAACGATTAAAATTGCGGACATAATTAAAATTAAACCGGACACGACAAAATGAATAACCACGCCGTTTGCTGCCATCTTGATTTTTTTAAATAAATTTTGCATAAATTTTAAAAATACATTTTAGAGAATATATTTATAAGAAATTATTTATTAAGTAATAAGTCTAAAAAATAAGGAAAAAATATAATTGCGCCGGTGATAATCGCCGCTAAAGACGCCAACAACACTCCGGCCGCCATAATATCTTTAATTTCTTTGACATAAGTATTAATCCTGGGCTTTAAAACATCGGTGATGCGTTCTACCGCGCTGTTGGCAATCTCCGCCACTAATACCAGACATACTACTAGCGTTAAAATCGCCCATTCAATCCGGTTAATGGAAAAATAAAAACCTAAAATTAAAACAGCCAAGCTGGCGAAAGTTTGAATTTTTAAATTTTGTTCTTCGCGAAAAGTTTTAAATAATCCCTTATAAGCGTAGCCGAAACTTTTAAACAATCTGGTTATTTTTATCATAAATATTTTTTTATAAATTTCTCCCCGATTTTTATCATTTCCTCCCGATCTTTTTCCGTTTCATCGTTATAACCCAATAGATGCAATAGGCCATGCACCAAGATAAAAATCATTTCTTTTTTTGCGCTGTTATTAAAACGGGCGGCTTGCCTTTTAATTTGGCTATAATCAATGATAATTTCTCCGAAATAATCGCCATCGCCGGCTTGCCCAATTAAATCGCCCTCGGCGCTATTTAACGGGGAGAATGACAGAACGTCGGTTGCTTTGCTTAAGCCGCGATAAGTAAGATTTAATTTTTTCATTTCAGCATCGTCAACAAAGGCTAAAGAAATTTCCTTATTTTTATTTATTTTATAAACTCTGGCAAAAATTTTAATAACATTTTCCGCCAATTTTAAATCAATTTTATCATCAGTCTGATTATTAATTCCGATTTTCACCCCGTTAGAATTTTTATTTTGTTCTTTCATCACATTAATATTTTATTTTAATAAATTTCAACGGGGTTCATATCAGATTCTTAATCTTTTAAATTAAACGATTTAACCATCATCTGAAAAATATTAAAATATTCCAAAACGTTTCCGCCGCCAGGATTATAAGTTAAGCTGAATATATAATTTTGTTTATTATCGATTAAATATATATTTAAACCATCAGGGCTTTTAATGCCCAGCCAATTAGAACCGCTTACCCTATCCGCATCACTAATAGTTAAAACTCCAAGCTGTTCAATGTACCACTGATCAAGCATCTGCTTATCAACATTAGGCTGGACTATAACCTGCACAAACTGATTATCGTCTGTTTTAAACATTAATGAATCGTCTCCGCCGTTTATGCTGGTTTGCCAGGCGGAGGGATAAAGCAAGCCATAAGCAAAAGTTTTATTCTCATAAAGAGAAATATTGGAATTAGCGGTTAATTCTCCCGCGCCGGCCGGATTATATAAATTAATAAGTTCGGAGCCGTCCAAATAACCATCGCCGTCGGTATCGGGCGTAGTTGAACTGGTGTTTAGAAGAATCTCTTCAATATCTGTTAAGCCGTCATTATCGCCATCCGTACCAACGCGTAAACTAAGCTCTGCTGTTCCCGGGCCAATCTCGACAGTGGTAGTAGCTATGGTTGTTGTTGCGATTTCATCGTCAAGAAGTAAAGTTGTTGGCTGGGTACCGGTAGCGGTTGCGGTTATGGTGCTAGGAGCTTCGGATTTTTGTTCAACTTTTTCTTCTATCTGATTACTCTGCTCTGGCTGATTATTTTCCGTAATTAAAGACGGTTCTTGGGTTATTACTACGGTAGGCTTTCTAAATAAAAAATAATATATTGCCGCTGAAGCTACCAATAAGATTACCGCTCCACCGATAATTATTATTAAACCTGTAGTTTTAGCGCTATCCTGTTTAACCGGCTGATTACGAAAAGTGTCCGGCATAACATGAATAGCTATTTTATCGTCTTTAATCTGCTCCTTTTGCTCCGGCTCGGTAACTTTTTCTTTGATTTCTTTCAACTCTTCAGGCTTGTTTTTTTTGAAAAAATTAAACATATTATATTAAATAACCCCAACGCGAGCGAATAGGGCGTTTGATTAATTTATTCTTTTATTTCATACAGCTTCCCCTGACCATTAGGATTAAAATTATTTTTAATTTCTTCTCCATCATTAAAACCGTCTCCGTCAGTATCCGCCTTTAAAGGATCCGTTAAATACACTTTTACTTCTTCGCGGTCAGTCAATCCGTCATGATCGGTGTCAGGATCGTTTGGATTAATGCCAAGCCCAACCTCTTCTTCGTCGGATAAGCCGTCCTGGTCGCTGTCGACCGGCTGAATAACCTCAGGCTGAATCGGCTGATTAATAACATTATTATTTTCTACCGGCTCCGGAATTTCCGGAGTAACCGGAACTTCTGGCGCAATTTGATTATTATTAATTTCTTCTTTAATCTCATTATTAACCGCCGCTGCATCCCTATTCATCAGCCTATAGCCAAAATAACCGCCGCCAATCAGAATAACCAAACCGACCAATATAAAACCGGCAATCAAGCCTTTGTTTTTTAGCCAGCTGTCATCTGGCGGTATAACCGTCCCTATTGTCGGTGAAGAATTATTTTCTTTTGGTCTAAGCACTTCGGGCTTAACGATCTTATCCACCTCGGAAAAAATGTCTTCGGTTTTAGGCGGCAAAGTCTTCGCCACGAGATCTGGCCGAGGGACGCCGGTCGGTTGAGCGTCGCTCCCCGACATAGCATTCTGATTATCTAATTCGTCAAACATAAAATTATTTAAGGGACTATCACCGAATGCTCTTTCGAGTATAAATTTTCATAATTTTGAAAAAATTTTTTATAAAATTTTAGAAACGATATAAACTATATCGTCGAATAAATTTTATATAAAAATTTACCGAAATTTGGAAATTTAGGCCGAATACGGCATTCGGCGATAGTCCCTAATTATAAATTATAATATTGTTAAATTAATTTCCTCCGACTTATCGCTTTCGTTAGCCTTAAGGTCTAAAGATGAAACCGCGAAATAATATGTAACTCCGGCGCTTAAATTATTTATGGTAATTTCGCATTGTCCGGTTGCAGCCGAGCACTTATTTTTTTCAAGATTAACCGATGCGCCTAAAGAACCGCTCTCGGCGCCGAAATAAATTTTATAAATTGCCGTATCGTCCGTATTGGCTTGCCAAGTAATTACCGCTTTGCCGGCGCCGGCCGTACCGGCTAAATTTTGCGGAATCTGCGGCGGCCAAACATCCGCCGGAATAAAATTAGTTTCATTGGAATAGCTGCTCTCGGCGCCGCTTTTGTATTTAGCCGTAACCGCGAAATAATATTTAACGCCATTGGTTAGATTGCTTATAACAACCGGGTTGGCGATTGTACCAGGATCGGCAACCGAAATCGACTGGCTATAGCCGCCTGATTTAGTGCCGTAATAAACCAAATATTTATCGAAAATTTGTCCGGTGGGTACAGAAATAGCCTGCCAAGTCAAACCGGCTTTACCGCCTTGCTTAATCGTATCATTAGTCGTAGTGGCTAAATTTGATGCGATATCCGGCGTATCTTCTCTGAAAAAATAAAACTCTTTTATAATATTCTGCTCGGCTGAAGAACCGCGGATTACGGCCTTGTCACTTAAAATAGGCGGGAAATCGTCGGCCGTTCCGGCTTCCCCGGTATCACGGCAATAATATAATTCAAAATTAGTGCCCGAACAACCACCGGCTACGGTAGTGCAATTACTTGACGCATCGCGCCACGGCTCCCAACTGCCATCATCTTTAAACGGCGGCCAAGGATTAGCGCATAAAAAGACATAAACATCCGCAGCATTTTCTTTAAATTGACCAACGGTTGATATCTTGCCAACCGCATCCTGCGTAATGGTAGTTTTGACATGAAGCAAGGTATTAGCTTCCTTGACGTTTTGAGCAACCAGCGTTTGAACAGGATTGTCATCAAGAGCATTTTCTCCATTTATAAACTTAGCTACCGACTTATCGTCTATCAACCAATCCCAGCGCCAGTTATAAACATTTTCAATCGGCATGACCGGCTGAGTGGGCGAAAAATATGCCGTAGCGCGGAAAACTTTATCAACATCTCTTATGGTATCATAAGCGGCATTAGCCGAATCGTCATCGGCCGGATCGTTCACTACGGTATTAAATAAATAACCCGACGGATTAATGGCGACATAATTAACAAAACAAACTCCTTTGTTATCCGCCGTTTCCGCTTTAGTGGTGAACGACCAAATTTTTCCTTTAAAATTTACGCCGTTAAAAATTTCTTCATCGGTAGTTTTTAAGCCTATGCCCGACTGGCTTAAAACTCCGTTGTTCATAGCGTCAGAAACATCGGAGTCGCCTTTAATTATAACATAATATTTTCGATTTGCCTCTAAAATTTTCTGCAGCCTAAATTCCAATACGGTTGTTTCATTGGCTTGAATATAACCCTTGACCATCCCCGGAACAGCGCAAAAATTTCCTGCCATAGCTTGGGCTTGATTAATAAAAAATTTATTGAATATCGGTAGGCCGGCCAACCAGTTGGTTAATTTAACAAACAGTCCCGGCTTATAAATCGCGGTTAAATATTTAGTATTGGCCGGGCATTGGTCAGAGCCATATTCGCCGGCCACGATAATATTACCGTTAAAAGTGTCGGTCCTCATGGGCTGATCAAAAGTAACTTTTACCAGGCTGTTGCGGCAAACATCAACGGCTCCGGCGGCCGGTACGGTTTCAATCACGTTCGGCCTGGCATGGCAGCAGGTATCGTTGCCGCAACCAACAGAATTAGCATCTCCGCATTCGCTGTCTTGACTGCAACCGCAGCAAAGCCCGCGCTTATCGCCGCTGCAAGGCGCTTGGTTGGGTTTGCAAATTAAGGAGGAGTTCAAGCTTGCGCAGCTATCTAGCGCCGCGAAAGGATCGCAACAGCAAGTACCGCAATTTGAAGGCACCGGACCGGTACCATCCTCGTTTAAACAAGCAAAGCCGACGCATTTATTGATATCGCAACTTTGCGTTGTCATGGCGCTCTCAAAGCAAGTATTGCCGAATTGCGCGGCAGGCTTACATTTATTATCACATTCGGCTAAAGTAGCGTAACTCGGCGAACTGGAGGAAGCGACGGCTATATTGGAGCAGCTGCCGGCGCCGCATTCATAATAAGCGCAATAATTATAGGCCGGAAGGCCGGTGGCATATGGCGCTTCCCCGCCGCGGCAAGCATTTTTATTTTTAGCATCAACACAGCAAGTACCCACGCCTAAACCGCTGCATGTAGCCGCGCTGCTAATCTGAGCGCAGTCTTGGCAAACGCCGCTCGGATTAGCGCTGTCAATCAAGCAAAATTTACCGCTGGTACCGCTACAATTGCATGCTTCGTTATGTTCTATTTGAGTCGTGCCAACGCCGGCGCAGCCGGAACAACGGCCGTAAGTATTGGTATTGGCGGTTATATCACTGCCACATTTACCTTCGCATTTTAAAGGCGAGCAGCAATCTTCGCCGTCATGGCCGATGCGGCAGCAGCATTCGCAGCTGGCACTGTCGCTTTTTGTGCATTTATTATCACTGCCGCAAATTGAACCGATAGGACAAAGGCTTTGTTCAACCGCGCAGATACCGACAATCGCGCCGGACGTTTCCTTTATGCATTTAAAGCCGGTATCGCAAGCCGAACAGGTTGTATTATTTTCCATGCAGCGTCCGCCGAAAATACTCGTCCACCCGCTGGGACAAGAGGTGCTAATCGTTATAATCCATCTATTTTCTCCGCCATAAGCCAGACAACTGGCCGTGGAAGTTGCGGCAATATCGCTAAGCGTATAATTAACTACTTTAGGCAGACCGCAAGTTTGATTCTTTTTAGCGCATTTATCTACATTTAATTTATATTCGCACAAATCGGTTTTACAAACATTGAAATTATTACAGCTATAATCACAGGTGCCGGTTTCACTAACTTCCCCGCCGCCGTAAGTTGAGCATTTGCCGGGCGAGTTTGGACAAAAATAACTGCTTGAGCATTGGCTTAAGCCATAATTTGAGCAGGCCTGCCCATCGGAACATTCGGTTTTTCCGTCACTGTCCAAATCTTTACAGCCGCCGGTGGAACAGCATTGCAGATCGCCGTCGCATTGATCCGGTTTATTGACGGGACAGCTATCACATTGGCCGGTAAGATGGTTGCATTGATTGGGAGCGCAACAGTTGAAGGTAATGGCACTGCCCTGCTGGACATTGGGTATATCGCATTTTTCTTGATTAACCGAACATTCACCTGACTTAGTGGAAAATGTCCAGCCAAAACCGCAGCCTCCTGGCGAACCCTGAGCGCAAGTCCCGGTTGCGCGGCAGATGCCTGACCAATAAGTGCCGCCGCCGCAACATTCTTCTCCCAACTCGCATTCGGAGCTGGAAGAACATTTGCCTACGCGAAAAGGCAAAGGATTGCTGATATATCCTTGGCTATCAATTATTCTGAACGGACCGCTGATTGAATCCACAGGCACATTATTATCAACTTTTTGATCACCCCAGCTTCGTATTGAAGCTTCCTTATTATTAAAATATTGGGCGCGGCCGCTTCCCTGATTAACGCCGAATCTTTCGCCATTTGCGGTTACCGGCCAGCCAACCGGACCGTTATTCGGATTTAACAGACAAAGGCCCGGAGTAGGCGTCTTGTTATTGATCGTAAAGTTGGCCGGCAAGCTGGTTTTATCATAAGAGTTGGTAACTTCAACTTTATAATCGCCCAGATTATTTACCTTTGGCACTTTAACAACAATATAAGTATCATGCCACCAATTATTGCGGCAGGCCTCGGGAAAATCAATATCGGCGTTGATTTTTGTATTCGGATCAGCCGGCCAATAAAATTTTACCGAACTTTTTTGCGCGTTGTAAATTTTAAAATTACGGCCGTAAATAGTTATATACTGGCCGGGCGGACCGTTATCCGGCTCGATATAGTCAATTGCCGGATTAGTATCAATATTATTAATCACCGTAAAAACAAGATCATTGGAATTGACATTATTCGTTTGAACAAACACCGAATTCCTGCCGTCTTGAATATTGGGTACGGTAGCGTCAACAGAAGTATTGGTCCAATTGGCAATATTATTAGCTTCAATGGCGTTAGCGCTATTGCCGAATAAAACCGAATGAGGAGAAAGATTAAAGGCCGTGCCCTGGACATTAAAGTCATCGTCCAAACCGCCTCTGGACGGGTCAATCTGGCAGACTCCCGGACGCTTAATATTGTTTACCAAAAAATCATTAATCCGCGCGCCGCGGTTATTATCGGTCGTATCGTAATAATTTTTACTGTCGATTACTTTAATCGGACCGCTAACGGCTCCGTTAGGCACAGCGACTATAATCTGATTATCCTGCCAAAAACTAGTGCAGAGCGGATTAACTTCGTTCGGGAAAGTCGCAATTTTATCGTCGCTTGTATTATTGGGGTCGCCCATAAAAACTACTTGGCCGGTGGTTGTGCCGAAATATCTGCCGCCTATGGTAATAAAATTTCCCACAGCGCCATTAGGCGTACTTGAAGCATCGATCGGGCTTACCCAGGCGATTAAAGGCGTTTTAATACAAGTACAATTATCGTTAGACGAACAAACTAAATTATCCGCGCAATCAACCGCTTGGCAGCCGGCCAGATCGGTATCGGCGTCGCAACTTTGGCCGTCTGACGGCTGAGTTGATTTTTGGCAGGTACAGGTAGAACTAACGCAATCTAGACCGGACGCGCAGTCGCCGTTCGCGCATTGAGTATCTTGTAAATCAACCAAGCAAGGATCGCCTTCTCCGGGCAAACCTCCGCCGCCCGGAGGTACGGTGCCTCCGCCGCCCGGAGGTACGGTGCCTCCGCCGCCGGTAGCATCTAGCAAACTGTTTAAAACAAAGCTGGCGATAGCGAATGAAGCCAAACAAATCAATAAGCCGATAACAGCGCCGATTAACACTTTTTTGGCTTTTTCAACTTTATCCGCCTCGCCTTCAGCCGTCATCCAAAGCCAGCCGGCATACATTATTAAGCCCACGGCGATAATTCCTAAAAAGCCCAATATTATTCTTATTATTCTGGCCGCGATAATTCTCGGATCGCTGGCCGCGCTTAAGCCCGTGCCTTCAGCGTAGTTTAAGCCAATATCAGGACCGGTAGCGGCCAAAACAAAATTAGCCACAGCAAAAACGGCTATTGCTAAAAAAATTAATAATAATAATTTCTTGATTACTTTATTCATGAGTGAAAACAAATTTTAATTTTTAATTTTTAAATAATTTTTTACCAACAACTGCTATTACTGCTCGGCGTGCCATCGCAACAAGAAGGATTGCCGTTTACGCCAAGGCCGGAGCAAGGCGTATAACAATTCTGATAAATGTCTTTAATGCCGGAATTCAACTCAACCGAGTAATTGGTGTCTTCATTAAACTGATCATGATTAACGTAAGCGGTCGTTTTACTGTCGCTAAAATTATCGCTTTTGGTTATCCAGTAGTTATAAAGAGTGGCCGCGCTTTTTAAATTTATGCTTGAGCTATTTAACGATGAGCTCATTAAAAATTTATTAAAAGTAGCTTCCGGTACGGCCGATAAATCCACTCCGCTGATGCCGACCGACGGATTTATCTGATCTACCTTTGGCGGTATAATATCAATCGTATTGTTAGTATTGAACAACCAATAATAATCATCGCCTTGGCCATCGTGCGTTTGGCTGTTGGCGTTATAGGGCACTAAATTGCTTTGCGACTCCGGCCCCTGAGACGTGCCATCGCTATTGCCGTCAAACGAATTATCCGCCATATCAACTACGCCGTCGTAAGGGAAAACGGCCGAAGCAATATTAACGTCAAAAGTCGCGGCATTAATAAAAGCTTTAATTTGCTTATTGCCGGGCAAGCAATAAATCGTCTGACCGCAAGAATTAATGCCGCAAGCGTCAAAAGTTAAATATTCCACGGTTTTATACTGGTTGGAAATATAAAAAATACCCTCGATTATGACGCTATCGGTATTATTTAAAACCTTGATATTATCAAATCCGTCACCATCTTTAAAAAATCCACTGGCCGAAATCGGGTCAACCGCCTCGGAAAAATTTATTTGCACGACGACGTTTCTCGGTTCGGTAGTGCTGGGCTGTGGAATTATGCTTTCTACTTTCGGCGGCGTGGTATCAATAAAAGTTCCGACTTCAAACATCCAGTCATAAGCTATTTCGCCTAACACGGCGCCAAAAGCCAAATCGCCATTGGCTTTTTTTATGTTCTTGCTTAAGCCGACCGTGTACCAAATTTTTTCCGTGGGCGAGCCTAAATATTGCGTCGGCTTAAAAACAAAAGTTTTATTATCGTCGGTTTTAAACGCGCTGACATCAAAAGTCACCGCGCCGGCTACGCCGTCTACGGTTTTATAAATTTTAATATTTTGCTGGTTGATCTTGCCATCGGTTATAATAGTGGCCGGATCGATAGCCTCTTTAAAAGTAACCGCGATTTTGGTGTTTCTCGGAACGTCTTTTTGGTTGCGTGCCGGATAATGGGAATTGATTATGCCTGAACCTAAAGCTGAAATTCCGCCGCCGGCGCCTCCGCCCGGAGGTCCGGCAACGTTGCCGTCAACTATGCCCATTAATTTATTAAGAATAAAGCTGACTATCGCGAAAGCCGCTAAAATAATTAATAGACCGATAACCGCGTTGGTTAACGTCTTTTTGGCCTGCGCGATTTTTTCTTCATTGCCTTCGCTTGTCATCCAGAGCCAGCCGGCATACATTATTAAACTCACCGCTATAATGCCAAGAAAACCGATAATTATTCTGATAATTTTAGCGATAGTTACTCTTATATCCTGGGAATTGCTTAAGCCCGTGCCTTCAGCGTAGTTTAAGCCAATTTCAGGTCCGGTCGCGGCCAAAACAAAATTTGACAACAAAAAAATAGCCAATAGCATAAATAAACATACGCCGGCTATTTTATAAAGCCTATTAAATTTTCCGTTTTTTAGCATGGTAAAAAATAAGTTTAAAAACTTTGACTTTTGCACAATCTTGTAATAATATTATAACATAAACAAAATAACAAAAGCAAATAATCATGACCATAAATCAAATTATAAACAACTTTAAGCAAAATTACCCGAAAGCTGATACGACCATGATTCAGCTGGCTTATGAATTCGCCGTTAAGGCCCACTCGGGCCAAAAAAGAAAAAGCGGCGAACCTTATATCCAGCACTCTTTACATACGGCTTTTGTTTTAGTTCAGATTAAAGCTGACATGGAAACTATTATTGCCGGTCTTTTGCATGATATCCCGGAAGATAGCGAATATACTTTGGCGGATATAGAAAAAAATTTTGGCAAAGAGATAGCCGATCTGGTGGAAGGCATAACCAAATTAAGTAAAATTAAATACCGCGGCATTGAACGCTACCGCGAAAGTCTGCGCAAGATGTTTTTAGCCATGGCGCAAGACTTAAGAGTTATTTTGATAAAATTCGCCGACCGCCTGCATAACCTAAGAACGCTGGAATCCCTGCCTTTGGAAAAACGCCAACGCATCGCCCGCGAAACTTTGGAAATTTACGCTCCGATCGCTGGCCTTCTGGGTATCTGGAGATTAAAATGGCAGATGGAAGATATCTGCTTTAAGCATCTCCACCCGGAAGACTATAAAAAAATAGCTTATAAATTTGAAGTGGAAAAAAAACTTGAGCACAATCAATATATCCAAAGAGTTAAAAACATGCTGGGCGCGAAACTCCGAGAGGCAAAAATTTCTTTCCATATTATCAGCCGTTTTAAGCATCTTTACAGCATCTATTTAAAACTGCAGAAAAAAGACAGAAAATTCGACGAAATTCACGATGTTTTTGCCTTGCGGATTATTGTATCCAACGTTGCCGATTGTTACAAAACATTAGGCATAATTCATTCTTTATGGCGGCCCAACCCGGGAAGGTTTAAAGATTACATCGCCGTGCCAAAGCCTAACGGCTATCGAGCTCTTCATACTACTGTTTACGGCCCGGAAGGCAAATCCACTGAATTTCAAATCAGAACCGAAGAAATGGATGACGTGGCCAAATACGGCATAGCCGCCCATTGGTCCTATAAAATGAGCGGCGGCCGCAGCGAAAATTCAAAAAAACAGCCGGATTGGGTAAAAGAAGTCTTGCAAATTCAAAAAGAAACCGAAAACACCTCTGATTTTATCAAGCAAATAAAATTCGACGTTTTCCGCGACCGTATTTTTATTTTTACGCCCAAAGGCGACGTCTTTGATTTGCCGGAAGGAGCTACGCCGATTGATTTCGCTTATTATGTACATTCGGATATCGGCAACCAAGCGGTCAGCGCTTTAGTTAATGATAATATCGCTCCTTTAAGTCAAGAACTGAAAAACGGCGACTTGGTGGAAATTATCACTGAAAAAAAACGCCAAGGCCCGAGCCGCGACTGGCTTAAATTCGTTAAAACCGCCACGGCCAGAAATAAAATCAAACAAAATTTAAAAAATACCATGATGGATAATATTAAAAGATTCATACCAAAGATATAAAATAGAAACACACAAAAAACACCGCGGCTTAAGCGGTGTTTTATGTTATTTTGGCAGTTTAATTTTTTCTTTTAATTTCTTTCAACAGTTTTTATCCTCGCTTTAGATTTTTATTTTAAAATTTTTTGATAGCATGGAAAACAATATGACCTATTCCCAGAAATTACGGTTCCGCATTTTTTGCATTTACGCCGCCCAAAACTAACAAAACTTCTGCTTTTATTTTTTTCGTGGCACGAATAACATGCAGAAAATATTCCTGGTGTAACTCTGCCACATTTGCCACATTTCCCCATATTATTTATTTAAATCGGCTAAAGCTATTTCAAGTGGCGTAGGGCTAACGCCAAAATATTTTGCTATCGGTCCGGCCATATATTCATTAAGCGTCTTAGGATCTATTTTTGAAATATCAATGTTATTATCAAACAAAAATTTATTTAATACTTTAATTTTTATTTCTCTTAATTTATCCCTGGGTATCAATAAATAATTGGCAAAATTATTTGCTTGCACTTCTATAAAATGGTGTTGATCGCCGGTTAATTCGTCATGAAATTTAGTAATATCGTCAGAATCTTTGATTTTAAACCGTTCAAAAAGATTTTTATGCAAAATTAAATGGCCCACTTCGTGAGCATAGGAAAATCTTAATCTGTTGTTTCCAGCTCTATACGACTCATCATCCACTACCATGTGTTGCCAATCAGATGTTATAAATGCATCAAAACCTTTTAATTTAAGTAGCTCGGGCTTTGTTACGATATTAATTTTCAACTTTACATCAATGATTGTCTCTATATCTACAGGAATTGTATTATTCCAATATTTTTCTCTGAATATTTCTGCCGCTTTATAAATATCAGCCTTGGACAAATAAGGCACCATGAAATTTTGAAAATTCATTTTTTTATTTGTTATTTTTTATTAACTTGAATAAATCTTCAATTTCTTCCTTTGTCGGCTTTTCATTTCTGACAGTTCTAAAAAATGCCGGCATTAATTTTAATGCTTCCGCGTCCGAAAGAATGTCTTGCGGAATTATCCCCTGAGCAATTTGTGCTTCATCTATAAATTCACGCATTTCTTCACTCCCGTTTTTTAGCCCTAATATTTTCGCCCATCTCGCCAATATTTTTTCATCCGCCGGCGGCGGAATTAAGCCTCTTTCAACTTTACTCCAGTTGCTTGGATCATATCCAGTTTCTTTACAAACATTCCTTAAGCTTAATTCTTGCTTAATTCTTAAATCTTTAAGCATTTCGCCGAATTTTTGTAGATTTTTTTTCATTGATTCACCACCTTTCTAGTTTTTTATAAATTAAATAAGTGTGGTATTATTTTACCACACTTAAAATATTTGTAAAGTTATTATTGACATTTATATTGTATTGATATAACATCAATAATTAAACAAAATTTTGTTCATTTCATAAGGAGGAAATTATGGCATCGTTAGAAAACGTGAAAGGCAGAATAGCGGAAATGGCGGTTGAAGCAATCTTTATGGCGTCAGGACATACTATATACCAAACCGGCATAGAGTATCGTATGCCATCGCTTTTTCATTGCGAAGTTAAACCGAAAAAAAATTTCTATGACAAGACAACGGATAAGCTGTGTGACATTCCTGACTTTGCTTTACCTGGTTTCAACGGAGAATTAGAATATATTGAGGTAAAATTTAGGCAATATGGGAACTTCTACAAAGAAGATAAACCCCTGCTTGAAAAACTCGCCAAATTCTGGGAACCTACTATTATTATAGTTTCATTAAAGAACGGCCAAGCTCATTTTACGAAAGTTGAACCACCCTACATAAAAGATGGCAGTTGTGCACCGCTAAACGGAATATCAATTTTTGAAGTTGTTCGTTGGGCGCTTGATCCTTTATTACTTCCGTATTGTACAAAATTTGTAGAGATGTTGAATGAAATAAAATAGCAAACAGTTGCTACTCGCGTCTTGAATTAAATTTCGAGACGCTTTTTATTTTATTTAAATTAGAATATTTCTTATAAAATTATTTAATATTAGCTAATATTGTAACTTATAATTAATATATTTATCCGCAACTATTTGACATATTTTTTTCAATAAAATCAATTATTTTAGCTAATTTTAGAAAAAAACAGCAATTTTTAATTAAAAATAGAAAAAAACAGCATGCTATAATATTAATAGAGTACTTTCTCGTTCCTCGGAAACGAGCTAATTAACCCGATCTGTAGTCTGAGGCGTAGATCGAAAAAATATATACGTATGGGGAAAGAGTCAAAAACTTTTCTTATCGGTCGCAAAGCTGACAAAGGAACTTTAGTCAGTGTTGAATACGCTCGAGCTCATAAAAAAAGTTGTATTGTAGAAAGAATGCCAAAAAAAGGATTCGGCGACACAAAATAATTATTCAACTATCAAACGGTTAGAAGAAAGGCTTGGTACCAAACGAGCGACTCACCTCGAGAAAATATTAAAGTTAAGTAATTCCAGATTTGAGAGGGTTAAAAGATTGCTTGTGTTATAGCTCCTGACTCTACCATAAAGCCCGCCAATAAAAGGCGGGCTTTAAAATTTTAGAATCTTCTTTTAAACTTTCTTTCTATTTCTTCCTGCATTTTTCTAATTCTTTCGCTCGCATCATTTAAAGTTTTATTAACTCTTACATTTTCACTGCTGTGATTTAATTTTCTTATTAAATCTTCCTTCATTTTATCTATGCGCGCCTGAGCTTCATCAATAGTTTTTTGAGTATTTACATAACCGCTACCGCCCCTCACTCGCTCATGAATTTCTCTTTGGATGGCTTCCATTTTTTCTTTGTGTTTCCTCTCGGTTTCCCTTAAACTTTCTTCGGCTTTTCTTAGTTCTTCTTTCGCTTTTTGAGCTTTTTCCACGGCCTTAAAATAATCTTGAAAAAAATCATCAAATTTTTTTTCTGGTTTCGCTTTTTCAAGCTTTAAATTATAATTTTTTCTTTTATTAGGATCGCTCAATACTTCATAAGCTCCGCTTATCTCCCTAAATTCGTCTTCCCTGCCTTTATTTTCCGGAATATCCGGGTGGGTTTCTTTAACGCGTGTTCTGTAGGCTAATTTAATTTCGTCGTCCGTAGCGTCCGGCAAAACGCCAAGAATCTCATAATAATTTTTTGGCTGTCTTACTTCTCTATTTGATTCAAAATTTTCATGCCCCATATTGTTATTTAAAATTTATTTTCCTTCTATAATTTTTATCTCCCCCTCCCCCAACCCATACAACTTATAAACTTCTTCATCAATTTTTTTATCAGTTTTAGAAATTTCATCTTTAATTTTCTGCCATTGGTCGGAATTTTCGGCTATTTTTCTAAACTCTTTATTTAAGTCTAAAATTTTATCAACCAATAGCACAATTTTCTTTTGCCCTAACTCTGACACTTTAATTAAAGGCAATTTTTCAACTTGAAAAACTCTCAGCTCAATAAAGCCACCCCTTAATGCAGTTTCGGAATATTTTTGCCTTACATAATAAGTTAGTAATTTAGAATTGAGTAAACCCAAAATATATTTATTATCAGTATCATCTTCTGTCTTAATACAATAAGTAGTATTAATAGGATAATAACCAAATTCGTCTATACCAGCTTCCAAATTATAACAAAGTTTTTTCATTATTATTTTATTTTTAGAAAAATCCATTTCTCGCGCATTGCTCAAACTACCTTTATTATGTGTATTCAGATAATATCTGCTTACTTGACGATTGCTAATAATAATATGATCTCCATCAATAATATTGCTTGAAGCGGCTAGCGGTCTCCATGCCTTAATTTTTATCACTTCTTTTATATTTTCGCATTTTGAAATAATCGAATTTTTTTTCGTGAATCCGAAAGTTTCTAAAAGATTATAATCACCAACAACTTTTAATTTAGAATTTTTTATTTTATTCAAAACTATGACCACGGGGTATACACTTGCATCTGGAAAAACGTTGAAACCAGAATAATCCTGAAAAGCAGATAAAATTGAATTTTCTAAAATTACTTTTCTTAATTCTAGGCCATATTTTGTAATCAAAAATTTATTAGGAGTAATAAAACTTAAAAAGCCAGCCGCTTTTAAAATACCCAATGATTTTTCTATAAACAATATATATAAATCATATTGTTCCTTGGCTGTTAAATACTTTTTTTCAAAAAATATTTTATCATCCTGCGCTAATTCCCTTGCCCCGACATACGGCGGATTACCAATCACACAATCAAATCCTCCCTGTTTAAAAACCTCCGGAAATTCTTCCTGCCAGTTAAAGGGATTTTTATCACGATAATTCTTGCCAAAATATTTTTCCAGCTCCTCGTCCGTTCCGGAAATTAAAGAATTGCCGCATTCTATGTTATGGCCTAAATTAGGCAGCTTGGTCTGGCTGTCAAAAGTATTTAAGAGCAAATTCAGGCGCGCTAGTTCCACGGCCTGCTGGTCCAAATCCACGCCGTAAATGTTATTCTCTAAAATCTGAATCTTTAAATAGCCATCCGGCTTGGCGCCAAATTCTTCGTACTTTTTTATTAAAAAATTCATGGCCGCGACTAAAAACGAGCCCGAGCCGCAGGCCGGATCTAAAATCTTTATTTTTTGCAGATCGTTTATGCTTTGGCACTTATCCAGTACCGGACCGAGAGCGTTAGCTACGATATAATCCACAATATATTTAGGCGTATAATAAATTCCCTGCTCTTTGCGCTTTTTTAAATTTTTTCCGGTAGTTTCTTTTTCTTTGGATTTTTTTAACTGATGCCCTAAATAATTTTCATAAACATTGCCTAAAACGTCGGCCGGAATAACCGAAAAGTCATATTCAAAATAATTCTTTTTGCCATATAAAATATTAATTACTTTTTCCGTGGCGCCGCCAAACTCTTCCCATTTTTCAAATGGGTGCTCGTCAAACATGTTGGAATTATATATTTTATCCAATTCTCTGAATTTTTTTATCATTGCCTGATAAGGGCTTACCTGCCCGGCTTTACCGCTTGATTTATATTCATGGATTAACGGCATTAAAGTCGGCGGTTCAATTTTTTTATCTTCGGCGCTGCGGATAAAAATTAAACGATTTAATAATTTTTGTACACCTTCATCTATTAGATGCGGATCAACTTTTTCATTCCATTGAATAAAGGCATCGGTCAAAATTTCCCGGCAGTCGTTTAAATCTTTAGCTAAAGTTTCCGTAACCGATATTTTCTGCAATTTTTTGCCGACTTTTTCCGCTTCTTTATCTAAAATATCGTCGCCAAACGCTTCTTTGGAAAGCCGCCACAGTTCGTCAAAACGGGTTAAATATTCTTCGTAATTAAAAGATAAGTATTTCTTACCTGCTAAAGTTTTTTCCGGCGACAAAGCGTTAAAAATAATCAAACTTTCAAAATCGGTTAATACCGCCCAAGTCACGCCCTTATTCCAAGAATAGCGGATGGCCTGTTTAGCGAATTCTTCGCGGTGCAAATCAACCGATAATTTTTTAGCCTCCAAATAAAATTTTATCCGGCCGTTTAAATAAAAACCGTAGTCTACGCGGTCGCCGGAAATCTGCTCTTCTAAAGTTATTTCTTCTTTACTTGAAAAATTCCACCCTAGCGCCTCAAACAACGGCTCAATAAAACCTCTCTTAGTTTCCTCTTCGCTATATCGTGAAATCTTCCCGGTGGCCTTCTCGACTTCGTATTTACTGATTAAATCTTGAATTTTAATTTTAGCCTGATCTTTATTCATGTTTTTACTTTATCATTTCTCCGCTAATATTTCAACTTTACAAAACTTACCTTGTAAGATATTATTAATATATGAAAGCTAACAATCATTGAGAGGAGGCAGGCTATGGGGAAAGTGATTGATTTAAGCACCTTAAAAAATCGGCGGACAAGTTCGGAAACAGAGAATATTCAAGGAGGCGACTTAACCGAACTGCTTAAAACGGCGACAACTTTGAGGCAAGAAGCGGTAGAAATTAAAGAAACCATTGTGGTCATGAATTTTGGTAAATTTAAACGCCTACTGGAGGCCAGGCTTTCGGCCATTATTCTGAAAAGAAAAAATATCGGAGTTGATTTTTTTCTATGCAGCAATTATATCGCAGCCTTGCTGTCCGACCTCGGCAAAACCCCTCCCGAAAGCTGGTACGCGGTTGATTACTTTATGAAAGCCGCAACCGAAGACAAACCGACCGCCTTAAGAGAAGGAGCGAACATCTGTTTTTTAATTTGTGCCGTTTTCCCGGAAAAAGGCAAGGTCAGATGCATGAAACTGACAGATTACGAAACTCTTGGCCAAGGGTTATACTACAATTATTACGGTCAAACCGGAGCGATTGTCGCCTATTTCATGAGTAAGCAATTTCAGCCGATGGTTGAAATAACTAAGGAATGCCTTCATGAACTAAAATAAATCCATACACTCTATATCAGCACTTTATGTGCTGATTTTTTTATAAAAAAACACCGCTTAAAAAGCGGTGTTTTTTTGTATATTTTTTATTCGGCTAATAATTTTTTTACTATCTCTCCGACTTTTCCGCCGTCGGCCTTGCCTTTGACGCGCGCCATTACCTGCCCCATAACTTTACCGAAATTATCATCCCCGGCCGCGATTACTTCCTTAATAATTTTCTCAAGCTCATCTTCCGACATCTGTTCCGGCAAATATTTTCCTAAAATCTTTATTTCGTTGTTCTCTTTATCAACTAAATCCTGCCGTCCGCCGGCCGCATAAGCCTCGGCCGAATCGCGGCGCTTTTTTATCTCGCTGGATAAAACTTCAAGCGCTATCTCGTCGGTCAGCTCGACTGCGCCTTTATCGCGCAAAGCGATTTCTTTATTGCGCATAGCCGCGATCAGCATCCTTAAAACCGACGTGGTCTCCGCGTCTTTGCTTTTCATAGCAAGCACCAAATCCTGATTTATTTGCTCCAATAATTTTGGCATAACTTATTATGCCATTGCGAGCGACTGGAAGGAACGAAGCAATCTCACATACTCGGAGCTTAACCAGAGATTGCCGCGTCGCCCCGTAAATGCAGGGCTCCTCACAATGACAACTAATAATCTTTATACTTTATACTTTATACTTTTTTTATTTACCAGCGTTTTCTCGGCTCTTCTTCAAGCTTGCCGATTTTTTTTAAATATTCCCTTTTTGATCTTAATTTCATGCCGACAAGCGCGCGTTTTTTCTGCTGGGTTTTATTTATTTTTGGCTTAACATGCTGAATTTGGCGGGCTAAATATAATTTGCCGCTTTGCTGGAGTTTCTTATTGAATCTTCTCAAAAAACTTTCGAAACTTTCTCCTTTTTTTCTTTTGAATTCTGCCATGAGTCCACCTACCTCTCTAGATATGTTATTTTCTATGTCAAAATTATTCGACAAAGTTAATTTATAATTTACTCGACGGCTTGCCCAATCTTTTTTCAATTTCCGCCACGATCTTTTTATAATCCACTATTTCCTGGATGCCCGACTCCATATCCCGGATTAAAATAGTGCCGTCCATAATTTCTTTTTGTCCTAAAATTAAAGTGTATCTTACTCCGGCCTGATTAGCCATTTCCAACTGGCTCTTTAAGCTGTCTTTAGTAAAAGCCTGGCGGACTTTAAAACCGTTTTTCCTTAATTCTTCAAACAAAACCATTATTTTTTTTCTGGCTTGTTCGCCTAAATGAGCTAAAAACAAATCGCCTTTTTCTTCATCGCGCAAAGGAATGCTCTTTTCTTTTATTTTTAAAATCACCCTTTCTATGCCGATAGCGAAACCGCAAGCCGGAGTCGGCCGGCCGCCCATATATTCAACCAATCCGTCGTAGCGTCCGCCGCCGCCCATGGCGTTCTGCCGTGATTGCTCTTCGGCCGACTTACCCTCCGCAGCCTCGGCAGAGGAAGGCCAAACTTCAAATACGGTTTTATTATAATAATCCAAACCCCTGACTAGGGTTGGGTTTAAATTATAAGGTATATTCAATTCATCCAAATACTCCAAAACTTTAATAAAATGATTGCGGCAGTCATCGCACAAGCTATCGACTATCTGCGGCGCCTCAGCGGCAATTTTTTGACACTGCTTTTCCTTGCAATCAAGCAAGCGCAAAGGATTTTTCACCAATCTTTTTTTGCAATCAATGCATAATTTTGCTCTGCGCCCGCGCTCTTTGTAAAAATTTTCCAGCTTTCCTAAATATTCCTTGCGGCATAAAGGGCAGCCGACGCTATTTATCTGAATTACGACTTCAAGCTGTAATTCGCTGAAAAAATAATAAGTTATGGCAATAAGTTCGGCGTCAGCGACCGGGCTGGCTTCACCGATATTTTCCAAATTAAACTGGCTGAATTGGCGAAAACGCCCTGCCTGCGGCTTGTCATGCCTAAAAACCTGACCGAGCCAAAATAACTTTACCGGCTGGGGCAGATTAAACATGCCGTGCTCTATATATGACCTGACTATGCCCGGAGTTGCTTCCGGCCTAAGAGCGATCTTCTCGCCGTTCTTATCGATGAAAGAAAACATTTCTTTAGTGACAATATCCGAACCGCGGCCGCTTGAACGCTCAAATAATTCTAAATTTTCAAGCACCGGCGTATCCATCCGCCTAAAGCCATAAGACCTTGAAAGTTCGGTAGCTTTTTTAATAACCAAATTCCAATATTTATATTCGTCGGGTAAAATATCTTTTGTGCCTCTTAAGCGCGAAATAAATCTGTTTTTTCTTGACCTGGAAGCTTTTTCTTCAGCTTCTTTATTGTCTTTTTTCTTAAAAAATTTTGGCATAAATATTATGATTTTAAATTTTATTCTAGATTAATAACTGTAATGCGGCGCGGAAAAAACATCAATTCTATTAAACGGCCAGCCTCTGAGCAAGACTCTGCCGGTTATTAATTTTCTATCCACCGGACCGAAACTCCTTGAATCTTTTGATGAATTTCTATTATCGCCCAAAACATAATACTCACTATCGCTTAAAGTTATAATTTCTTCATTTAGGCCGTAAGTTTTATCGCCTGATTGCAAATATGTTTCTTCCAGCTTTACGCCCAGCGGATTTTCTTGATTATAAACATAAGCGTACCCGTCTTTAATTTGAATTTTTTCTCCCGGCAAGCCGATAATTCTTTTTATAAAATATTCTTCCTGATTTCTCGGATAGCGAAAAACAATTATATCGCCTCGCGCCGGCTCATGAAAACGATAGCTAATTTCATCAATAATTAAATATTCTTTATCGTAAAAATTAGGCTCCATAGAAGCTCCTTTAACATAAAACGGCTGGATTAAATAATACCTGACAGGAATAATAATGGCCAAAGATACCGCCACCACCTTGATTAATTCAAATACATAGCTGAAAAAATTTTTCACCATAAATTAAGTTTAATAGTTGCGTAATTCATCCTGTTAAATATAGCTCTTATCGCCAAATAATTCAAGTATTAGAATAAAAGCCAAAAAAAGCTATTTAGCATGAATAAACAAGCATGTAACTTTAGTTAATATTTTGTCTACCCATTATTATAACAGCTTATCGTAAAAAAGACAAAAATATTTAAAACTGCGAACCGGTTGACAAAATTGGAATAAAAGATAATAATAAACTGGGCAACGAACCGCCGAAGTTGTCAAAATCCGTAAACAAATATATAATTATTACGTAATTAACCCCGTTAGATATTCATTATTAACGGGTATAAATAAAATATCATTACAATCATGAAAATATCTAACGGGGTGGATAAAAAAATTGATTTATTAAACCCAAGATCAGCCCAACCTGAAATTGCCGGAAAAACCGCAATCAAAACAAATAAAAATCTTAATACCAGACAATTTAAACCCATAGGGTTTATTTTAATTTTTCTCTTGGTTATTTATATAATTTTTTCTTTTAATAAAACGTCCAAAGAAGAATCGTCTTGGTTTTATAACCTGCCGATTATAAACCAGATTAAACATCTGGTAGAAAGCGCGGATACTAAATTAAAAGGCGAATCGGATGACCGGATAAATATTCTGCTCTTGGGCATCGGCGGAAAAAATCATGACGGCGGCCTTCTGACCGATACTATTATGTTAGTCAGCCTAAAACCGAGTGAAAAAAAAGTGTCTTTTCTTTCCATTCCGCGCGACTTAGCCGTACCAATCGAAAATATGGGCTGGAGAAAAATTAATAGCGTCAACGCTTATGCCGAAATGAAAAATCCGGGCACGGGCGGATTGGCGATAAGCCAAACAATAAGCGATATTTTTCAAATCCCGATTGACTATTATATAACCGTGGATTTTGCCGGCTTTGAAAAAATTATTGATGATTTAGGAGGTGTTAAAATTGATGTAGAAAACACTTTTGATGACTACGCATATCCAATATTGGGAAACGAAGATGCGCCGTGGAAAGAAAGATTCGAGCATTTGCACATAGAAAAAGGAGAACAAATCATGGACGGCGAATTAGCCTTGAAATATGTCCGCTCAAGGCATGCTTATGGCATTGAAGGTTCTGATTTCGCGCGCTCGCGTAGGCAGCAAAAAGTCTTGGAAGCAATCAAAGAAAAAGCTCTATCGCTTAATTTTTTATTTAAACCCAGCATGATTTCCAAAATAATTTCCGATATTAACGAAAATCACAGTACAAATTTAAAAATTTGGGAAATTATCAAGCTCTGGGGAATGGCGAAAGAAATAAAGAATGAAAATATATCAAGCCGCGTTCTTGATAACAGCCCGAGCGGTCTTTTAGTAGATATAATCGGAGAAGACGGCGCCTACCTTCTCTCGCCCAGAAGCGGCGACTTCTCGGAAATAAAATATTTAGTAAATAATATTTTTACCGACGCGCCGGCAACCGATAAAGAAAAAGTAAAAATAGAAAAAGCTACTGTTGAAATCAGAAACGGCACCTGGATAAACGGCCTGGCCAATAAAGCGGCTCTGGATTTAGAAAAATACGGCTTCAGCATTGTGCGCATCGGCAACACCGCGCAGAAAAATTTTGAAAAATCGGTTATCTACGATTTAACCTACGGCGAAAAAATTCAAGCTTTATCTATTTTAAAAAATAAAACCGACGCTAATGTAGCTTTAGGCATGCCACAATGGTTGATAGACGACCTGGCTAAAGAAATTCAAGGCCGAATAAATCCGGTACAGCCTGATTTTATTTTAATTCTCGGCCAAGACGCGGATGAAACCCAATCCGGCGCAGTTAATACGCAACAGTAATCAACTGAAAATGACTAATGTCAAATGACAAATCAAATCCTAATATCAAAAAATTAATTAATTTTTTATTTAGTCATTTGACATTGATTTGACATTTGTCATTGGAAATTTGTCATTAAAAATATTTTATGGCAGTAACAGAAGAAAAAATGAATACCCTCCTTCCTCTCGTCGTTATCTTCGGCCGAGCTAACGTTGGCAAATCAACTTTATTTAATTGCCTGACCGAAAAAAGGCAAGCCCTTATTTCCAATATCGCCGGCACTACCCGCGACAGCAATCTCGGCTTGGTCAATTGGAACGGCCGCAGCTTTGAAATTGTGGATACCGGCGGCATTATTGATTTAAAACATTTAACTAAAAAAACCGTTTCTGCCGACGATATCTCCGATCAAGTGCAAAGTCAAGCCAGCCGATATCTGAAGCGGGCCGATTTGGTCATATTTTTAGTTGACAATAAAACCGGCTTACTGCCCCAGGATAAAGAAATGGCTCTTCTGATTAAAAAAAACGTTAACTCCGATAAGGTTATTTTAACTATTAATAAGGTTGATGCTCCGCGCGACCATTTAAAAATATCTGAATTCTACAAATTATCGTTTGGCGAACTTTGCCCGATTTCCGCGGCTAACGGCTCCGGTACCGGCGATTTACTTGATATTATAATCAATAAATTAATATTTAAAGACAAAAAAGGCTCTTCGGCTAATTCAAGGCAAGACGAGGAAGAAAAAGAAAGCCAAGCGCTTAAAATTAAAACTGATGAAGAAAATTTAATCAAAGTCTGCATCATCGGTAAGCCTAACGTAGGAAAATCCAGCCTCCTAAATTCCCTTTTAGGTTACGAGCGGGTGCTTGTCAGCCCGAAGCCTCATACCACGCGCGAACCCCAGCACACAAAAATAATTTATCAAGATCAGCCCATATTATTGATTGACACGGCCGGCATAAGCAAAAGAGGAACTAAAACAAAAGGTCTGGAAAAATTCGGCATTACTAAATCATTATCCGCCCTGGCAAAAAGCGATATCGCTTTAATGACCTTTGATATTAGCCAGGAAATTACTCATCAAGACGCCAGATTGATTGAGGAAATAGTTAATGCCCAAAAAAGTTTTATTTTTATCGCCAATAAATGGGATAAAATCGAAGAGCGGGACACAAAAAAATACACCGATTATATTTACGGTAAACTGCCTTTCGCCCGTTTCGCGCCCATCCAATTTACTTCGGCTCTGACTGGAGAAAAAATAAAAAAAATCCTGGATTTAATTTTGCAAATAGCCAAAGAAAGAAAATTACGACTTAGCGATTCCCAGCTTAATAAATTTTTGTCTCGCATAGTTAAAATCCATCGGCCGGCCAAAGGCAAAGGCGTTAAGCACCCAAGAATCAGGGAATTTAAGCAAATCCAAGCTAACCCGCCAAAATTTGAAATGAAAATCGGCGCCAAAGAAGATTTGCATTTTTCCTATGTGCGCTTTATTGAAAATCGTTTGCGCGAAACTTACGGCTTCTTAGGCACTCCGCTTCATATTAACGTAGCAAAAAATAAAAATGTCCACGGTCTCCATAAAGACTAAAGAATTTTTAATTTTATAATTTTAAAATAATATTTTAATATCTTAATTTTAATATTAAAAATTTAATAATTATTTAAAAATTAAAAATTGGAAATAAAAATTTTCTATTATCATAAATTAATAAATTCAATATAATTTATAATATAAGCAAATTCAATTATATGCTCAAAGTCATAATAGGCTTGGGAAACCCGGGCGAACAATATAAATTAACCAGACATAATGCCGGATTTATGGCGGTTGACGCTTTAGCCGAGCGTCTCGGCCTAGTATGGGAAACTAATAAAAAATTCAAAGCTGAAACGGCCAAGGGTCAAAATCTCATATTAATAAAACCGCAGGATTTTATGAATAACTCCGGCTTCTCGGTCAGCGCTGTTTTTCAATATTATAAATTACTGCCAAAAAAATTAGGTATAATAAAAATTAAAAATGCCGATTTATCGAATACTTTAACCGTTATTCATGATGATTTAGATATTGAACTTGGCAAATATAAAATTTCCGTAGATTCAAGAAGCGCCGGACATCGGGGCGTTGAATCAATAATCAACCATTTAAAAACCAAAAATTTCAAACGCATTAGAATCGGCATTAAAACGCCGCATTTAGAAAAAATTCCGGCTGATAAATTTGTTTTGCAAAAATTAAATGATGAAGAAAAAAATATAATTCACCGATTAATACTAAAAATAATTAGTGAAATAAAATAAACAAAAAATATCCGGAATTAACCGGATATTTTATATTATTCACAATTCTGCCTAGAAGCCTAGGGATAACCCCGATTTAAGGCTCCGGCCAAACCAGGAGGGAGGTTTAACTTTCGCCGCTCCTAGACAAAATTCTAAATAATATCTGTCGAGTCTGTATAAAATATGTTATCATGAAAAAAGATAATTGCCAAAAAATTTGATAGTAATAAAATAGCGCCCAATATGCTACTTGCTTAGAAGGGATGCAAAATTTATAAATAATTAAGGAGGAAAACTATTTATTAATTAGGCCCTTAAGCAAGTAACAGACTGAACGCTATCAATATAAAAAAATTAAATATCATAGTATATTATCACAAATAAACCTTCGTGTCAAGGCTTAAACGCCTAACTGGTTTCTACTGATAAATTATATATTTTAAGCAATATAAAACAAAATTATAAATATGAACGATCTTAAATATTGGCTGGCCTTAAGCCATTTTTATAAATTTGGCCCGGCTAAATTTAAAAAATTGAAAAATTATTTTTCCGATATACCCAGCGCCTATAAAGCTTCGCAAAAGGATTATGTTCGAGCCGGCATTGAAGAAAAAGTAGCTGAAGAATTCATGATTTATAAGCATCAGGTCGAGCCGGAAAAATTATTGGAAAATTTATACAAAGAAAAATTAAATGCTTTGACTATAGAAGACCCATCTTACCCGAAGCTTTTAAAACAAATTTACGACCCGCCTTTTATTCTGTATTACAGCGGTTCGCTAGAAGCTTTTAACGGATTCCTTTTAGCCGTGGTAGGCGCCAGAAAATATAGCGCTTACGGAGCGCAAGTTACGGAAAAATTAGTCAGAGAGCTGGCTTTTAATAAACTAACTATTGTTAGCGGCCTGGCTTTAGGCATAGATACTTTGGCTCATTCGGCCGCCATAGGGGCAAACGGAAAAACCATAGCGGTTTTAGGTTCAGGCTTGGATAAACAAAATATTTATCCTTCACAAAACCGCTACTTGGCTGATAAAATTCAAGCTCACGGCGGACTGATTTTATCGGAATATCCTATCGGCACCATGCCTTTGAAGCATCATTTTCCGCAGCGAAACCGCATAATTTCCGGTTTATCCAGCGCTACTTTAGTGATAGAGGCCGGTGAAAAATCGGGCGCGCTTATTACGGCTTTTCATGCCTTAGAGCAAAACCGAGAAGTATTCGCCGTGCCCGGGAGTATTTATTCCGGCTCCTCGGAAGGCACCAACCGTTTAATCACTATGGGAGCTAAGCTTGTAGCCGGCGTCAAAGATATTATTGAAACTCTTAATTTAGCGGAGGCGGCTTCCTATATTGAAAATAAAAAAATAATTCCAGAAACAGCCGAAGAGGAATTAATTTTCGCCCACCTGTCTTACGAACCGGTGCATATTGACGAACTTAAGCAATTGACAAAACTTGACACATCAATTATAAATAGTACACTTACTATCATGGAAATGAAAGGAATGGTAAAAAATCTAGGCAATATGCAATATGTGTTAGCGCGATAATTTTCAATTGAAAATTTATTTTTTTATAACTTTATAAATTCATGAAACTCGTAATTGTCGAATCTCCAACCAAAGCAAAAACTATAGCTAAATTTTTAGGCTCTGATTTTAATATTGAGTCTTCTTTCGGCCATATTCGCGATCTTCCCGTGAGTAAAATGGGCATTGATATTGAACATGGCTTTGAACCTAATTATGTCGTGCCGGTAAAAGCTAAAAAAAATCTTAAAAAACTCCAGGAATTAGCTAAAAAATCAGATAAAATTATCTTGGCTACCGACGAAGACCGCGAAGGCGAAGCTATTGCCTGGCATTTAGTTGAAGCTCTTAAGGTTGATCTTGAAAATACTGACCGCATTGTCTTCCATGAAATCACTAAATCGGCGATTGAGCAAGCCTTGGAAAATCCGAGAAAAATTGATATGAAGCTGGTTAATGCCCAGCAAGCCAGAAGAATTCTTGACCGGCTGGTCGGCTACGAGCTATCCCCTTTCTTATGGAAAAAAGTGGCTAAAGGTTTGTCGGCCGGACGCGTGCAATCGGTGGCGGTTCGTTTAATCGTTGAACGGGAACGAGAAATAAAAAAATTTATTACCGAGGAATACTGGTCGGTTTCGGCCAAACTGCAAAATACCGAACATCTGCCGTTTTTAGCCAGACTGAATAAAATTGATAATAAGACTATCAATAAGCTGGAAATTAAAAACGAGGAGCAGGCAAAAAAAATATTATCCGAGCTAAACGGCGCCGAATATATAGTGGCAAATTTAGAAAAAAAACAAACTAAAAAACAGCCCCCTAAGCCTTTTACTACTTCAACTCTGCAGCAAACCGCCAACCGTTGGCTCGGTTTCTCGGCCAAACAAACTATGATGGTGGCGCAGCAGCTTTATGAAATGGGTTTTATAACTTACATGAGAACTGATTCTCTGAATTTAGCGGATAAATTTTTGCATGATGCGGCCAAGTATTTAACCGCTAATTTAGGCGCTACTTACGCACTTTCGTCGCCGCGACGCTTTAAAACCAAATCCAAAAGCGCCCAAGAAGCGCATGAAGCCATTCGGCCATCCGAAGCCTCGCGCACTCCGGAATCGGTTGAGAGTGATTTAAATCCTAATCAAAATAAATTATACAAATTAATCTGGCAAAGAGCTTTAGCCTCGCAGATGAGCGAAGCTATAGTTGATGCTACGGTAGTTGATATTGACGCCGGAAATACGCCCTACCAATTCCGAGCCAACGGCCAAATTTTAAAATTCAACGGTTATCTTAAAATCTACCCTGAAAAGAGCCAAGAGATTGAACTGCCGGAATTAAAAATAAAAGAAAAACTTGATTTAGAAGAAATAAAAAAAGAACAGCATTTTACTAAACCGCCAGCCAGATATTCTGATGCCGGTCTGGTCAAAGAACTGGAAAAATACGGCATCGGCCGGCCCTCAACCTATGCTCCGACCATAGCTACGATTGTTGACAGAAATTACGTCCAACGCGACGAGAACAAACGCTTAGGTCCGACCGATATTGCTTTTATAGTTATTGATTTGCTGGTAGAGCACTTCCCTAAAATCGTCGATTATCAATTTACCGCCAAACTGGAAAATGACCTGGATAGAGTCGCCGACGGGAATGTTAAATGGCAGCCGATAATTAAAGAATTTTACGAACCATTTCACGCTAATTTAGAAAATAAATACGAAATTATAAATAAAAATGATATTATGCCTGAAGAAAAATCAACCGAGGTATGCGATAAATGCGGTGCTCCCATGATCATTAAAACCGGCCGTTACGGAAAATTTTTAGCCTGCAGCGCTTTTCCTGAATGTAAAAACATTAAATCAATGCCCGGCACGGACAAAAACGGGAACGGCCAAACCGATAGCGAAGAAATCAAAGAGTTAAAAGAAAAATATAAAGGCGAAATTTGCGAAAAATGCGGCGCGCCCATGGCGATAAAAGTCGGAAAATTCGGCCCATTTCTAGCCTGTACCGGTTACCCAAAATGCAAAAATTTAAAAAATATCAGCGGCGGAAATAACTCGACCGGCATAACCTGCCCGGTTTGCGGTAAAGGAGAAGTTGTGCAAAAACGCAGCCGCCGCGGCATCTTTTACGCTTGCAATCAATACCCGGATTGCAAAACCGCTTTCTGGGGAAAACCTACCGGCGAAAAATGCCCTGACTGCGATAGCCTATTAATTGAAGACGCGAAAAAGGGTGAAATTAAATGTTCCAATAAAGACTGCGGATACATAAAATAAATTATTTAATTTTAAATTAAAAAAAGAAGGCCACTTGGCTTTCTTTTTATTTTTAATATATCTTATTCGCTCTTTTTACTACGCTTCTTTTTTTCCGCTCTATTTTTCATAATCTCAACCAATTTTTTCACTCCTTCGCCGATTAAGGGCAGATAGGAAGCGCTGTGCTCAATTTTTTCTTTTATCATTTTAACTAATTCATCAAATTTATTAAGCCGCTCGCGAGTTTCTTTAAGCACTTTAAAAAACTGCTGCAAAATTCTGGCTAAATAATATATCGCCCAGCAAGAAAATATGGTAAACAGTAAAACCGACAAAGCAATAATTATATTTAATAAATCGTGGCTATCATTGATCGGCGGCATAAATTTATAAAATTAAAATTAATTAATAAAATATTAATTTGTCTTTCTTTGTCAAAATCGAAATCGCCGGCTAATTTAAATCAGTAACGCATTAATCCAGAGTCTACCCTATTATAACATCAATTTATTTTAAACCCAATTGTTTTTTTATTTTTTCAACAATCTCTTCGGTAGTAAAATGCGCTTTAACAAGATAATCGCTCGCTCCTAAATCTAAAGCTTTTCTATTATCTTCTTCCTGGCCTAAATTAGTCAGCATGATAACCGGCACATTTTTAATCGTTTTATTACTATTGGAACGAATTGCTTTTAATACTTCGAAGCCATCCATAGCCGGTAAAATAATATCCAATAAAATAACCGCCGGATTAAATTCACTGACTTTTTTTATGGCATCTTCTCCGTTAGTCGCCACAATAACATTAAAACCTTCTTTCTTTAATTTTTTGTTGCAAAGATCGCTTAAAAACGGATCGTCTTCAACTAATAATATTTTAATACCATGGTTAATATCTTCTTCTTTCTCGATATTTTTTTCTTTTTCGTTATTAGCCCCAGCCTGAAAATTTAAAAATTTTTTTGCTTTTTCCACAACCTCTCCGGGATTAATCTGGGTTTTGATTATATAATCGACTGCTCCCAATTTTTTTATTTTTTCTATCTCAACATCCTGCCCGGAATTGGAAATTACAACTATCGGAATTTTATTATCCTTTTTTTGTAAATCTTCCATAACTTCATAACCATTCATTACCGGCATAATTATATCCAGTAAAATCAAATCCGGCTGCCATTCTTCAATTTCCTTTAAACCGCTTTCCCCATTATTCTCTATTAACACATCAAATCCTTCTAATTTGAATTTTGACGCTAAAACGCTGGCTAACGCATCTTCGTCTTCAATTATTAGAATTTTTTTGTTTTCCCCGTCAAAAATTTTATTTTTTTTGGTTTGCATATAATTTTATATTATAAATTATAAATTAGTTGTTTTTTTAATGGGTATATAAAAACTTATTTCCGTACCCTTGCCTTCTTCGCTTTTCAAGCTAACTTTGCCGTTATGTTTTTCAATAATATTCTTTACTAAAAATAGGCCCAATCCGGTTCCGTCAGTTTCCAATTTAATTACATTAGTCGCCCTAAAAAATTTAGAAAAAAGCTTTGGCTGATCTTCCGCCGGAATTCCGACTCCCTGATCATTAATTTTAACATGAAGATATTGTTTGTCAACTTCAATAAGCACTCGGATTTTACCATATTCCGGAGTATACTTGATTGCATTACTCAATAAATTTTGCATAACCATAACCATTCTTTCTTTATCTAAAAATACTTTTGGCAATTTAGACGGTTTTTTGATTGTCAGCTCTTGATGATTTTTTGTTGCCAAACTTTCAACGTTGCTGATTGCCGCGTCCAAAATTTCTTGAAAATCAGCTTTTTCAAAATTAAATCCAAATTTGCCTTCCTCAATGCGAGAAACATTTAATAAATCATTAACCAGCCTGATAATTCTTTCGTTGCTTAAATAGCCTTTATTTAATAACTCCTGCTGTTCCACGGATAACTTTCCGGCGTCACCATCCAAAATCATTTTAATCACCCATTTAATGGCTGACAGAGGAGTTCTTAACTGATGGGCGGCAATGGAAATAAATTCAGATTTCATTTTATCAATCGCTTTTTCGCGCGTAGTATCATAAAATATTTTCATCGTGCCAAGCGGTTCATTATTAAGGCTTAAAACTTTAGCCGTAATTACTTTATATGTGGCTCCTCGGACATTTTCTTTTAAATTGGCGTCTTTTAAAGTAATTTCTTCGGACACAAAATGCTGATCCTTGCCTTCTTCGCTGATTTGCTTGATTTCATAATCAATTTTTATAATCGGCTTAAAATTGGACATGCTGAATTTATCTTTCGTAGCCACCTGCCGGCCTAAATCAGCGCTGCTTAAACCAAAAATCCTGGAAGCGGCCGGATTAATCATGCTGATTTTATAATCCTTATCCAAAACAATAATCGGATCGGTAAAATTAGCGATAATGGCTAAAGTTTTATTTTCTTCTTCCTCCATCTCTCTCCTGGCCTCGGTGTTATCTTCCAATATATTAATCAGCGCTCTTTTTGATTGATCCAGCTCCTTGATTTTAAGCTGCAATTCATCGGTTTTTTTATTTACTATTTTTTCTAAACTTAAATTCAATTCTTCAAGTTTTTTAGCCAATTCTTCGGTTTTTTCTTCTTTCTCAATTTCTTTATTGGTTGATTTGACCAATAGATAACCGATCATTAAATAAAGTAAGAATACGATAATATTAACCGCTTTTGCCTGCATGCTCTGGGTTAAAAATATTTGAGCCAATAAGATTAAGCCGATTAAGGCCACAAGCAATTCGGTAAGAATAACTTTAATTTCAAACAGTTTTCTTTTGATAATCGCGTAAGTGGCTAAGCCCAGCCAGACAATCGAAAAATAAACTGGAGCGTCAAGGTAAGAAAAAAACTTTTCGGGAAAAAGAAGCGGCAGAATTCCGTAAAAAAGAAAAGAGCCAAAAAAATAAACCGCAATACCGGTTATGAAATATTTCATTTGCAATCTTTTAGCGCCGATGCTTTTACTATAAAAACTGATTAAATAATAAAATGGGATAATCAGCATCGGTAAAATAATAATTCTGGCCAGCTGGTTTAAAGGCCCGGCCGTTTCAAGGCTGATAAACGGATATTGATCGGAAACTTTATAAATTATATAAGGCGTAGTAAAAGAAACTATGGCTAAGGCCGCCGCTAAACCATGCCAAAAAATTAATTTTAATCTAAAAAAATTAGTTTTCCCTGTAAAGTAATAAATAAAAATCACATAAGAGCTAGCCGCTAAAGCGGCCAGCCAGGTAGCTTTAGTCCAAAATAATTTATTTTCAAAAAAGAACACCCCTGCCCAAGCAAAGGCGTTAATCGCTGAAAAAAAAGCCACCCAGCCTAAATAAAAAGCTTCTTTACTCTTGCCTTTTGACCAAATTAAAAAAGTAAAAATGCATTGCAAAAAAGCCGCAAGAAACAACGCAATCGGTCTAAGCTGGGCTAAATCCATAAAAATTATTAATTACTTCTTAATTTATTTTCCAAGCTTTTTATCTTATTCTTCAACTCTATCATTTTTAACTCTCTGCCTACGGTCTGTTTCTGAAACCTTTCCAGCTCGTCGACTTTATCGTCTAATTCCCGGTTGGCCGCGGTTAACTCCTTGCCCCGCCTGGCTAAACTTTTTGTTTGCTCATCAAGCTGCTGCATTTTTTCTTCAAATGATTTTTCCCGCTTAAATAGCATTTTAGCGCCATAGCCGGAGAATGACCCTACTATCACATAAAAAATAGCAATGGTTATAGTTTTAGTCAAAGCTATGGACAAACTTTGAAATTCTATGGTTGTTGCGCCATAGCGGGGAATATGGCTGATAAATCCGTAATATTCCGCGATAACAAGCAAATTAATTAAAACACCGGAAGCTAAGGCAGTTAAAATTGAACCCGTTGAGCCAAAAATTAACGAAGCTGAAACTACCGTCAAAAAAAAGAAAACCATGGAAACGCTTTCAACTCCGCCGGCCGAATGCATAATGATGGTAAAAAAGACCAATTCAATAATAATTTGAGTATAACTGATAAAGGACAATAACGTTTTGGAAAAAACTTTTTCCACTCTTTTTTGCGCAAAATGCAACATTATGTTTACGGCGGAAAAAGTTACAAACAAAAAAACCATGGCGGTGAAAGAAAATTCAACATTAGATTCGCTGATAGTTTTAGTTAAAATTCCTATTAAAAGAATGCCGACCGTATAAAACCAGCGAATCTTAATAATCCACCCGTTAGTAACGATTCTTCTTTCTAAATTGACATCAAAATTTTTTAACATAAATTAAAATAGCGAAAACCACTAAAAATTAGCGAATAGCTTAAGCCAATCTTCAACCGATAGCTCCTGCGCCCTGATTTTCGGATTAAAGCCGGCATCGGTTATTTTATTCTCGGCTTCAGCCTGATTAATCCTTAAGCCGGACGCCAAATTATTCTTTAACATTTTTCTTTTAGCGCTAAAGCCGAATTTTACCAGCCTAAAAAAATCTCTTTCCTTGTCCGAGCTAAGTTTTACTTTTAACTTTTTACTTTCAACTTTTAACTTAACTATAGCGCTATCGACTTCCGGCTTAGGCCAAAAACAATCCTTAGAAACTAGCTTAATTATTTCCGGTTGGGCATAAAATTGCGCCGACACGGCGAGTAAACTCATTTTGCCGGGCTTAGCCGTTATGCGCTTAGCCACTTCTTCCTGTAGCATCAGCACCATTGACTTAGGCTTTATTTCAATTTCAGATAAAAATTTTCTTAAAAAAAACGAAGTAATATTATAAGGTAAATTTGCTACAACCTTATACCCATCTTTAGCAAAAGAGGGTAGGGAGGATTTTAATATATCATCGTTTACCACTTCAACGTTATTAATCCCCTTGGCCACCAGCCCAATCTTCAGCACTTCGGCCAATTTATCATCAAGCTCAACGGCGATTACCCGACCGGCCTTTTGGGCCAATTTGACTGTTAAAAAACCTAAGCCCGGTCCGACTTCTAAGACCGTGTCGTTAGATGTAAGCCCGGCCGCGTCAGCAATCTGACAATAAATTTCTTCTTTTATCAAAAAATTCTGTCCTTTAGAACGCGCCGGCTTAATATCATAGAGACGGCAAAGTTCTTTGGTTTGTTCGAGTAAATCCATTTCTTGTTTTTCTTATTTAATCTTATCTCTAAATCCTGCTATAATATAATTAGTAATATTTGCAATTCTGTCCAGTAAACTTGAATCGGCCTTGCCCATGCCGCAGCCGGAACAACCGCCTGGCGTTGCCAAAACTCCCTGATCCATCTCAGTCATACTCATACCTCCGGCTATAATTGAATCGCCTGGCTTATATCCGGACATTGAAGTTTGGGTCGTTGAAAACAAAGCCATTGTGCCAGAGCCGCCGGACATAGTACCGCTTATTTCAGAATATGTCGTGCAAATACCAGCGGCTTTAGTAGTACAAAGCGAACCGCCGGTACAACAACCGCCATTGCATGAAATAGTGCAAAAAATTTGTTTTGTGCTTGTTAAGCCAAGCTGATATGCATAACCGCCGGCAGCTTGCACGGCTTTCTGCCAGCGCACTTTTGGTAAATAAAAATAATACCCGCTCACTAAAACAATTACTATTAATAATAAAGTTAAAAATAATTTCTTCATAGTAACTTTATTATACCATTTTTTTATAAAATATTCACCCCATTAGAAATTAATCTATATTAACGGTTTGCAAATTACGCTTATATCTATATAACTTTATGAATAATACTACTAGCGATGTAAAAAAAATCCTACTGACCAGTTTAATATTTTATATAATATTCCCTGCTTTTGCCTTAGGCGATGCCACGCTAACCGGCAGAATATTGCTGCAAATAGAAGAAAAAGGCCAGGCCTGGTATGTTCACCCGGAAAATAAAACCAGATATTACCTCGGAACGCCGACCGACGCTTTTAATCTAATGCAAAAATTAAGCGTTGGTATCAGCGATAAAGATTTGGAAAAAATACCGATCGGCATTTCGGTTAGCAATTATACCGACAGCGATGCCGACGGCATCTATGATAGCTTAGAAAACGCTATCGGCACAAATAAGCAAAACAAAGACACTGATAATGATGGCTATGGAGATAAAGAAGAATTGGATAATGGATATAATCCGCTTAATGGCGGAAAACAACCTATTGATAAAAAATTTACTCAAAAAAATTCCGGAAAAATATTTTTGCAGGTGGAAAAAAATGGCGAAGCTTGGTATGTCGAGCCCATGACTCAAAAGCGATATTTTTTAGGACGGCCGAACGATGCCTTTCAAATAATGAAAAACTTCGGTCTAGGTATTACCAACGCTGATTTACAAAAAATTCCGATTAGTATTTTATTAATTACTAAAATTCAAAATACGGATAATCCTGCGCCCGTTACAACTACCGGAGATATTATGCAATTGGCGGCAGCGGCTATAAGAAAAATTGATATAGAACAAACGTTGTTATATTTTACGCCAAATATGCATAAATCAATTACATATTCTCTACAAAATATGAGAAAAGAAGATTTGCTTATACTGGCCAATATACTTTCCGGCAGCGTCCTGCAATCGTCTACTGAAATTAAAAAAACTTATTTTAACGAAGTATACTTCCGAGACGAAAAACACCAACTTTATTTTTATGTCGAGAAACAGCCTGATGGCAATTGGTTAATAACGAACTTATAGTACCTGCTATTTCGAGGAGCCTACCAGTAGGCAGTCAGGCGCTTACGACGAAATAGTTTCATAAACGTAAACAAAAAACACACTTACATTAAGCTAAGCGTGTTTTTATTTTTCTTTATTTAGCCGTCAATAAAATTATGCTTACCGTCCCCAAAATCATGCCGGCTAAAACCGTCGGACTGACGGCTTCTTTAAAAATAAAAATTCCGGCCAGCGCGCCGACTATAAGGCTGCCGATTCCGTAAACCGGCATAGCTACGGATAAGGGCGCGCCTAATTTAATGGTATAAAAGAAAAAAATAGTTCCGGCGGCGAGTAAAACGCCCATTAAACCGGAAATACAATAACCTCTAACCGAAGAATTCAATCCTCCGCTATAAAAAGCATAAATTAAAAAAGGAATGGCTATGAATAATTGGCCCAGCGAGATAATAAATAACGCTAAAAAATAATTTATTTCATTACCTATTAATTTAAAAAAAACATCGTAAGAAGTCCAGGCCAAAGTCGCCAATATTAAAAACAACAGCCAAAGCATAATTTTATTTTTATTGAATTACAATATTTATCAGCTTCCCTTTAACAAAAATTATTTTTATCACTTCTTTGCCTTTAAGCCATTTTTTAATTTTTTCGCTTGCTAAAGCGATTTTTTTTGCTTCATTTTCACTAATGTCGGAGGAAACTTCAATCATATCGCGCACCTTGCCGTTAATTTGAATCACTAAATTTATGGTTTCGTCTTTAACCAGCGCCGGATCATACTCTGGCCATTTTTCTTTAAAAATACTTTGTTTATGCCCTAGACCGGTCCAGAGCTCTTCGGTTAAATGCGGCGCGAACGGACTTAAAATAATCAAAAATTTTTCCGCAGCCACCCGGGGCATGGTTTTAAACTTATCGACAAAATTGATGAAAATCATCATCTGCGAAATCGCCGTATTAAAGCGCAAATTATCTATATCTTCGCCGACTTTCTTAATAGTTTTATGAAGTAGCTGCGGCAGGCCTGATTCTTTCATCTGGCAGTTGCCCCCGCAATCAATAAATTTTTTGCCTTGGTATAAATTCCAAGTTTTTTCCAAAAACCTAACCTGGCCGATTATGCCTTTGGTATTCCACGGCTTCATGTCTTCAAGCGGCCCCATAAACATCTCAAACAAGCGCAACGCGTCAGCGCCGTATTGTTTTACCACGTCATCAGGATTAACCACATTGCCCAAAGATTTGGACATCTTGCGGCCGTCTTCGGCTAAAATTATGCCCTGATGCCTTAATTTTTTAAACGGCTCGTCAAAATCAATATAACCTAAATTATGCAAAACTTTGGTAAAAAATCGGGAATAAAGCAAATGTAAAACCGTATGCTCGGCTCCGCCGACATATAAATCAACCGGCAGATATTTTTTTATCATGGCTTTGTCCGCAAATTCTTTTTCGTTATTCGGGTCACTGAAGCGGAAATAATACCATGATGAGCAGACGAAAGTATCCATGGTATCCGCTTCCCGCCTGGCCGGTTCGCCGCACTTCGGGCATTTTACATCATGGAATTTCTTGGATTTCATTAAAGGCGACTCGCCGGTCGGCATAAAATCAACGTCGGTCGGAAGTTCTACCGGCAAATCTTTTTCCGGTACCGGCCATTCGCCTTGTCCGCCGAAGCCTTGGCGAAGGCGGGCGCATTTAGCGCAATAAATTATCGGTATCGGCGCGCCCCAATAGCGCTGGCGCGATACCAGCCAATCGCGGATTTTATAATTTACTTTTTTACAACCGATTTTCTTCTCTTCAAGCCATTCGGTAATTTTCTCTCTCGCTTCTTCCGAAGTTAATCCGTTATACTCGCCGGAATTCAATAATATGCCGTCGTCAGTAAACGATTCTTTTTCGATAGAAGATTTGCCGTCAATACTCTTAATAACTTCGCGAATCTCAAGATTATATTTTTTGGCGAATTCAAAATCACGCTCGTCATGCGCCGGCACAGCCATGACCGCTCCTGTGCCGTAATGGGCTAAAATATAATCGCCAACAAAAAGCGGTATGGTCTGATTATTAAACGGATTGATTAATTCCACGCCTTCAAGCTTAACTCCGGTTTTTTCTCTTGTCTCTGCCATTCTTTGTAATTCGGTTTTTTTCTTTGATTCTGCAATATATTCGCTAACTTCAGATAAATTTTTAATATCACTTTTTAACTTTTCCATGGCCGGATGTTCCGGAGCCATAACCGCGTAAGTCATGCCAAAAACCGTATCTATGCGAGTAGTATAAAATTCTATTGCTAAATCACTGCCTTTTATTTTCATTTTAAACTGCGCGCCGTCCGACCGTCCGATCCAATTTTTCTGCGCCGCCTTTGTTGATTCCGGCCAGTCAACTTTATCTAAACCGCTAATCAGGCCGGAGGTCTTACCTTTGTCCTCTATAAAATCAGTAATTTTAAAAAACCATTGCTCCAAATCTTTTTGCCTTACCGGATTTTTACAACGATCGCAAACTCCGCCTTCGGCCTGCTCATTGGCTAAAACCGTTTGGCAATTACCGCACCAATTAACTTTGGCCTTGCTTTTATAGGCCAAGCCGTTTTTATAAAGCAAAAGAAAAAACCACTGCGTCCATCTATAATAATCCGGGTCGGAAGAATTTACTTCCCTGGACCAATCGTAAGAAAAGCCCATCATATTCATCTGCTTGGTAAAATTTTCTATGGCTTTTTTAGTGGTAATTTTAGGATGAGTTTTGGTTTTAACCGCATAATTTTCCGCCGGTAAACCGAAAGCGTCCCAGCCTTGTGGATGTAAAACATTCTTGCCTTTCATTCTTAAATAGCGCGAAATAATATCCGTTGCCGTATAGCTTTCTACGTGGCCGGCGTGCAAACCATTTGAAGACGGATAAGGAAACATGTCTAAAATAAATTGTTTTTCCGCCTGGCTTTTATCATCTGCCTGAAAAAGATCTGAATGTTTCGCCCAAAATTTTTGCCATTTAGCTTCTATTTTTTTGTGATTATACTTTTCCATAATTTACCCCAACATTATTAATTTTTTATAATTTTTATCCTTAATCAATGCTTATTACTGTTTATAAACAACCTATTAATATTAATTTATGATGTAAGGGGTGCGTTTATTTTATACTAAAATTGGCGAAAAGGCAAGTAAAACTACTTTTTATAAATCAGCCAATTTTTTTTGTCTTTCAACCTGACTAAAACATACTCGCCTTTTAATTTTTTACCGGCCAGATTAAATTTCATACTGCCATGCTCTAGACTTCCGTCAAGCGCTTGCCATTTGCCTTTGTCATAAATTTCTACCGTACCGGCGCCGTATTCGCCTTTAGGTATGCAGCCGGAAAAATTTATGTAATCAACCGGATGATCTTCAACTTCAATCGCCAATCTTTTAACGCCTATTTTTTCCGGCACGCCTTTAGGCACGGCCCAAGATTTTAAAACACCTTGCCGTTCTAAACGAAAATCATAATGCAAATGGCTGGCTTGATGCTTTTGCACCACAAAACGCGACAAGCCCTGATTTTTTACCGCACCTTTAGGCTCGGGTGTTACGGAAAATTTTCTTTTGGCTTGATATTTTTCTAAAGCCATATATTTTTACAAAAGCAGGCTTAATCCGGAAAAAGGACTAAGCCTGTTTTAAATATAAACGGAGATTAACCGTTTTCGCGGTTTTACTTTTTGCCGTTGCCGTTTTGTATTTCATCTTTAATCATCGGAGCAAACACATCTTTATGAAAATTAAAATCGCAAAAAACCGCCACGGCAATGACGGTAGTCCATAAACCGTCTTTGTTGCCTTCGGCCGATTGGCAAAAATGCGTGGTCTTAAAAATATTGCCGCTGGAAATATAAATCTGCTTTCTTTCGTCCCAGGCCTTATCCGGATCAAACTCAATGCCTAAAGTCGTAGCAAGCATGGTTGCGGCCAAATCTTCGGCGTATTCTCCGGTCTTTTTGGCAACTTCGCCGAAAGAATGGTGCTCCGACAAATAACCATAATTATTTCCATCACTCGGCTTGGCTAAACCAATAGCGGCCGAAACCAAACGATTAGGCTCGTTAGTCTCGCTTCTGGCCATTACGCAAAAAACTATTTGGCCTGGATAAAGCATTTTTTCTCCTTTTTCTTTGGAAATAATCTGGCAATTAGGCGGTAGAATACTGGAAACTGTCACTAAATTGCATTTTTCAATGCCGGCATTTCTTAAAGCTCGCTCAAAAGAAGCCAGTTTGTCTTTATGGACGCCGACTCCTTTAGTAAAAAACATTTTCTTGGGTGTAAACATACTTTTTTTCTTCTGTTGTTAAAAATTAAGTAAACTCCGTTAAATCTGCATCGCTTATTAGTACCTTTAGGCCACTAACTGCGATTGATTTATAGCCACCTATTTCATTAGAGACTTTATTTAACGAGGTAAAAAATAAAACGCCTGACAGCGTGATTTAATTATACAACTTTCCAGTTATTTTGCAATAATAATTTTTTGAAGTTTTTTTACCGTGGATCCGCTTACTTTCATGCATTTTCTTTTTCTTTTTTCGCGTATTTTTAGCTGTTTTTCTATATCCAGCTCAAGTTTATCTAAATTTTGTTTATTCGTCCCGTTAGAAGTTATCATAAATTATATTATTGTATATAAATAAAACATAATCAAGGGTAGCCAAAGTGCGATGGTAAATGTTATAATATTTATATCCATGAAATCACTGATTGTATCGCCTGCCAATAAGCCTTACTATATAATAAAACTATTTTTCATATTATTCAATGGATTCATTTAAAAAACCTTGGTTTAAAACCTGGTGGGGCGTTGGCTTAACAATTCTCGCAACTGTAACTTTAATTTTAATAACGGCAGTCGGTTTTTATTTTTTTGCCAGTCTAAAAAAATCAAAATCAGAATTAAGCCAAGCCGATATAAAATTAAACGGACAAAAATACCAAGCCGCGGATAATGATCACTACTGGCTAGGCTCGGCTAAAGCAAATATAACCATAGTGGAATTTGGCGATTTCTCTTGTCCATACTGTAAAAAAGCTTTTTCCACTATCAGAGAAATTAGCTTAAAATATAAAAATGATATAAAATACATTTGGCGGGATTACCCGGTCGTGCATGAATATTCGGCTACTCTGGCGTTAGCCGCCAGATGCGCCGGCGAACAAGGTTTATTCTGGCCTATGCATGATAAATTATTTCAAAATCAAAGTATTAATACAGCTGATCAGCTCATAGCCGTGGCTAACCAAATTGGCGCAGACATAACAAGATTTAACGACTGCCTTAACAAGCAAAAATATCTGCCGCAAATTCAAAAAGATTTGAATGACGGCCAAAAATTCGGCATTACCGGCACGCCAACCTATTTTATCAACGGTTACAAAATTGAAGGCGATATTCCATATGATTTTTTTGTAAAAATTATTGAGGAACTAAAAAAATAACATCTTTTGTCATTCCGGCGAAGGCCTGCCGGCAGGCAGTTTGAGGATGACAAATAAAAAATATGATACAAATCAGAATTCACGGCCGCGGCGGCCAGGGCGTAGTAACTGCCGCGGAATTAATCGCGATTGCCGCTTTCAAAAACGGAAAGCAAGCCCAAGCTTTTCCTTCTTTTGGAGTAGAAAGAACCGGCGCTCCGGTAGAGTCATATGTTAGAATTGACGACCAGCCGATTATTTTAAGAGAACAAATTAGCAAGCCGGATATCTTAATCATTCAAGATGCCACCTTGCTTGAAAGCAATGACTTAGCTAAAGGCGCTGATAAAAAAACTATTGCCATTATTAACACGGCAAAAACTAAACAGAGCTTAAAGATAAGCCTGGCTCAAGCCAATATTTATACGATTGATGCCACTAAAATCGCCTTGGAAATAATCGGTAAAAATATCGTTAATACTGTTATTTTGGGCGCTTTTGCCAAAATAAGCGGTCTAGTTGATTTAGTTTCGCTTAAACAGGCGATTGAAGAAAAATTTTCCGGCAATCAAAATTTAATCGATAAAAATATAAAAGCCATAGAACAAGCTTACCGGAATAATTTTTAATAATTAAACTTAAAACTACATATGGAAATTGTTTCTAAACCCAACACCTCAAATATCAATAAAACCGGTTCTTGGCGCACAAACCGGCCGAAATTTATATATGAAAAATGTACTGCTTGCGGAACTTGCGCGCGCGTTTGTCCGGAAGGTATAATTGAAAAATTTACGGATAAAACTAAGCCTTATTATAATTGTGACCTTAATTTTTGCAAAGGCTGCGGACTGTGCGCCCAAGAGTGCCCGTTCAAAGCCATAGAGATGGAATTAGACGAAAAATAAAAATCTTTGAAAACTTTTTCAAAAAAAGTTTTCTCCCACAAGGGGATGATAAATACTTTCAAAAATTATATCGTATCAAATAAAATTTTATAGCGAGCAAACTCTACGGCCATAAAATTTTATTTGATTATGAATCTATTATTATGAATAATAAACAGCAGATTCTTGAGGGTTCGCGCGCTATTGCTCTAACCGTTAAAAACATCCAACCAGCGGTAATCTCCGCCTACCCGATTACCCCGCAAACCCATATAGTTGAAGATTTAGCTAAATTTAAAGCCGACGGCGAGGCTAATTATGAATACGTGCGCGCCGAATCCGAATTCGCGGCCGCTTCTATCGTGGCCGGAGCCAGCGCCGCCGGCGTACGCGCTTATAGCGCCACTAGCTCGCAAGGGCTTCTCTTAATGGCTGAGGTAATTTATAATATCGCCGGTATGCATTTGCCCGTAGTTATAACTTGCGCCAACCGCGCTATAAGCGCGCCCATCAATATTTGGAACGACCAGCAGGACGTTATGGCGATCCGGGACGCGGGCTGGATTTTACTTTTCGCGGAAAACCACCAAGAGGCGGTTAATCAGCATATTATGGCTTTTAAATTGGCCGAGCAATTAAAACTTCCGGTTATGGTTAATGTCGACGGATTTATCATCACTCACTCTTATGAACCGGTTATTATACCAGGCGCGGAACAGATTAAAAAATATCTGCCTGATTACAAGCCTGAGCCGGGACAATTTTTAAACCCGGCCGATCCGGCCACTTTAGGCGTTTTAGCCGCTCCGGCGCATTATATGGAAATAAGACAGCAGCTGCATGACAATTTAATTTCCAGCCTTAAAACTATAGAGCAGGAGTATAAAAATTTTAATAAAATTATCAACCTAAATCAAAAAACTAAAATAAATCCGCGAATAAATAATGGCTTGGTTGAATATACTGGACCAAACAATCCCGACATTATTCTTGTCGCCATGGGTTCGGTTATCGGAACCGTAAAAAACGTAATTGACGAACAGCCTGAAAGTTTTTGGCAAAAATCAGAACGAGTCGGAGTTTTAAAAATAAAAGTTTACCGGCCTTTTCCGGAAAAAGAAATTTTAAGCATTCTTGAAACCGCGAAATATGCCGTAGTTTTGGATAAATCAATTTCTTTGGGGCATGTCGGCTGTTTGGCTTCCGATATTAAAGCCGCCGCGCAGGGTAAAATAAAGACTAAAATACAAAGCTTAATCGTCGGCTTGGGCGGACGGGATATAACCGGCGAAATGATTAAAAAAATAATTAAACAGGCGCATAAAAATATTAGTGGCGCAATGTTTATCGGAAAAATATAATTAACATATTATTGCCCGGGGTCGCGCATTTGTTTCGCGAAAAGCAATAATAACATAATAATATGCTAAAATCTCTACCAAAAATCCTAACTATATTTTTTCTATTAATATTTATTTTTCAACTCACCTGTTTAATTTTTCTATTTACTCTGCCGATTGCCGGCCAGGCGAGCAA
This sequence comes from uncultured Gammaproteobacteria bacterium, assembly GCA_964526325.1. GTDB lineage: Bacteria > Patescibacteriota > Patescibacteriia > Patescibacteriales > GWC2-42-12 > JACPHD01. The sequence goes on from CAZGKM010000002.1 coordinate 79,639, forward strand.
GATAGAATTCTCGCCCCAAGTGCAAGGCCTTGATTATACTTTTAATTCATCTGATAAAACAACACGTAATATCGCTAATTACGTCGGGGCTATTTATAAATACGCCATCGGCATCGTCGGCATTTTAGCCGCCGTAGTCTTAATGATCGGCGGAGTTATGTGGATTATTGCCGGCGGTAATGCCACGGCCATCGGCGAAGCCAAAGCTTGGATCGGCGCTTCGCTTACCGGTTTGGTTTTAGCTTTAATGTCATATTTAATTTTAGCCACGGTTAACCCAAATCTGGTGAATTTTAAAATTAGAGCAATAACTAGTGTAAAGGATATGGGGACCGCTACAACAACCATAACCGGATTTACTGACCAAACATCACCAGAACTTACGAGTTTTATATCTTGTATGCAATCACATAATATAACTGGCTTTACCATAACTTCTACAACAGATACTCATATTGCGCAAGGAACCTGCAACCCAACCGATCCGAATGAATCTTTTAATAACCCGAGTCGTTGCCAGCACGCTCAATACTCTTGCCATTATGGAGGTAGCAATTGTGCATTAAAAGGATCTTACGCTATTGATGTCGACGACAGTGCGGACGGAAAAAAAGTTGCGGAAGCGGCAGCGGGGTGCGGAAGCCAACTTGGCAACTATACGTCCGCTAGATGTATTTTAAATGAGGGTGGTACTCATCATCATATTAGTATAGGGGCATACAATAATTGCGGCTGTGACACAAGCCTAGCTACTTGCGAAAGCCAAAAATAAAATTTCTTATTTATGTTCTACTTTACTATATACGCCGAAGCTAAATTTGACAATAAGTTAATCTTTTGATAAACTAAAGTTAATCTAAAAATTAACTTTAATATTATGGAAAATATTATCGGTTTAAAAAATTTACGGGAAAATATGGTCGGTTATATTAACCGCGTAGCTAAAGGCGAATCATTTATCGTTTTTAAGCAATCAAAGCCTTTATTTCGCATCTCCCCTCTCGAAAACGAACAATGGGAGGAAATTGTTGACTTCACTAAAATAAAAAGGGGCGGCGTTGATATTAATGAAATATTGTCGCGCTTATAACATATGGACAAAATCGCCAAGGCGCTAAAAAAATTAGCGGGCGGAGAAAAAGAAATTGTTAAAATAATTCTAGATAAAATTAATTGCCGCGATTTTAAAGACCTTGATATAAAAAAACTTAAAAGCAGGCAGGATATCTATCGCGTCTGCAGAGGAAAAATCAGAATAATTTATCGCCTTAACGAGAACCGTAAAATTATTATTTTAGCTATAGAGCGCCGGAACAACAATACCTATAATTAATGATTTTATGTTCTATTTCACTAAATACGCCGAAACTAAATTTGATATTTTAAATAAGCATAAGGTTTATT
>CAZGKM010000003.1:0-31506 GCA_964526325.1 uncultured Gammaproteobacteria bacterium
CTTGGAAAGCGCGTATACCGCAAGGTATCGAGGGTTCGAATCCCTCTCTCTCCGCATTAAATATATAATTAGGCTTTCTGGCCTAATAATATATTTTAAGTTGAGTTGAGGGATTCGAACGGGCAGGAGCGAGACAAGCTTTGAGCCGCAATTCCGGCGGCGAGAAGCGCGGTCGAGCGCCGATAAGCGCGACCAAAGGAGCGCTTAGCGCTGCCCAGGGCAACGAAGTCCGAGCGGAAGCGAGGACGAGGCGGAAATCCCTCTCTCTCCGCCAAGTTTTATATTCAGCGAAATTGAAAGAAGTTGTATAAGATGCACAATCGAGCAAAAGGCAACAGATAATGTAAAGTATTTATGCATAAAACTATGATCTACACACCTATTGCTCTCATCGTCATCATTGCACTCTGGTCTATCTGGGGATTTTTTGGTTCTCGGGTGGAGCAGACCGACTATACCGTGGTAAAGAAAATGAACGGTTACGAAATACGGGAATACCCGGCGCATATTGTAGCGCAGACGACCGTGCAAGGCGCGTATGGTGAATCTATGGGTAGTGGTTTTAGTATAGTGGCGGGATATATCTTTGGCGGAAATACCAAAAAAGAAAATATCGCTATGACCGCGCCGGTGGTGGCGACGAATGAAGGCAACTCGCAAACCATCTCTTTCGGTATGCCTCGCTCGTATACGCTTGAAACATTGCCGACACCCAATGACCCGCGAGTAAAAATCGTGATGATCCCTGCCAAAAAATACGCGGTCATGCAGTTTTCTTGGTATCGCTCGGACGCGCGTATCAAGAATATGCAAGAGAAATTACTTTCGCTACTTGCTCGTGACGGAGTTGCTACGGAAGGGAGTGTGGCCTACGCGGGATACAACGCACCGGGGACTCCGCCGTGGATGAAGCGTAATGAAGTATTGGTGGAGCTACAAGAAATTGCAACTCAAAAAATAGTCTTGGCCGGAGGTTGTTTTTGGGGTATGGAAGAGTTGATCAGGAAACAGCCGGGTGTGATAGACACCGTCGTCGGTTATACAGGCGGAAAGGTGGAAAATCCCACCTATGAAAATCACGAAGGCCACGCCGAAGCGATTGAAATAGCTTATGATCCTGAAAAGACTTCATATCGTAATTTGTTGGATTTTTTCTTTCAAATTCATAATCCGACAACCTTGAATCGCCAAGGTAACGACACTGGCACTTCTTATCGCTCAGCAATTTTTTACGAAAACGAAGAAGAAAAGAAGGAAGCAGAAAATTTTATTGAAATCGTCAACGCGTCCAAACGCTGGAAAGATCCCGTGGTTACAACATTGGAACCGCTTGAAAAGTTTTATCCGGCCGAAGACTATCATCAGGATTATCTTGAGAAAAATCCTGGCGGGTATACCTGCCATGCTATTTATTTTGATAGTTATATAAAATAATTAAAATAATAAAATTATGGAAAACACTTATATAAAAATTCTTACTGGGGTTGCCTATATCGCCATGGTGGTGATCAATTTCTTAGCTAACGGTTTGCCAATCAATAACCGCTCCACGGGCGATATATCAGATGCCTATCCCAATCTTTTTGCCCCTGCCGGTCCGGCATTTTCTATTTGGGGTTTGATCTACCTTTTGCTCGGCGCGTATGTGCTCTACCAATTTATAAAGAAGGATCAAAAAACAGAAGATATTTTGAATAAAATCAATCCGCTTTTTATTACTACTTCGCTCGCGAATATCTCTTGGATATTTTCTTGGCACTATGATTATATCGGCCTTTCGGTGCTCATCATGGCGACGCTGCTAATCCTTCTTATAAAAATCGCTGACATTCTTCGCGCCGAGCAGTTTACCTCACTCCAAAAACTTTTAATCTGGGCTCCCTTTAGCATTTACTTCGGTTGGATCACGGTCGCGTCAATCGCCAATATCACAGTATTTCTCGTGAGTCTTGGCTGGAATGGTTTTGGTATTGCCGATTTTGTCTGGACGAGCATTATTCTCCTAGTCGGAGCATTGATCGGAATCTTGCGGATGCGCAAAGACAACAATATCGTTTATGGCATGGTACTCGTTTGGGCATACTCATGGATACTCTTCAAACACATGTCTGCCACAGGTTTTGATGGACAATATCCAAGCATCATCGCGACAGTAATTGTATGTCTGGTCTTGTTTATATTCTTCGTCGGAAGGATATTTTATAAAAAATAAATTAATACTATGTTCATAAAACTTTACGCAATCGCATTACCAGTTTTCTTCGCCATCGATATGATCTGGCTTGGGATTGTAGCCAAAAACTTTTATCGAGCACAGATTGGTGCACTTATGAAGCCGGATGTAAATTGGATCGCGGCGATTATCTTTTATCTTATTTTTATTGCTGGTCTCATTGTGTTTGTCATTGCACCCGCTATGGAAAAAGGCTCGTGGACGCACGCTCTGCTTTTCGGTGCACTGTTTGGATTCGTTTGTTACGCCACCTACGATCTGACCAATTTGGCAGTTGCTAAAGATTGGCCGCTTTTGGTAACGATTGTAGACTTGGCATGGGGCGCGGTGCTCGCCGCTTCTGTATCGGTCGCGACTTATTTCATAGCAACTAAAATGGGTATATGAATTATTATGTAACCCTCATTTTGGTTTTGTTTGTATATATGAGCCTGTGGTTTGCTGTCTCTTTGATTAAAAAGAGGAACGATGTGGCTGATGTAGCGTGGGGCTTGGGCTTTGTGCTCATGACGTGGACATCTTTTTTCTTTTCCGGCACTTCTGGCACACGAGGAATACTAGCAGGTATCTTGGTGAGCATTTGGGGATTGCGCTTGGCTTGGCATATTCATCGACGTAACAAAGGTAGGGCGGAGGACTACCGGTATCTCGCATGGCGCAAAGAATGGGGCAAGTGGTTTTATCCGCGTTCGTATGCGCAAGTGTATCTTTTGCAAGGGTTGTTTTTGTTTCTTATCGTTATACCAGTGTTACTTATCAACAAGAGCGCGGGAACAGCCTTAGGTATACTCGATCTGCTTGGCGTAGCAGTATGGATTTTTGGCTTTTATTTTGAAGCTGTTGGAGATGCGCAGTTGGCAAGGTTTATTAAAAATCCAGAAAACAAAGGCAAATTAATGCAAAGTGGGCTGTGGGCATATACGCGCCACCCGAATTATTTTGGTGAAGTGACGCAGTGGTGGGGTTTGTGGCTCGTCGCCCTATCTATCCCGAATGGCTGGTTTGGTATTATCGGGCCGATCACTATAACCTTTTTAATTTTGAAAGTGTCTGGTATTCCTATGCTTGAAAAGAAAATGGCAGAAAATCCAAAGTTTGCAGAGTATAAGCGAATGGTTAGCGTATTTATTCCGATGCCACCAAAGAAAAATATTTAACAATAGCATTTACATTTATATGGAAAAACCTATAATTTTAACTAGCGCATGTTTAGAATTTGAAAAAGCAAGGTATAATGGCCAGTCGATTCCTTCGCCTATAATCAAGGACCTGATACCCTTCGTGAAATTTTTAAAAGTGTGCCCGGAGCTGGCGATTGGCTTGGGTGTGCCAAGGGAGCCTATAAGAATTGTTAAAAAGGGAAAAGAATTAAAGCTGATTCAGCATAAAACCAACAGAGATGTTACAGAAGAAATGAATAATTTTTGCGCGGAATATATAAACGATTTGGATAATGTCGATGCTTTTATATTCAAATCTAAATCTCCCAGCATGGGGGTTTCGAATATCAAAGTTTATTCCGGTATGAAAGGCTCTCCGGTGGTGGATAGATGTGGCGGATTTTTTGCCACTCGGATTCTGGAAAAATTTGCCGGATATCCCATCGAGGAAGATGACCGGCTGAGAAACAATAAAATTAGGGATCATTTTCTAACCATAACTTTTTTATTTTCAGCTTACAGAAACGCAAAAAAGAAAAACAAACTAAAGGATTTTCATGAAAAAAACAGTCTACTGTTAAAATTTTATAATATGAAATTGGCAAAAAATTTTGAAGTAAACAATAAGGATTATTTTAATATCTTAAAAAAGATAGTAAGCAAGTCTCCATCAGCCGATGAAATAATTTTATTCTTTGAAAATTTGATCAGCAAAAAAGAAAAAATATTATCAAAATATAAAGATAACAAAATAAATTTCATGACTCTGAAGGAAGTTTCAAAATTCTTAATCAAAGACAAAAGCCTTCTTAAACAGTCTTTTTTTGAACCATACCCGGAGAAACTGATTATGGAGGCCGAATCTGACCGAAACCGCGATTATTGGAAAAAATAGAGAAAAATAATATGGGCAAATTGGTAAAAGTAAACGACAAAATGCAGAAGAAATATTGCTATACATTAGCCGAGCCCGCCGGCAAAAACTTTGATCTCCGGTTTAAGCCGGATCTTACTCCAAGGGAAATGCTTTCACTTGGAGTATTTGGCGGGGTCTATATGCGTGATTGTAAAAAAGAGTTTCCCGAAGATTGGTTTAAAAAAGGTAAGTTTCAGGAGGAAGACAGCTACGAACACGATCCGAAACTTAATTTTTTTGGGGTAAATGCTTCACAACCGCTTTCGGTCTGGCGCAAAAAGGGTTGGATACATCCACAAGATCCGCGGGGATGGTTCCAATGGTATTGCCGTTATTTTATGGGTCGTCGGAGCGAGGATGACGAGCGGCAGATAAAGCGTTGGATCGCGATTCGACGGCACATTGCGCAGATTATGAAAAATTGCACACCGAAAGATTATTCATGTCGCAGAAAGCAAAGACAAGCCGTGCTCCATTGGGCCTACGATAGTAGGAATATGTGAAAAATATGAGTGTATTGGGCGTCGTGCCATGCAAAAAAAATAAAAATTAATAAAATAGGCAATAATAACGCAAAAGGTTATTATAACTATATAAAAGGATTTATTGGGTCGAGATAAATCCCGAAATTTATAAATTCAATTAATAAATAATAATATGAAAAATCTAAATGTGTTTGACTGGGTGGCTTTAGTGCTTGTTGTTGTAGGCGGATTAAATTGGGGTTTAGTGGGTATATTTAAATTTGATCTAGTCGCGACAATTTTCGGCGATATGTCAGCATTATCGCGCGTAGTATATGCTCTTGTTGGATTGAGCGCGGTTTATGTCGCTATAGCTCTAGGACAACTTTGCCGTAAATCATAATTTTTATCTTTTTTAGTATTACATTTACATTTCAATTTTTCTAATTGAAAATATTTTGTGTGGCGCGCCAGTTTTTAACTGGCACGAAATTCGGAAGTGAAAAAGGAAAGATTCAAAAACCCGCTCGCATTCCTCCCCAGACCTCTCCTGCGGGTGGGAAGAAAGCCGAGGCGGGGCAATTCCATTCCTCCAGAAAAATAGTTTGCTCCGCCGAGTCCAAATTAGTTTTTAGGATTTTCGTCAAAAAATGTTCGAACTCCGTTCAAAAAACACCGCTATTTACAATTTCAGCGTATAATTAAAAAGGGTAAACTAAATTTTACCCCTTTTATTTTTTTAATCTGTTATTTAATAATTTTTTCTAAATCAGCATAAAGCGCGTAAGCTATAGCCAGAAAAGAAAAAAAGAAAATTGCTATATAATTCCATTTCGCCAAACTAGTGTCTAAACTTTTTAAAATATAAAGCAAGGCGTTTTTGTCTTCGGAATTAAATGACTGGTCGGACTGAGTTTTTTCAATCAGATGAAGTTTTCTGATTAGATTGTCGCGGCGATTTTCTATGTTAAAGCGGTGGGCGAAATACCAAATGAAGCCGACGGTGCCGATATACCAAGACATTTCTACCCATGATTGGCTGTAATGATTTAAGATAATGACTATTCGGTAAGCGATTGTAGCTATAACACCGATAATAAAAATTAATATTCTATAAACAGAACTATTTAAGCGAGGCATATTGCAAGGTTAATTATAAATTGATTTTTTTCAAAGCCAGCATGATAGCTATGCCGATAACGATTAATAGAAGCTGTGATAGAGATTTGGCCGCCGCCGTATCTTTTTTTAATTCCGGAATCAAATCGGCGGTAGCAATATAAATAAAGCCGCCGGCCGTGAAAGGAATAATATAGTAAGAAAAATTTTCAGCTTGCATGCCGACGGTTAGGGCTAGCAATACTCCTAAAATAGCGGGAATAGCCGAAGCGAAATTTAATAAAAGAGCTTTGGTTCGGTTATAACCGGCATGAAGCAGAATTCCAAAGTCGCCGATTTCCTGGGGTATTTCATGAGCAATAACGGCTAAAGTCGTCGCTAAGCCGAGTTTCGTGCTTACTAAAAAAGAGCCGGCGATAATCATGCCGTCGATAAAATTATGCAGACCGTCGCCGACAAGATTCATCAAGCCGACCGGATGAGGATGATTTGAAGTAGTTTCCATATGGCAATGGCGCCAATGGATTATTTTTTCCAGAATGAAAAAAGTTAAAATGCCGGCCAGCAGCCATAGCCAGATTGCCAACCCGGTTTGATTTTTTTCAATCATTTCCGGAATCAAGTGCAGAAAGCTATCGCCTAAAAGCGTGCCGGCGGACAGGCTGACTAAAAGCATAATCAGCCGATTTAGTTTTTCTCCGGATATTGCTAAGGTTAGCACGCCAATCAAAGAAATCAGAGAAACAAGAGTAACGCTTGCTAAAGAGTATAAATAAATTTGTGCCATATATTCAAAGTGATTATTATATTTATTTTACCACAATTTGCCCCCTTTGACCTAATCAAATTTTTGAATTATGATAAAATCAATAAGATGGAATAAAATAAAAAATTATGAAGCTAATATTAGATAAAAATATTTTAGATCAGGCGCCGGAACAATTATTAAGACAGGCCGGTTATACTTATATAATGGATCGGCATACCGGGCAGGAAAGTTATGTTCGCCGGCTTAACCGCGGTTTTTATCCTAGATTTCATTTATATTTTAATGAGCAAAATAACCAAATAATTTTAAATTTGCATTTGGATCAAAAGCAAGCCAGCTATGAAGGAGTGCACGCGCATAACGCCGAATATGACGGAGAACTTGTGGAAAAGGAGATGGAGAGAATAAAAAGTTTTACCAAAAGTATTTTTAATTTTTAAATTTTTATGCCCAATCCTTCCGATGAAATAAAAAGTAAATTGGATATTGTTGACGTTATCCGCGAATATATTCAGCTTAAAGCGGCTGGTTTGAATTTTCGCGCCAACTGCCCGTTTCATCGGGAAAAAACCCCGTCGTTTATGGTTAGTCCGGAAAAGCAGATTTGGCATTGCTTCGGCTGCGGCAAGGGCGGCGACGTTTTTTCTTTTGTCATGGAGATTGAAGGTTTGAGTTTTGTTGAAGTCTTACGCCTGCTTGCTAAAAAGGCCGGCGTAGTTTTAAAAAAATCTGATCCGGCGCTAACTTCAAAACGGAACGCGCTTTTAGATATTTTAGAATTGTCAGCCAGATATTATCATAAAGTTTTAACCGATAGTCCGGCGGCCGAAACAGCGCGCCAATATTTAAAAGAGCGGGCTATAACTTCTGACACCATAGAAAAATGGCAAATTGGCTATAGTCCGGATACCTGGGACAGCCTGACAAATTTTTTAAAAAGTAGAGGTTTTGGCGAAAACGAGATTTTTTTAGCTGGTTTAAGCGTTAAAAAAGAAAAAACTCCGGGTTTTTACGACCGCTTTAGGGGCCGCATTATATTTCCCATACATGACGTTAACGGCAACGTGGCAGGTTTTACCGCGCGAGTCAGGCCGGAAAAAGAAGCGGAAGAGAAGATGGGCAAATATATTAACACTCCCCAAACCATGATTTACGACAAATCAAAAATTTTATTCGGTTTAGATAAGGCTAAAATGGCGATTAAAGCCGAAGACGCGGCGGTTTTGGTTGAAGGCCAGATGGACGCGATCATGGCCGAGCAGAACGGCTTTAATAATATTATCGCTTCTTCCGGCACGGCTCTAACGGTTGAACAGGTGAATTTGATTAAGCGCTATTCAAATAATTTATTTTTGTCTTTTGATATGGATAAAGCCGGCGATTTAGCGGCTGAACGCGGCATCGCTCAGGCTATGCAAGCGGAAATGAATATAAAAGTCATTGAATTGCCGGAAGGCAAGGATCCTGACGAGTGCATTAAAAATAATCCCGAGGGCTGGCGGTTAGCGGTTAAGAACGCTAAGCCGATGATGCAATATTATTTTGATAAAACATTCGCCAAGCTGAATTTAAAAGAATACGAAGGCCAAAGCCAAGCGGAAAAAATACTTCTGCCGGTAATCGCAAAATTCGGCTCAAAAACCGAGCAGGATTTTTGGTTAAAAAAATTAAGCCAGGAAGTAAATGCCAATGAAAATTCTTTGAGAGAAAAACTCGGAGAAATTATGAAAAAACAAAACCAGACAAATTTTTCGGCTAAACCTTTAAATCAACCGCCAAAAGAATTAAGCCAATTAAAACCCAGCCGGGAGCAGATGCTTTCGGAATTGCTTTTGGCTTTTGTCATAAGATTTCCGGCGCATTTAGAGTATGTAATTAATCATATCGGACCGGATGATTTAGCCGGCGAATCCAATCAACTGCTTTACAAAAATATAATTATTTATTATAATAAGCTCATAGATTTATGGACTCGTGAAGGAGGAAATTTTGAATTGGGAATAAATTATTTAAGCTTGAAAGAATGGTTAAGTAATCCGGATAATTTTACTCAAGCTAGCGATGATAAAACCGACAGCCAGCCTGATAGTTATAAGTGTTTGAGCTTATTGGACAGGCTGGTTCTTTTAGCTGATAAAGATTTTTATGATTATAACGAAGAGCAGGTTAAGACCGAGATAATAAATATTATGGCTACGCTCAGAGTAAATTATTTAAATATCCGGCGCCATGAAATAGCTAAATTAATCGCCGGCATAGAAAAAGAAAATATCAGCGGCCAAGAAAAGAATGAAAAATTAAAAAATTTAATGGAAGAGTTTAAAACTTTAACCGAGGAAATAAATTCAATAGAGATAAAATAATATTTTTTTAAATATGGCCAAACAAAATAAAAAAATTAAAAGCCAAGTTAAAAAGAAAAAGATTCAGCGGCCCAAAATAAAATCCAAGGCTAAAAGTTTTAAGGCGAAAAAAATAAATTACAAAAAAATTTATAAAAAGCCTAAAGCTAAAAAGCCGCGCCGGGAAAAAGAGGAGCATATTGTAATAAAGCCGACCGAGGAGCAAATAAAAAATATCATTATTAAAGGTCGTTCAAGAGGTTTTTTGACGGAAACCGAATTATTGTATGTTTTTCCCGAGATTGAAGAGTATATTTATGATTATGAGCTGACTTTAGAAGCTTTGCAAAAAAACGGCATTCAGATAATTGAAGATACGGGCGGATTTTTGGGCGCAGGCGATGATGTAAAAAATAAATCAGGACAAATCATCGGTTTTACCGAGAAGAAAAAATTCGATATTTCCGAGTTAAGCGCCGATTCCATCCAAATGTATTTAAGGGAGATCGGCAAAGTGCCGCTTTTATCCAGCGAAGAAGAAATTGAATTGGCTAAACGCAAAGAAAAAGGCGATAAGGAAGCGGAGAAAAAAATTATTGAAGCTAATTTGCGCTTAGTGGTTTCCATCGCGAAAAAATTTACCGGCTCTAAAAGCTTAAGCCTGCTCGATTTAATCCAGGAAGGCAATATCGGCTTATTCCGCGCCGTGGAAAAATTTGAATACCGCCGAGGCTATAAGTTTTCAACTTATGCTACCTGGTGGATTAGGCAGGCGATTACCCGCGCTTTAGCCGATCAGTCGCGCACCATAAGAATCCCGGTACATATGGTAGAAACGATTAATAAATTCCAGCAAGTCCAGCGCCAATTAATCCAGGATTTAGGCCGTGAACCGCTGCCTGAAGAAATCGCGGCCGAAATGGGCGAAGATATCGATAAAGTCAGGCACGTCATAAAAATATCCCAAGATACTATTTCGCTCGAAACTTCCATCGGCGACGACGACGAAGATTCGACTTTGGAAGATTTTATTGAAGATGTTAAAAATGTAACGCCGGAGCGGGCGGCCGCTTTGCAATTATTAAAAGATTATGTCCAAGAAGTTATTGTTGAATTAACGCCTCGGGAGCAAAAAATACTGGAAATGCGTTTTGGCTTGGTTGACGGCGTTGCCCATACGTTGGAAGAAGTCGGCCGCGAGTTTGATGTTACTCGCGAGCGTATAAGACAGATTGAAGCGAAAGCCTTGGAGCGCATCCAGAAGCATTCTGGAATTAAAAAACTTAGGGATTATTAAAATTTAATAATAAAAAGACCGTCCTTTCCTAAGGGACGGTTTTTGTTTGAGCGGATTTTTATCCGCCCAAGTTTAAGGATATTTGCTCGGCCGGCTCGTTTATGTTTTTTCCGGCAAGAATCATTTTGGATATTTTTAATAAATTATAAATAGTACGCCCGCCGGGAATTTTATTGGCGGTTTTCATGACTTCATTGGTTTTTCCTTGGAGATGGATTTGCGTTAAGGTTTTTACCGGATCAATATCCGATATTTTTTCTAAAGAATCATCTTGTTTGGTATTGATTGCTAGAGATAAAATTTTTCCGGCCTTATTAAGAAATAATTTTGTCATTTTTAATTCTGATTTGGCGGCCGCCTGTCTGGCGCAATCCAGCAACGATATTGTTCGGTCAACCTTGTTTAGGTACGGGTTTGCCCATTGATTTTTAAGATAGGTAATCAGCCTGCTTATTTTACCCGGCAAACCGAAGGATTTTTCTTTGGCCAAACCGTCGTCCGGCATAATTTTTTCAAGATATTGGCAAGCTTTATGGATTGAGGCTTCCATTTGCTTTACCGCGTATATTAAGACTGTTCGCCTCATCTCAATGCGCGGTTCAATAACTTTTAACTTCTCTAGCAGACAAAACAATTCCTCGGCTACTTGAGAATTATTTTCCATATTATTTTTTTGCAAAGTATATCCTTTAATAATATGATCCTGCATTCTAATAGCGGCGTTAATGTCTTTAGCTATCCGCGGCTCGATTGTTCTATTTCCGGCACAGTCAGTAACCCAGTAGGGAACACTAACCATGCCATCCGGCAGAATCCTAATGCCGAACTTGTTTAAATTTTCGTTCCAGTAAACCTTTTTTAAATCTTTCGCCGCTTCCGCTTTTTTTTCATAACTGTAAATAACGGCATTGATCTGTTTATACAACGGACCAATCAAATAATTCGGTATTTCGAAAAATGGGAAATTCTGGCTTATTTTTCTTTTGGGCTTGCCGTTTTCCACATCAAAAAATATTTTATTGCCGTTAATATAGGCAATAATGTATTTAACTCTCCCATCTGAATCTAGAACTACTTGACTAAGTTCTCTTGGTAAAAAATTTACCGTAGGCATTTCTCTTTTCCTCCTTTCAACGGTTTGAGGTTGTTAGATTTTTAAAGACCATTTTAATTGTATGTAAAGTATCATATATCTGTCATTTTGTCAAATAGTTAAGGTTGACATATTTAAGAAATATTATATAATATCAACATAACTGCCTTATAGCCTTTGGGCAGGTTTTAATTTTTAAATTAATTATAAGCCAACAAATAGCTAATTATTATTCCCGGGTAGCGCAGCGGTAGCGCAGCTCGCTGTTAACGAGTTGGTCGTCGGTCCGAATCCGACCCCGGGAGCATTACGATAAAAAACAGGGTTTAACGACTCTGTTTTTTAGTTAAGCCAATAAAAACTGGTCCTAACCTAAAAGTTTTTTCTTTTTGCGCGATAGTCATTTCTTCAATATAGCAAATTGTTTTTCTTGCTTTTTACCAAATATGATTATATATTAGATATATCTATATGCGAATATATAACCGTCAGCCTTTGAAACAAGCCTTACTTCTGAAAGTTGTAATTTTTGGGATAGTTATTGTAATTATGATTCTTTTTGTAGCCATTTTGCTTGTTAATAAATCAAAACCAATTGAGTCAAAAGCCATTAATCTTCTTACCGGTCAAAATTGGCAGGAATTCGCTGGCGCTACCACTACAAAAGAAGGTCTTCATATTCAACCTCTTAATAGAATCATTATCCATCAAGACGGGTCTCTAGGGCAGCCGAATCCTCCGGTAAGCCTTACCGGTCCGCGCCTTTCAGTATCCGGTGATTTTATTATTTCTGCACAAATGGAAAAAATAAACACTCAAGGATCGCTCCGGCTCTATGGCAAGCTTCCTGTTATTTACGATCAATGGCGGCTGGAGAACGGTAGCGTTGCTATAGATGTGGCTACTAGCACAATTGTTGTACGGATTTGGGATGGCAGTTCAAATAATTCTATTGATATGAGGACCTATCCGTTTAAGCTAGAAAACGTCATGGTTATTTCTATCGAACACAGAGCCAATACCCTAATTATCAGCGCCAACAAACAAATACTTGGCGCTATACCCGACCATCATATTTTTGACAGTCAAGAAGTTTGGTTCGGAGCTGATGCTGCTATCGGTGACGATTGGTTATTAAGCGCGTTAACGGTTGAGCCGCTAAATAACGGACAGGTTGAGATTATCACCCCGCCATCTTTTAAGACAACTCATGATAACCCAAACGCTCTGCGCAATCTAGCGGCTGCACACCCGCGTAAACTAAGAATTGGTGCGGCCATCGCTTTTGACCCACTCGTTACCGATGAAGAGTACAGAAAAATTGCTATGGGTGAGTTCAATATGATTACACCAGAAAATGGCATGAAACCGGAATTTATACATCCGCAGATCGGCGTCTATGTATTTACTGAAATGGATGCTCTGGTTGATATTGCATTAAAAAATGACCAACTGGTGCATGGACACGCTTTAGTCTATGCAAAAAGTAGTCCTGATTGGATGACAAAAGCTCCAAAAAAAGAACTTCAAAAAATCATGGTTGATCACATAACAACTGTAGTTGATCATTTCAAAGGAAGAGTCGTAGAATGGGACGTTGTCAATGAACCCTTATCAAATAAAAAAGCCCCGTATCATAATGAGCAATCTGGTTTGGAAAAAAATATCTGGTATGAAGCTATGGGGGAAGAGTATATAGATTTGGCATTTCAGTCTGCTCACCAAGCCGATCCGTCTGCTAAATTATATCTTAACGATTTTGGTCTTGAGCGCGACGGGGAACGATGGGATGCTCTTCTTGGTTTAATTAAGCGGCTTAAAGATAGAGGGGTGCCGATTGATGGTGTTGGGTTTGAATCACATATATACGGGGATGGCGATTATAACGATCCAGACGTACTTAAAGCGCACCTGCGAAAATTGGCGACCTTCGGGCTTAAAGTTCGCATCTCGGAAATAGACGTCACAGGCGATGATCCTAAAGAACAAGTCAATCAATTTCTAGTTGCCTTAGATGCTTGTCTTTGCTCAGCTAACTGTACCGGGTATTCTACTTGGGGGGTTACTGACCTCTATGGTTCGACTACAAGGTCCGATCGATACCCGGCCGTCTATGGCACTAGTTTACTTTTTGATACAGAATTAAAAGCTAAACCTGCTTATTTTGCGCTTCAACAGCGACTTAGATAGCCGTATTAAGGCAGTACTTCATAAAATCTTTTTTTTCAATCCAAGGTTATTAAATAGTCAGCCAATGCCAGTATTAACCAGATAAATAATTTTACCCGCCGTCAATCGGATTTCTAGCCAAACGATCGGGGTGCCAAGAAAGTATGCCATCGGCCTTGCTTTGCTCAATTAATAAAAGCATTTCGCCGAATTTCATTCGGCCAGGTTTTTTGGCAGTTTTTTAAAGCCAGGCTTTGCTCGCGGGTAAATCATTGCTTTTAAAAGCTTTTTAATAAAATAGTTTTAAACCTTTTTTTCTTGTCCGCCGAAGCTTTAGCGTAGGAGGAGAATTCAATTCGAGCTTCGGCGTAAAATCCGAGCTATAAAACAGAAATGAGCCGATAGGCTCATTTCTGTTTTATTATATTAAAAGAGTTCGTAAATTTTTTAATTATTTCTCAAAGTTAAATAGGCTAATATAATCATGATTAACTGGTTATAATTCATGTCTTTGCCAAGCACGAATTTATATTTGACCCATAAATTATAGAATGCTATCATATC
This sequence comes from uncultured Gammaproteobacteria bacterium, assembly GCA_964526325.1. Classification (GTDB taxonomy): domain Bacteria; phylum Patescibacteriota; class Patescibacteriia; order Patescibacteriales; family GWC2-42-12; genus JACPHD01. The sequence goes on from CAZGKM010000003.1 coordinate 14,127, forward strand.
ATTATAAACTGATATTAATTTTATGAAACCGCTTTGCTGTTCGAATAAAGAACTTACGAAAGAGTTCGCCAATCTGGCGAAATTTTTGCGTATTATTGGGGAAGACAATCGTTTAAAGATTCTTTGTTTGTTAAAAGATGGGGAGCATTGCGTTTGCGAAATTGTGGAAAACTTGGGTTTGCCGCAGAATCTTATCTCTACTCATTTAAAAGCGTTAAAAAATTTGAAGCTGGTGGAAAATCGCCAAGAATGGAAAAAAGTCTATTATTCCATAAATAAGCAAGCATTTAAAAAATATAATTCATTACTAACCATTTTTCTAAAAAACTATGAGTAAAAAGATTGATAGCATACAAGTATTGGGATCGGGTTGTCCAACCTGCAAACAGCTGTTTGAAGCGACAAAGAAGGCGGTAGGAGAACTTAAAATAGATACTCCGGTTGAGTACATCAACGATGTCGCCAAGATGATTGAAATGGGCGTGATGCAGAGTCCGGTTTTAGCTGTTAATGGCAAACCGGTTCTGACAGGCGGCGGACATAGGGAGGCGGACATTAAAAACGTTTTAGAGAAAAATTTGCCGAGTAACAATCAGCCAGGCGGTGGCTGTTCGTGCGGAGGCAACTGCTAAAATATGGATATTTTTAAACCAATACAAATATTTGCGGATCTGGCTACGTATAATTGGCTGGGCATAACTGATAAATATTGGGGTGATGCGGTTAATTTTTTTATTTACGACTCGATCAAGATCGGACTGCTTTTGATTTTGATTAATTATATTATGGCGATTACCCGCTATTATTTTCCAGTAGAAAAAGTACGGAATATTTTAAGCGGTCGCAAATGGTACGGCTTTGATTATGTAATGGCGGCTATGCTCGGCGTAATTACGCCATTTTGTTCCTGCTCATCCATACCGTTGTTTATCGGATTTGTCAGCGCGGGCATTCCTTTGGGTGTGACATTTACATTTTTAATCGCCTCGCCATTGATCAACGAAGCATCACTATTCATCTTTCCGTCAATATTCGGATTCAAGATGACTCTTGTATATAATGCTTTAGGAATATTTATTAGCGTGCTGGCCGGCATGGTAATTCAGAGGCTTAATATGGACAAAAATGTTAATCCGGCCTTTTTGAAATTTAAAACACAGAAGGATGCGATTAAGGAAAACGGCGGGCAGATTGTTCCATTAGCCAAGAAATTAGCAATCTGGTGGAAAGACGGAATACATATTTCAAAAGAGATTTTTCCTTATGTCCTTTTGGGGGTTGGCTTGGGTGCCTTGATTCATGGTTTCGTGCCGGAGAGCTTTGTTGAAACTTACTTAAATCATGGCAGTTGGTGGACGGTGCCTTTAGCCACAATTTTAGGAGCGCCGTTTTATGCCAATTCCGTTAGCGTGATTCCTGTAGTGGAAGCTTTAACAGACAAAGGCGTTGCTCTTGGCACGGCCTTGGCATTCATGACAGCAACGGTCACACTATCTATTCCGGGACTTTTAATACTCAAAAAAGCCATGAATTGGAAACTGCTATCGGCTTTTATCGCGGTGACCACGATCGGCATCATGATTATCGGTTACTTTTTTAATATTTTTACTTTTTAAACAAAAAATAACTATGAAGAAATTTTTAGTCCTACCTTTTTTCATTCTGTTATTGATTATCGCCACCGGTTGCAGTAATCAAGCAAATGAAACGAGCGATCAATCAAATTCAAAAACCCAACCGGCAAAAACGGCTAACGCCAGCCAGAGCAGAACCAACAATGATTATCCGATGTCCAGCGCTGAGACTGTAGCTGATAAGCTGGAAGTCTATTATTTTCATGCAACCGCTCGCTGTTATTCTTGCAAGACTATTGGGCAATATGTAAAAGAAACAATGGAGCAGAAATATGCTGAACAGATAAAAAATGGCAAGATCGACTTTCGGGAGATTAATATCGATTTGCCGGAGAACAAGGAAATTGCCAAGAAGTACCAAGCATCCGGTTCATCCCTTTTTATCAACCGGATAAAAGATGGACAAGACAATATCGAACCGGATATGAATGTCTGGAAACTGCTGAGTGATGAAGTAAAATTTAAGGGATATTTGGAAAATAAAATCAATTCATATCTAGGTATATAAATATGGAGTATATCAACATGCTGATTGACAATTATAATATTCCCGCCTTGTCGGCATTTCTTTTGGGTATCTTGACTTCAATCAGCCCATGCCCGCTGGCTACAAATATTACAGCCGTCGCTTTCATATCCAAGGATATCAAAACGCCAAAGTACACGGTTTTATCCGGTTTATTTTATACCTTAGGCCGAGGTGTTAGTTATACGCTTTTGGCAACATTAATTTATTTCGGCATTTCCTCCTTTTCAATTTCCAGTATTTTTCAGGGCTGGGGCGATAAGGTTTTAGGGCCGGTTTTAATAATTATCGGTTTAGTAATGCTTGGGGTAATAAAAATAAATTTGAAAGGCAATAATGAGAGAATTGAAAAAATAAAAGTTTGGCTTGCCGGTAAAGGGTATCTTGGGTCATTGGCGCTTGGCATGTTATTTGCTTTTGCTTTCTGCCCTTATAGCGGAGTGTTGTTCTTCGGTGTTTTAATACCGATGGTGACAACTTCAGCCAGCGGTTTGCTATTACCACCGTTATTTGCGCTTGGCACTGGCTTGCCGGTGATAATTTTTGCAATTTTAATCGCTTTTAGCATGCAGGCCGTCAGCAAGACCTTCAGCGTTGTTCAAAAAATTGAGAAGTGGCTAAGATACGGCGTGGCCTCAATTTTTATAATTGCCGGATTATATTACACGCAGTATTTGGTCAAGTATTTAATTAGTTTATAAATTTATGAATACAACAAACCAATACGGTTGCCAATGCGGCGACTGCGAACCAAGAAAGGACAATAAAAAAGTATTGATAATCGGCTGGCAAAGGCTGGTATCGGATGGAAGCACCTGTCCGAGATGCGGATCAACTGAGGATGAATTAGACAAAGCCGTGGATCAGCTTCGCGATGCGCTTAGCCCTTTAGGAATAAAAGTGGAATTGCAAAAAACGGAATTGACACTCGAAGAATTTAAAAAAGATCCGGTGAAATCAAACACAATTCTTTTTAATGGCGCCCCGCTAGAGGACTTAATAGAAGCAAAAACAGGGCAAAACCAGTGCTGTGATGTGTGCGGAGATGAAGAATGCCGGACAGTAGAGGTGAATGGAGAATCGTATGAAACTATACCGGCCGAGCTGATCTTAAAAGCCGGATTGGTTGCCGGAGCTAAAATAATAAAATAAGCATATCTTATGAAAAAACCTTTATTAATATCAATTTTGTTTGTCGCGGTGTTGAGCTATGCGATTTTTGTCTTGGCTTCAAGCAAAAAACCGGAGGCAAACAATATTCCTAATCAAGGAGAAGTGAAAGAAAGCGCAATAATATTGTTTTATGGCGATGGCTGTCCGCATTGCGCCATCGTTGAAGAGTATGTCAGTAAGAACGGCATTGAAGTAAAAGTGCCTTTTGCCAAAAAAGAAGTTTATTATAATAAAAAAAATTCCGCCGAGCTGGGAGAAAAAGCGAAAATCTGTGGAATTCCGACTAATTCTGTCGGCGTGCCATTTCTTTGGGACGGAGCCAAATGCTATGTCGGGGATCAGGAAATAGTGGAGTTTTTTAAACAAAAAGCAAATAGTCTATGAAAAAATTATTAATATTTTTGTTATCTTTATTCGCCTTTGGCTTGTTTGGCGTAAAGCAGGCTTTGGCGGTTTGTCCGATCTGTACAATCGCAGTAACGGCCGGCGTTGGGCTTTCACGCTGGTTGGGGATCGATGATTCAATAACCGGCCTTTGGATCGGCGGGCTTACCGTATCAATGATCACCTGGACAATGAGTTGGTATGAAAAGAAAAATATTAAATTTAAAGGCAAGGGCATATTAACTATCTTCGGGTATTATTTGCTTATTGTAGTGCCGTTATTTTTTATCGGCATGATTGGAAATCCATTAAACATGATTTGCGCCTGTGGAGCGGATAAATTGCTCATCGGGATAGTAATCGGCAGTTTAGGATTTTGGGCGGGAGTGGAGTGGTATTTTCACTTGAAAACTAAAAACAACGGCCACGCTTATTTTCCTTTTCAGAAGGTTGTCATGCCGGTTTCGCCATTAATTATTTTAAGCATAATTTTTTATTATTTAACCAAGTAAATATATGAACGAAAATAAAACTCCAATCAAAAATATAAATGAATTTATCCAGAAAGTGGATGACATGAAAAAACAGGAGAAGATGGATTTATCGTCTGATCAGGATTTATCCATCGCTATTATGAATCTAATATCCATTGAAGAACATTTTTTCTTTACCGGCGCCAAGCTGGAAAAGCTGGAATACTATGACATGATTAAGGATGTTCGGGAAATGAGGAAGGAATTATTAAAAAAGATTATTAAAGAATATGAGGGTGAAGTTTGGTGCATATCCAAGCATCTTCTCGCCGCTTCAATGCGATTGATGGAAGTCGGCACTAAACAGTTAGGCATAAATAAAGAAAAAGAAGCTTATGATCTATTCGGTAAAGCCTACAATTTGTATTCATTATTCTGGGGACTCAACATGAAACTGCTCAATGTTGGTGATATCAAAAAAATAGATGATAATGCCTTAAATAAGCAAGACGAGGAAAAAAAAGGATTCATGGGCAAGTTGGGCGCATTGGTAAAAAAGGCGATTGATTGTTGTATTGAATAAAGCAAAATTGATAATCAAAGCCAAATTTACCGCCACTTCCTGGCTTTAAGCTAAAATACGATAGATGATTGCCGCTACCATCTTGCCCGGGTAACGAAAGATCGTTTCCGCGCCATTGATCCGGATGTGAAAATGGCTCTAAAATAGCTAATTATAGTTAACCGCCTTGTTTTTTAGACGGTTTTTTTGTTATAATTAATATAAATAAAGTTCGCAGAATAATTAATTTATGGACGATAAAAAAGCGGCTACAATTTTAATAAGCATGCTGAAAAAATATTCCCTTAATAGCGAAGAAAAAGATGCTATTAAATCCGCTATCGGCATTCTTAGTTGGACTTATTTGTCTAAAAGCATAATAAAACGGCGGAAAGATAAATTAAAAAAGAGCGTTGAATGTGAATGAAAAAAAGAGGCTATTTAGCGGAATAAAATATATGAAAAAAGATTTTATGCCAAAAACTTTTTCAGGTAAATGGGCGGTTGGGTTTGCTATCGCTTTAGTGGTGCTGACAGTATTATCACTTCTTTTTGCGGTTGCCATAGGAGGGGATCCTGCCGTTATAGCCGACAACGTATTGCTTTCCATACTTGCCAATGTGCTATCCGTTATGTTCACATTAGCCGGTCCGCTGTCTTTTTTTCTGGGAATTTATACCGTTATTAAATATAGAGAATGGTCAGTTTGGAAGCTTTTAGCAGTATTATATGTTATTACTTTTTTAATGTTTATGCTCGGGGAGTTTCTTTTTCCTCATTAAATAGGTTTAGATATTATTCACGTTAATATAAAAAATTATGCAAATTTTTAAAACGTGGACATTCAAATGGTGGGAGGTAGGTTTAGTCAAGCTTTGCCTTCTGTCATTGGGCATTTTACTGGGATTGTATTTTTATGATTATGTCCTGAAGCTTTTATGGCTTTGGTGGGTGCTATTCGCGGTAACGGCAATCTACTTTATCTCCGGCATGCTAAGCGGAAAACAAAACTAGACCGGTTGATTTTAAACCGGCAGCTATAGTGGAAAAATTTTAAATTTTTCTAATTTTATTACATTTCAATTATATAAAGACAATCGGTTGTCTTTTTTTATTTTTGCCTTATAATAGAATAATAAAGTAAAAAATGCCTGTAACGAAAAAAACAATTTATTTAATTATTTTTATGCTGATTTTAGTGATTGGCGTTTTTTGTTTTTTAAAATTTAATTCGTTGGTTATAGAAGCTAATCAGAATATAGAAGAAAAAACGGCTATTGAAACGCCGGATCGCAGTAGACTAATTGAAATTACGCCTAATTCGACTTACGGAGAGTTGATGTCTATGGCTGGGATTTCCGCTGCTTTAGCTAACGATATTTATGAAACGGCTTTTAATCAATATGATTTGGCCAAGATAAAAGTCGGCCATTTTTTAGAGCTGACTTTTGATAAAAACATCGGTAAGTTTAAACAGCTTATATATAAGACAGATTCGGAAGATGAACTTGTTGTAAGATATAAAAGCGGTGATACTAACGAAAACGCAACCAGCACCTTAGAAAAAATCAGTATTCTCGAAGCCGAGATTCGGCCGATAGGCTATGATATTAAAATTGTTGCTAAAGAGGGAGAGATAGAGACTTCAATGTATGAAGCGGCATTAAAAAATAATATTGATGAACGGGCAATAATCGAACTTGCCGACGCTTTTCAATGGACAATTGATTTCGCCATGGATCCTAGAGTGGGAGATAAGTTTAAGTTTATTTATGAAGAGAGGTATTTAAACGGAGAATATCAGATGCCCGGAAAAATTTTTGCCGGACAATATATTAATGACGGAAAAAAATACCAAGTTTATTATTTTGCAGAGAGTGAAGATAATGTCGGTTTCTTTGACGAGAACGGAAATTCGGTGCAAAAAATGTTTTTAAAAGCGCCGGTGGCTTTTAAATATATTTCTTCCGGTTTTACGACCGGAGCGAGATATATAGAAGCTTTTAATATTTCTACCGGTCATCGTGCCGTTGATTATGCGGCCGCATACGGGACGCCGATAAGGGCAGTCGGCGAAGGTACGGTAATTTTTTCATCATACAACGGCGCTTTCGGAAATATGATTAAAATCAGGCATAACGGAACCTATCAGACGAATTACGGCCACATGTCCAGATTCGCTGTCAGAAAGGGGAATAAGGTAAAACAAGGAGATGTTATCGGTTACATCGGTTCAACCGGTTTTTCAACCGGTCCGCATTTACATTATGAAATGGAAAAAAATGGAATAAAAGTAAATCCGTTAAAAGAAGTTTTACCGCCAGGTCAGGCCATTAAAGAAGAAAATAAAAAAAGATTTTTTTCTGAAATAAAAAAATGGCAAGAAGAATTAGGTAGATAAATAATTTTATTTTTAAGTTTAAAAAGCATCTCTTATAAAGAGATGTTTTTTTATAAAATTGAATTATAATAAAATTTTTTCGATAAAAATTTGAAAATAAATAATAAAACAGAGAAGAGAAGCTGTGTATAAATATATTAGTTTTAATAAAAGAAAATAAATGAAATTATAATAAAATAAATAATGTCTAATATTAGATATTTTTTAAATTTATAAAATAATTTAAAATATTTGATAAAACAATTTAAAAAATGTTATAATAAAGTTATATTTAGCAATCTCGATACTCGATATTTTACTTAATATTAGAACAACTGAAATCTCGATACTCGTGATTGACTAATATTAAATAAAATAATTTTAAATAAATATGGAAAACGACAATAAGATAATAAATGAAAATAATTTAATTACTCTTAAAGAAGCATCAAAAATTTCAGGATATAGCCCTGATTATATCGGCCAATTAATAAGATCCGGTAAAATTCCCGGCAAGCAGATTTATTATAATATTGCCTGGATGACTACGGCGGAAGACGTATTGAATTATAAAAAAAACGGTGAGAGTAATAAAAAATTGGGGATTAAAGATATTCTATCTTTAAAATCAAGGAAATTTATACTTGAAATCAATGTCTTAAAATTATTTCTAAAAAATTTTAAAAGCTCTTTGCCTGTTTTAATTGTATTATTAATTAGTTTTTTATTTTTAAACATTTATATTTTTTATTATTTTACGAATAATGTTAATAATAATAAATTCTTAAATTCAAAAAAAGACAATACGCAAGAGAATTTATCATTTTAAATTGTCTTAATTGATTGTCCGAAAAAGCATCCCCATGCAAACTAAATACCGGCGCAATAAAAGCCGCGGTTATTTTAAAAAAAATAATTTATCATCTAAACATAATTCATTAAAAAATATATGGCGGGTTATTTATTGTTTTTTAAGTCCGAAAAAAATTAATAAAATATCCAAAAAATTATTAACTTCAGGGTGGCGGTCAGTCGTCGCTCTTTTTTTAATTTTAAACGTAATTACCGGTTTTGGCCCGATAAATTATATTAATAAAATAATAGTCGCCTTAGCCGAAAAAGATAATTCAACAATCGGATTTTATCCAGAAAATTGCCAAGAAGATTTTAGCGTTGAAAACAATATATCCGGCTGGGTTAATATTTTAAATATAACCGATAAACCGGGAGTAGATGAATTTGGCGATTTTCGTCTATTTAACAATAGCAATTCAGCTTTATATTTAAGAGGAATTTACGGTATTAGATGCAGTAAGTTTACCAATTCGGAGTTTATGCCGGAAAAAATAGAAAATATGGAATCTCAACCGAAAGCTTCGGTTCAAAATATTGATACATCAGAATTTGAAGCAGAGTCGCCGGAAGATATGCCGGAAATTATAAATAACGATAACGGTTCTTCTCAAGACAATTCAGAAAACACAATTCAAATCCAAGATATTCCGACAATAGACAGCAATATATCTTCCGAAGTAATACCGGATGAAATACAGTATGAAGATTTAGAGAACTGGGTTAATGATAATAAAGTTGAGGTAATAGATGAAATTCGGGAAAATGATAATTCGAATAATGGCGGACAGGTTGAAATAATAAATATCGTCGAGTCAGATAGTCTTAATACCGAATCGGTTATTATTATTCAGGATGAAAGCAGCGAAGTTAAAAAGGAACCGGAAAATAATGATGCGGATACCGAAAATCCAGATGAACCAATTTCATATTCAACTTCAATAATTAACGGAATTAAAAAAAGTTTATCAGTAGGCGAGGTTTCGGCCGGCGAAGAAATAGCGGCAGGAGACGAAGTCAAGGTCAATAGAGAATTTAAAAAAGCCAATATAAAATTGTCATTAGGCATAAAAAAAATTGAAGAAATAAATGAGAACAACGTTAACACTACAGAGACTAACGAGATTGAAATAAATGAAAAAGATTTAAATGCCGAGGATAATATTAACTTTCAAAATAATATTGATATCAATCAATCGGAAGTTTCGACGGGAGAAGAAGTTCGGGCGGAAAATGAAGGAATTTTAGACGGAGATGAGAAGACAACAGAAGAAAATACTGAGGAGCCGGGAGTAATAGTTAGTTTAATGAAAAAAATTATAAATTTAAAAAATATTTTTACCGCTCAAGCGGAAGACAATGAAGATGACAATAGAGATAAAACGATTTTAACCTTATGGTATTCGCTCAGCAATCAGCAAAGCAACGGGGGTGAAGAAACCTGGTTTGAATTATCTAGAATTCCGGCAAAAGATTTATCAAACGCAATTAACGGAGGATATCTTGCTATTGAAGCCCCGGAAATAAAAAGCTGGGAGGATATAAATAATTTAAAGATTAAATTAATAGGCGGGATGGATAATAAAGAATACGAAGTTTATATAGATAGCGTCTGGACGGAAGTTGAATATAAAAAAATAGACGGCGAAGAAACCGAAGCCGAGAAAAAAGACAGATGGAAGAATATGTTAAAATTTATTTCCGAAAAGAATGATTTTAAAATTAATGACAGATGGGAATTAAAATTTAATTATTCTAAAAATAATAAGAAATTAAGCGAATGGCTTCGTATCGGTGATTATTGGAATGATATAAGCTTAAGCGCGTTTATAGAGAGAGAGGGCGAGAAAGTCGTCGAGGTTCCGCTTGATATTCAGTATGGAGCCAGCGGTGATTTTACCATAAAGTTGTCAAAAGATTTTGAAGTTATTAAGCCCGGGAAATATTCAATTAAATTCGTGTTTGACGATAATTCCGGCGAGGAAAAAGAAACCATTGAATTAAGCCATGATTTTACCTGGGGAGTTTTGGCGGTAAATACCAATAAGTCGGTATATCTTCCGGGCGAGAAAGCCTATTTGCAGATGGCCGTTCTTGATGATTTCGGCCATACTATATGCGACGCTGATATTTATATGGAAATTGTTTTACCGGATAATAATACGGAATATTTAAGCACTGAAAATGGATTAATAGAAAGAAGCCGAAGCTGCGGGCCGGATAATGTTACGAATTTTCCGGATTATTTTGCTTTTTATGAAATTCCTCTTGGCGGGATTTATGGTATTAATTTGCAGTCAATTTCTTACGCCGGTGAAAGGAAAATTAGAGATCAATTTATCGCTGAAAATTATAGTGCGGTCGATATTGAAAGGATAGGGCCGACGAGAATCTATCCTATCGCAAATTACAGCATGGCTTTTAAAATAAAAATAAACGAAGATTTCAGCGGAGATTTAGAGGATTTTCTGCCGGCTAATTTTAAAATAATCAATCAGCAAATAAAAATCAAAGATAAAGTTTCCGGCGAATTTGAAAATTATAATTCGTTTATATCGACGAGTTCTCTTTTTTTAACATTTAATATTAAGGAAGAAGGAGATAAAAAAGTTTTGGCGTGGGGTAATTTAAACTTAAAGCAGGACGATGAATTAGAAATTATATATATATTTGACGCGCCGGACATTTCTCCGGAATTGTTTCTTTTAGGCCCTTTTAGGCTTATTGATTCCGATTCAAATAAAAACGGAGGTCAAATAAAAAGCGGTTCGGAAAACGTATTTTTTAAAGAGGCGCGCCAGTGGCAGATCGCTTCAGATGCTGTTAATATTTTTTCGGCCGTTGGCGGTACGCATCAAAATTGGACTAATCCGGGATACGGCTGGGATTTAACCGATAATACATATGCCACAAGAATATTGCCGAAATTTAGCGCCGATGATTCAGCCAACTATCTATTAGCCACTTCAACCAACGCCTCAAGTCTTGTGGGCACGATTTCTAAAGTAGAAATCGGGGTTGAAGGCTACGTGGAAACAAACAATATTATTACTTATCTTGTGCCTGTATTTAACGGCACGACCGATGGGTCGGGCACATATCCGATAAGCGCGGCTAATATGGGAACGGCGGACGATAACGCTAGCGATTATGTTGATATAACCGGCGATCCAAACGGTCCGGGAGCGAGCAACTGGACTTGGTCGGACGTGATAAATTTAGATATTAAAGTTTATGGCAATAACAGCTCGAATAAAGCAGGAACTTTATATATTGACCAAATAAGATTGAGCGTAACATATAATACGCCCCCGACAGGAAATTTTAATTCTGCCGTTCAAAAAACCGATGACACGGGAATGATTGACGTCTCAATAGAAATTAATGACGCGGACGGGGATAATCAAGTGCGGGCGAAAATGGAATATGTCGCCGGCTCAGACTGCAATTTTTCTGTTCCCCTTAACCCTTCCATTAACGAAACCGACACGAATACTACCGCGGATTTCGGCGATCCGAAAGTAGATAATTCAAGCGAATATCAAATAGGAACAACAACCGGTTGGATACTGACTTCGTCCGGTTCAAATACGGTTGAATTTGACTGGAATTCAAAACTCAATATTCCGGACGCGGACGATATTTATTGCCTTAGGCTAACGGCAAGCGACGGCATTGACGGCCAGACTGTTTCCGCAACAACTACTTTAGCTATCGATAATAAAGCTCCGACCGCTCCCGGCGCTCTCGCTATGGACGAAAGAACCGGAAGTAGCATAAGCTTATACTTCGGCGATTCAAGCGTGGAAAGCAATTTTTATGAATATAAAGTATTTTACAAAGAATATGACGGGCTTGACGTGACTGAGGCCGATACTTTGCACGGAAGTTCTACCGATTCAAATCTTGGATTTATGGATTATGGCAATGCGGCGACAACAACAATCGGCGGATTATTGCCAAATACTCTTTATAGTTTCAGTATCTGGGCATACGATATATTCGGCCACAAAGCAAGTTCAACCAGAGTGGATATTTCAACCAATGCTCCGCCGACCGGCAGTATTAATTCAGCCGTCCAAAGAACCGATGGAACAGGGATAACCGATATTTCAATAGAAGTTGACGATCCGAATAACGATGATACGGTTCGCGCGAAAATAGAGTATGTTGCCGGTCCGGAATGCGATTTTTCTTTTCCGCTGGATCCGACTATTGATGAAACCGACACAAATACAACCGCCGACTGGGGTGATCCAAAAGTTGATAACCAATCCGTTTATCAGATAGGCTCATCTACGGGATGGATTTTTACTTCGCCGGGTTCAAATACCGTTGAATTCGATTGGCAGTCAAATATTGACGAGCCGGATGCAAATGATACTTATTGCATTAGATTAACCTTGAATGACGGAATAGACGATCAGCCATTATCCGCCACTACCACTCTAACTCTTGATAATGTCGCGCCGACCGCTCCGGGAGCGTTGACAAGCGGAGGGGCGGATTCAAGTTCTATTACATTAAATTTTAACTCCGCGACCGAAGAAACTAATTTTTCTCAATATAAAATATTTTATAAACCAGGCGCTTCCGGGGTTACCGAAGGTGACTCCGAACATGTTGATTCTGATTTAAGCGATATTAATTACAACAGCACAACGTTTACCGTAGTCGAAGGCTTGCTTCCTAATACGCAGTATGTTTTTAACATCTGGGCCTATGATTCTTACGGGCATAAAATAAGCTCTACCGAGGTAGCTATTTATACGAGCTCTCTGATAACGAACGACTCTTTAATATTTACCAATCCGCAATCAAGCAATATTTTAATCGCGGACGGATTGACTGAATGGAATTTTAGAGCGGTTATAAGCCATGATGACGGCTGGGAGTCGATTGCTAGCACTACTTTAAAGTTGGCGGATTATTCCGATAACACTTCTCCTTACGAGGATTTAGAATTTATATGGGTTCAGTCTTCAGATAGTTTTTCAGAGGCAGGAAACGATATCCTCGGGGCCGCGGTTATTTCTCCGGCCAGCTCGTCGTCATGCGCTTCCAATACGTGCACCTTGGATTTTAAACTAGTATTTAACGCAAATTTCGCTTCGTCAAGCGTTAATTATGTGGCTCAATTATACAGTGAAGATGACTATGGATATACTGACGAAGACTATTATATTGATTATTATCAAGTGAAAATGGCAAAAATTAAACAGATACATTATCGCTGGAGAAACGATAACGGCGGAGAATAATGATATTTTAGATTTAACGATTATGAACTTACTTAGATTTAAAAAGAAGAATAAAATATGCTTAATCAGTTTGCTGGCGATATTGGCGCTTGCCTCTTTTTTTTATAAAGCGCAAGCGGAAAGCGTTGATGGGCAGATAGTAGACGGATTCAGCTTAAATTTAATTTCGGCAGACAAAAATTTTAGTTCAAATGAAAATCCAAAAATGGAATTCAGTTTCGAGAAAAAAAGAAAAGGCCTTGATAAGTTTTGGGCTATATTAATTTCTATTTTCATGGATGAATACAGAGAAATTAATATAAGCGCTAAGGCGGTTGATATAAATAATTTAAATAAGGGAGATATTGATGTTCGTTTTGAATATCAAAATTATGGCAAGTTCGCGGTTTATTTAGATAATAATTCAAATAGGTTCAGGCAGGGAAAGTACAGGCTGGAAATAGCCATTAACGATGCTCAGTTAACCGAAGGAAAAGATATTGTATTTTCCCAAGACTTCACCTGGGGCGTTCTGGCTTTAAATTTAAACAAATCGATGTATGCTCCGACGGAAACCGCTTATCTGCAAATGGGAGTATTGGACGATTTTGGCCATACAATCTGCGACGCCGGATTATATTTGGAGATTACCGCTCCTGACGGCGAAATTGCTAAATTAAGTACGGAAAATAATCAAATTATAAAAAATCCGGAATGCGGTCCCAACAACGTCATAGATTCGCCCGACTACTACGCCCACTACGGTCTGGCCGGCGCCGGAAAATATAAAATTAAATTAACCGCCAATACGGCTAACGGCGTTAAAGAAATAACCGACGAATTTGAAGTCCGTGATTATATCCCGTTTGAGATAGAAAGAATCGGACCGACTCGTATCTACCCGTTGGCTCCATACCAAATGAAATTTAGCATTAAAGCCAATAAGGATTTTAAAGGAACTTTTAGCGAATATATTCCCGGAAATTTTACTGTTACGGAAAGCGTTGGGGCGGAAACCGTCTCGGAAGGCAATTATATTTTCATAAATTGGCCGGTTGATTGGCAAATCGGCCAAACTTATGAATATCAATATACTTTTGACGCGCCTGACGTTTCCCCTGAATTTTATCTCTTAGGTCCGGCGCGGGCGGGTGATTTCGAGGAATTAAGGCAATGGCAGATCGCTTCCGACGCCGTTGAGAATTTATGGTCAGGCAGCAACGCCGGCGCCTCGGGTGTAACCGTAACCAATACGGCGAACGCCAACGGTTCAGCCACGAGTACCTGGTCCAACGCGGTTGATAGCGCCGGCCGCTGGGCGGCTAATGCCGGAACTTGGACTTTCACCATGAATAATTCAGCTATTGGCACAGGAACGATTAACAGCGTTTATCTATACTTAAAACATTACCAGAGCGGGCAAGTAGATGATGCTTTAAGCATCCAGGTTTACGACGGAACCGCCTGGACTACGGTTCAAAGCTACAACGCCACTACCAGGCCGCCGACAGCGGATACAACCAATAATTGGGACGTCTCTTCAATATTGAATACCTGGACGAAAATCAACGCGGCTCAAGTAAGAATATTCGGCGTCAGCAAAGTTGCCGGCGATGACGCTATTACCTGGTATGTTGATACGGTTGAATTACGAGTTGATTATTTATTAAACAATCCGCCCACAGGCAATTTTTCTTCGGCTAATTTTAGGACCGATGAATCGGGCGTGGTTGATGTTGTCATGGTAATTAATGATGCGAACGGCGATGATCTAACCAGAGCTAAAATTGAGTATGTAGAGGGAGCCGCGTGTAATTTCGGTTCTCCGCTAGATCCTACTTTAGATGAAATTGACGCGAATACTTCTGCTTCTAACGGAGATCCGAAAACTGAAAATGACAATACTTATCAGATTGGCAATAGCTCCGGATGGATATTGACTTCAGGCGGCGCTAATACAATAAATTTTGATTGGCTGTCTAAAACCGATCTGCCGAACGCATCCAGTACTTACTGTTTAAGGCTAACTGCTAATGACGGCACGATTGATCAATCTCCGCTGGCTACAACCACGGTTTATATTGATAATTATGCCCCGTTAATCAGTAACGTGATATTTAATCCCAGCTCCGGCACGCTGAAGATCGGAGCTACGGCCACTACCACTATTATCGCCGACAGTACCGGCTATACTGCCGGAACCATCACTATCAACGGCGTTAACGTGGCCGGAACTTTTTACGACAACGGCGACAATACCTATCGTGTTACTTATACTGTTAGCGAAGGCGATGCCAATATTTTAGATTCGGCCAATTTGCCGGTAAGTATTGTATTAAAAGATAGTTTTAACAATCAAAGCGCGGCCTATACGACCGCCGACTCGGCGGGTCGTCCGGGCGTGGATGCGACTAAGCCGGTTATCTCCGCAGTTTATATTGCAAATGGAAATTATAAAATTAATGACAATATTATAGTAACAATTAATTCGGACGGACTCGGATATTTAGCCGGCGCTATTACAGTCAATGACGTGGATGTTTCAGGCACATTAATCGATAACAATGACAATACTTATAAAGTTATATATACGGTTGCCGAAGGTGATACTGACCGGCCCGCCGAAACTATTCCGGTTAGCATAGTTTTGTCAGACGCAGCCGGAAATTTAAGTAGTGAACATATAATAGCTGAATATAATACTGCTTCGGTGGACGCCCATCGCCCGATTATTTCCAATGTCGCTATGCTGCCAAGTTCCGGCACGCTGAAGATCGGAGCTACGGCCACTACCACTATTACATCTGACGGCACCGGCTACACGGCCGGAACCATCACTATCAACGGCGTTAACGTGGCCGGCACTTTTTACGACAACGGCGATAATACCTATCGTGTTACTTACACCGTGACCGAAGGGGATGACGATATTGACGATTCGGTCGACTTGCCGGTCAGCATTACTTTACTGGATACGGCCGGCAATGCTTCGGACGCCTATATTACGCCTGACGCCGCCGGTCGACCGGGTGTGGATGCGACTAAGCCTGTCATCTCCAATGTCACTATGCTGCCAACTTCCGGCACGCTGAAAATAGGAGCTACGGCCACTACCACTATTACTGCCGACAGCACCGGCTACACGGCCGGAACCATCACTATCAACGGCGTTAACGTGGCCGGCACTTTTTACGACAACGGCGATAATACCTATCGTGTTACTTACACCGTGACCGAAGGGGATGACGATATTGACGATTCGGTCGACTTGCCGGTCAGCATTACTTTACTGGATACGGCCGGCAATGCTTCGGACGCCTATATTACGCCTGACGCCGCCGGTCGACCGGGTGTGGATGCGACTAAGCCTGTCATCTCCAATGTCACTATGCTGCCAACTTCCGGCACGCTGAAAATAGGAGCTACGGCCACTACCACTATTACTGCCGACAGCACCGGCTACACGGCCGGAACCATCACTATCAACGGCGTTAACGTGGCCGGCACTTTTTTTGATAACGGCGACAATACCTATCGTGTTACTTACACCGTATCCGAAGGCGATGACGATATTGACGATTCGGTCGACTTGCCGGTCAGCATTACTTTTCTGGATACGGCCAGCAATGTTTCAACCGCCTATAATACGCCTGACGCTTCTAACCGCCCGGGCGTTGATGCTAACCGTCCGATTATTTCCAACGTCACTATGCTGCCAAGTTCCGGCACGCTGAAGATCGGAGCTACGGCCACTACCACTATTACATCTGACGGCACCGGCTACACGGCCGGAACCATCACTATCAACGGCGTTAACGTGGCCGGCACTTTTTACGACAACGGCGATAATACCTATCGTGTTACTTACACCGTGACCGAAGGGGATGACGATATTGACGATTCGGTCGACTTGCCGGTCAGCATTACTTTACTGGATACGGCCGGCAATGCTTCGGACGCCTATATTACGCCTGACGCCGCCGGTCGACCGGGTGTGGATGCGACTAAGCCCACCGCCCCGGGCGCTCTAACCCTGTCGGAAAAGAAAACCACCAGTATAATATTAAATTTCGGAGATGCTACCGCCGAATCTAATTTTTCCGAATATAAAATATTCTATAAACAGGGCGCCGGCGGGGTAACCGAAAGCGATTCT
>CAZGKM010000003.1:31606-72865 GCA_964526325.1 uncultured Gammaproteobacteria bacterium
CCTCGCCGGGGGCGAATACGGTTAATTTTGACTGGCTGTCAGCGTCTGATTTGCCCGATACCAGCGGCACATATTGCCTTAGGTTAACCGTAAATGACGGAAGTTTTGATCAGGCAACACCTGATACTATGATTATTTTTATTGATAATATAAAGCCCACCCCCCCGGGCGCTCTAACCCTCTCGGAAAAGAAAACTACCAGTATAATATTAAATTTTGGAGATGCTACCATTGAATCTAATTTTTTCGAATATAAAATATTCTATAAACAGGGCGCCGGCGGGGTAACCGAAAGCGATTCTGAGCATAATTCCGGCGATGATCCCAATCTGGCCGATATAAATTTTTTCGGCGCGGCCACTACCACTATCGGCGGATTAACCGCCGGCACCCAATATGTTTTTAACATCTGGGCCTACGATTCCGCCGGCAATAAAGCCAGTTCCACGGCAGAATTTACGGTCACGACCAATTATGTTCCGGAAAATCCCGTTTCCTTGTCCCAATACAAAAATGACGGCGTTACCTTAATCTCTAACGGCGGCTGGACTAACGAGGATAATATTAAGTTAGAAGCTCAAGTCAATGATTCTGATATATCGGAAATTATTACCGTCTATTTTGAGCTGGCGACTTCGACAGACGCGTTTACCGGCGATTATTCTTCACCTTGTTCCGCCAGCGCGTCATGGGATTCATGCTCCGGCAAAGTTTGGTCAATAACGTCTGCCGTCGGCAACTACAGCTCTACTCCATATACGGCAGTGGTAAATCCAACCTCTATTCCGGATAGCGCAGTTGGCTATAAATGGCAGGTTATGGCCTGCGATGATAATAACGCCTGCTCAAGCTGGGTTGACCCCGGCATCGATCCGAATTTTAAAATTGACACTAATCCGCCGACAACACCGGGAAACTTGTCGGAAAACAGCAAAACAAGCACCACCATAACTCTAAATTTCGGTTCAGTCGCGAATGAAACGAATTTCGCCGAATATAAAATATTCTATAAGCAAGGCGCTAGCGGGGTAACCGAAAGCGATTCCGAGTATAATTCCGGCAATGATCCCAATCTGGCCGATATAAATTTTTTCAGCGCGGCCACTACCACTATCGGCGGATTAACCGCCGGCACCCAATATGTTTTTAACATCTGGGCTTATGACCAGGCGGGGAATAAAGCGAACGGTACGGAGGTAGCGGTAACAACCAATAATCCGCCCGAAGGAAGTTTTTATTCAATAAGCCAGAGGCCGGATGGCTTAGGCGCCGTTGATATTTCCATACAGGTTGATGATCCTGACAACAATGATGAAGTTCGCGCAAAAATTGAATACGAGGCCGGATCAGGATGTTCTTTCCTTTCTCCCCTTAAAACATTCCTGGATGAAACGGACGGCAATGCCACTTCTACTTACGGGGACGCTAAAATTGAAAATGATAACGAGTATCAAGTCGGCAATTCATCCGGCTGGATTATTACCTCGCCGGGGGCGAATACGGTTAATTTTGACTGGCTGTCAGCGTCTGATTTGCCGGCAGGAGACGGAATTTATTGTTTAAGATTAACCACCAATGACGGCACCGATGATCAAGCTGTGTCCGCGACCACAACTCTGATAATTGATAATGTTAATCCGACTGCGCCGGGAAATTTAAGCATGTATTCAAAAACCGGTGATTCAATCACGCTGGCTTTCGGAATAAAAACCACCGAAACTAATTTTTTGGAATATAAAATTTTCTACAAAGAAGGCGCCGGCACCGTGACCGAAAGCGATAATCTGCATATTGATCCGGACTTAAGTAATATTGATTACAATTTTACTTCCACCACGACGGTCTCCGGACTTAATCCTAGCTCTGAGTACAGTTTTAAAATATTCGCTTACGACGCCTTCGGGCATAAAAGCAGTTCCGAGCAAGTTGCTTTTTCAACCAATAATCCTCCGACCGGAAATTTTAATTCCGCTGCTCAAAAAACCGACGGCACGGGCACAGTGGATATTTCCATAGAAGTTAATGATTTGGACAGTGATAACGCTAAGGCAAAAATTGAATATGAACAAGGGTCTGGCTGCCAATTTTCTTCCAGCTTAAAAGCATATATCAATGAAACGGACGCGAATACAACGGCGGATTTCGGCGATCCAAAAGTATCTAACGGCGATAATTATCAAGTTGGAAACGCTTCCGGCTGGATAATAACTTCTTCCGGAAGCAATACGGTTAATTTTGACTGGAACTCAAAATCCGATATACCGAACGGGGATAATATTTATTGTTTAAGATTGACCGTTAACGACGGAACGGATAATCAATTAATTTTGGCAACTACGACTATTTTAGTTGATAATACTAACCCGACAATCCCGGGTGATTTAAGCGTAGATAACGTTTCCGCCTTAGATGTAACTCTTGCTTTCGGGTCCGCAACGGCAGATACTAATTTTTCGGAATATAAAATATATTATAAACAGGGCACTTCCGGGGTTACTGAATCAGACAGCGAGTTCAGCCAGCTTGACGATCTTAATCTCGGAGCTATAGATTTTAATTCGGCTGCGTTAACAACGATAGCCGGACTAAATCAAAGCACCGACTATGTTTTTAATCTCTGGGCTTATGATTCTTTCGGCAATAAAGCGTCTTCCTCCAATGAAATTTCAACGACGACTATCAGTATTCTTTCCGCAACCTGGCGTGAAAACGAAGATACTCCGGATCCGACGACCGGGTCATATATTGACAGAGAAGAGCCGATACGCCTAAGAATCTCCGCGGCCAATATCGGCGACTGGGAGGCGCTAAATTATCAATATTTACTTGAATACGGAGTTAAAGAGCCCGCCTGTTCTGATATTACCGCGTGGACTTCTGTCCCGGCGACCGCTTCTACGGAGCATTTTGAAATGGTTGCCAGTGATTATTTTGATAATATGTCAATCACTTCCGCTAAATTTAATAATAGCGAAGGGTATTCATTTGTTAACGGATTTATAATTGAAAATCCGTCCAACATAAGCAATAACATAACTTTAAGCGGAAACGAATATACCGAAATAGAATACGCGCTCCAGGCAACGGTTAATTCAGTCGCCGGCGAAACTTATTGTTTTAGGATAACGAATAATGGTCAGCCGTTGGATTTATACGGGCAATATCCGGAATTTACTTTGTCGCCTCCGCCAACCGCTTCATTTAATTATGCCTTGCAGAAAAACGATGGATCAGGAACGGTTGATATTTCTATCGAGGTAAGCGATAACGATGGCGATTTGAGCCGGGCTAAAATTGAATACGTAGAGGGAGCCGATTGTAATTTTTCGTCTCCTCTTGATCCGACGCTTGACGAAACCGATGAAAATATAACCGCTGATTACGGAGACCCTAATATTGATAATAATTTTGCATACCAAATCGGGACAAGCACGGCAAAAATTATAACCCAGTACGGCTCCAATACCGTTGGGTTTGACTGGGACGCGGCAACGGATTTGCCCGGAGCCGATAATACTTATTGCTTAAGGGTTACGGCCAATAATTATTATGACGATCAGGCTTATCCGGCCACTACCACATTAATTATAGACCATGTTAATCCTACCCAGCCCGGTGATTTAACCGAAAATGACGCTACGAGCAACAGTATAACTTTAGGTTTCGGCGCTCCGGCCGCGGATACTAATTTTTATGAATATAGAATTTATTACAAAGAAGGATTAAGCGGAGTTACAGAGTCGGACACATTGCATGGATCGAGCACTGATCCGAATTTAGGTTTTATGAATTATAACGGAGCAGTTGAAACAACCATATTCGGGCTTAATACAAATACTCAGCATGTTTTTAGAATTTGGGCATATGATTCTTTCGGGAATAAAGCATTTTCTTCAGGCGAATTAGTAACCACGATTAGATATGAAGCGAAGAGTGAAAATTGGCGCTGGTACTACGACCAATATAACGAGACGCCGGTTTCGCCGATTGCCGACGAGAATACGGCTCCAACCAATATAGCAAAAGCAAGCAAGATTAAGCTCAGGCTTGGCTTAAGAGAAATAGAAGGCATTACCGGAGAAAATATAAAAATACGGCTTCAATATTCAACCATGCCGGATTTTTCTTCGAATGTTAATTTCGTCGGTGAAATAGGCTCAACAACCGCCCTTTGGACTTATGCCGATGGAGTTGATAATGACGATGGTGCCGTATCGTCGTCAACATTAGCAAATATAATGCTCGGGGCTACGCATAATGAATCCGGGATATCAGCTTCTGCATACGACCACGCAGCCAATACTATAGCCGAATGGGAATTTACTATTATGAATAATGGGGCGCCCGACAATACGGTTTATTATTTTAGAGCTTATGATTATGTAAATGACGAAGCCGTATTAACTAATACTGATGAAAATTATCCGAGCTTGGCTACAGAAGCGCAAAGCATGACTTTTTCATCAAGCGGAATAAGTTCGGGTACAAACATTGAAGGAATTATAACCGACATAGATTCAACTTCAGCAAAAATTCCCTTTGGCGCTTTAAACATCGGTTCAGTCGTTGAAGGGGCATACCGCTTTACCGTTAACACAAACGCGGGTAGCGGGTATCAGTTGTTTACATATCAAAGGCAGAATTTTATTAATAATTATGGAAATTCAATTATCCCGATTTCAGCCACAAATGAAAGTCCGGCGGCGTGGCCGGTTAACCCTGATCCATCCTGCTTCGGCTACCATACAAGCGACGATACTTTGTCCGGAGGTTCTCCGAGCCGTTTTCTTCCGGATAATTCTTATGCTAAACTTGAAACAACCATGAAAGAAGTCGGTTATAATCCATTTCCGGTGGAAAACGAGAACATTGATTTAGTTTATAAAATTGAAATTGGCAGCGCCGATCAGCCGGCAGGGGATTATGAAACGGAAATTGTATATATTTTAGTGCCGACATTTTAAAAGAAAGCGTTGCCTTCTCTCGGCTGTATTATTACATAAATTATATGAATCAATTTTTTAAATTTATTTCTGCATTTTTTTTAATACTTATACTGTCCGCTTGTTCAAGCAGTAAACAAGCGGCAATTAAAGAGTCGCCGCTACCGGAAGTTCTTATGGCTCATGATTGCGGGTTTGATAAATTAAAATGTTGCGAAGACAAACCTTCGTGCAAGTACGGTCAGAAATGCTGTCAGGATCCGAATAATTCAGAAAATAATTATTGCGCAGATGAATGCGGTTGCGGCCAGCTAGATGAATTTTGCTGCAGCGACAATATATGCAAAGAAAACCTTAGATGCAGTGAAGGGAAATGCGTTGAATGCGGAAACAAGAGCCAAAAATGCTGTAAAAATGAAACAATTTGCAACGACGGTTTAATTTGCCATAACGATGAATGTTTAGAATGCGGCGTCGAAGGAAATCCTTGTTGCGAGACAGGAAAAAAATGTTCTTTTGAAAATGAAATGAACGAAGACAGAACAGAGTGCATTAATGGAGGATGTAAAAAATGCGGCTCAAACGGACTTTTGGCATGCTTAAGCCAGCCGAATTGCCTGGCGGGGCATCTGTTTAATAACGGTTATTGTTTTCGTTGTGGCGATATAAATCAACCATGCTGCGACAATAAATTAGCAACCGGCTATATCTGCAATTCGGATAAAAATTTAAAATGCGATAAGGGTTTTTGCGGCAGTATTAAATAAAGTTATCCACAGTGGTTAAAAAATCAATAAATTAAAACAAAAAAACAAAACTGTTGATAAATAAATAATTAACAAGAACTTTTTTAAAAATTACTATTATTTCATTGCATATAAATAAATAAAAATATAATATAAATTAAGCTACATTAGCCATAAATATTGATTTTTTTGGGTCTAGTTGTAAAAAAATTATTATGTTAAAATTTATCATATTTTTCTCTAAACAAATTATTAAAAATATGTTATAATATTATTAGAGCAAGATTTACTCTAATAAGGAGTAAAAGGTCGATATCTTGAAAATCAATAAAATGGAGAAAAATAAAAAATAAGCTTATTTTTGGTTTGAATTTTATAAATTCAAACCTTTGTAAATAAAATCAATCTTCATGCGCAAAATAATAAAAAACAAAAATATTAATATTGTTATTGTCGGAATAACTATTTTTTCAATGGTAGCGCTTTATGCATTTATTCCGCTGGCGAAAGCCGCAAGTCTTACCGATGCCAGTGATACATTAAGCGATTCTGATGTAGGAGCAACTGCAGTTACTAATACATTAGATTTTACTACCGGAGTAGCTTTAGTGGCGACAGACTATATTGAAGTGACTTTTCCGAGTGCGTTCGGCGATGTGTTGGTAGCTAATATTACCTGCCCCGCCGGCACGACGAAAACAGCTCAAAGCACGGAAAAGGCTCGCTGTACATCTGACGCAGGAACGGCGGCAGGCGCTTTAACAGTAATAGTTGTTTTAGATAATCCAAGTTCAGCCGGCAGCCAGATAGTTAATATTTCCACGAAAACTTCCGGAGATGTTGAAATTGAAACTGTTGATGTAATGGTCGCTATTATTGACGACGTTACGGTTACCGCAACGGTTTCTTCAACGCTAACTTTTGAGATTAATCCGCTTCCTTCAGGAACCGATGTTAACGGAACCGCAACCACTCTTAGTTCTGCGACGACTACTTTAGCTTTCGGCACTTTAGTCAACGGAGTTTCAACGATACTGGGCCAGCAGCTTAGAGTCATAACAAACGCCGATGATGGATTTACCGTCACGGTTGAGCAGGATCATAATTTAATCAGCGAAAGCGGATCGGATATTGATTCTTTTGACGACGGTACCGTTGTGGCTCCAAAAGCATGGGAAGCTCCTACCGGCACGCTAGACAGCGAAGAGACATACGGCCACATGGGCTTGACTTCCGAAGACGGCACCTTGACTGCCGGCGATGATTTCGGAGCTAATCTTTGGCAGGGTTTTAACGGCACGGCCGTTACCGAAGTTATGTACCATAACGGCCCGGCCGACGGATCAACCGCCGAAAAAGGTTTGACTCAGGTCGCATACCAAATTCAAATTAGTGCCCTGCAAGAAGCCGGTGACTATACAAATACTCTGACCTATATCTGTACGCCAACTTTTTAATTTATTTTTTTTGAAGAATTAATGAGGGGTGATTTCTTATTATTTAAGAAATCACCCCTTGTTTGTATTAAAAGCAAAAAATTGGTATAATTTTGATATAGATTTTTATAAATAATATATTTTTTTGTTGATATTCTGGAGGATATTTTTATACTTATAAAGTGAAAATAAATAAAAAATTTAGGCACCCCGTTAGCTATTTATCGTTCGCGGGGTTTATGAAAAAAATATGACAAAAATATCAAACGAGGAGCAAAAAATATTGAAGAGTCGTTATTTAAGTATTTGTTTGTTGATTTTTGGATTTATTTTCAGCTTTTTGTTTATAAATGCGGCATTAGCCGACGGAATTATAATTAAACCGATACGGGTAGAGGAATTGGTAGATCCGGGAAAAGTGATGGAAAGAAAAATAAATGTTGTTAATAATTCAGATTACCCTCAGACAATGCATGCTTATTTAATGGATTTTACGGCAGAAGGAGAAGAAGGAAAGGCAAATTTAATAGTTCCCGGAACCGAAAAGGGTAATTTTTTAACATCGTGGATTAATATAAGTAACGAGGGAATAGAATTTAAGCCGTGGGAAGAAAAAGAAATTCCTTTTACAATCAGCGTTCCCTACAATACCGGCCCGGGCGGTTATTACGGAGCAATAATATTCGGAACAAAACCTCCGGGTATAACCGGCGGCGTTGAAGACGATAAAGGAGCGGCTATAGCTATATCGCAACAGGCCGGTACTCTGCTTTTATTTCAAGTTTCCGGAGAAGCGATTGAAAAAGCCAATATAAAAGAATTCAGCACCGATAAAAGTTTTTATTCGGCTCCTTTTGAAATAAAATTTTTGACAAGAATAGAAAACCAAGGGAATGTCCATATTAAGCCGCATGGAACGATAGTTATTAGCAATATGCTAGGCAGAGAATCCGCTTTAATAAGAGTTAATGACATCGGCTCTAACGTTCTGCCGAATAGCACAAGACGTTTTGAAAATACCTGGGAAGGTAAATTCGGCATCGGCAGGTATAAAGCAATTATTGCTTTAAGTTATGGCACATCAGCTGATTTGGGAGGACAGGGGAAACAGACTGTTTTTCAAGAGAAATATTTTTGGATTTTTCCGTGGAAAATTATTATACCATTTTTTCTGGGTCTGATCGTCTTAATTGCTATATTTTATTTATTTTTAAAAATATATAAAAATAAAGCCATCAACAAGGCGTTGAAAGATATGGGAATGGTTAAGGAGAGATACGTGAAAAAATACCAAGGACCGTCTCCGGTAAGGCATTTTAGCATGATACTGTTTTTATTGCTTTTGTTTGCGTTTATATTGGCAGGAGTTATTTATTTTATTTTTTTTGCTTAAGATGAACAAGAGAATTGTATATATTGCAATAATCATTTTTATTTTTACCCCGTTTTTGAAGGTTAAAGCCATAGAAAACCATGGGATTGTTGTAAATCCGGCTATAATTGATGAAAAAGCTGAAGCGCGAGATATTTTGGAATATGTTGTTAAAGTTAAGAATGAAAGAAGCTCTAGAGTGAGCTTGTACCCTATAGTTAACGATGTTTTAAAAGAAGGAGGTAAACAGGAATTTTTAGATCCGGGTTTGCTTGATAAAGCGGTTTCATTGGCCAGATGGATAAAATTCAGCCGCGGAGTCATTGAGTTAATGCCCGGAGAAGAAAAAGAAGTTGATCTTACTATTAATGTAAATCTTTCCGCAAAGCCGGGTAAATATTATGCGACCATTGTTTTTGCAAACGGTTCAAATCTTCCGGCTGCCGAAGAAACGGCCAAAGAGCTGAATCAGCCGCAGCTTGCTATTAATATTGAAGTCGAAGAGCATGTTGTTGAAAAGTTGCAAATCCTTCAATTTAAAACTGAAAAGAATATTAATTTAAGTTTGCCGGTGAGTTTTATTTTAGACATAGAAAATACCGGGAATAGAGAGTTGGAGCCGAAAGGGGCGATTAGCATATATAATCGCAAAGGGGAAGAAGTTGATTTAATTGATATAAATTCCGATAAATTAAAAATCGGTCCCAATGAAAATAAAAATATAGTTTTTAGCTGGCAAGCGCCTAAAAGTCTTGGAAAATATAAGGCAAAGTTAAATATCGAGTATGGCGATAAAGAATCAAGAGATTTGCAGGATACAATATATTTTTGGGTTTTACCTTGGATAACCTTGTCTTTTTTTATCGGGCTGGTTTTTATTTTAATTGTATTTTTGGCAATAATAATATTTAAAAAAACCAATCATCACGGCCAGCAAAAAAATTACAGAAGTGAAATTATTAATTTAAAATAAACCTCGCGTTTTAGTTGCGTAACGATCTGGGGCGCGAGTGGTTCGAAAAAAAGTTTTATATGAAAAAATTAATAAAAATAATAGTTTTTTTCATAATATTTTCTTTTTTATATTCAGCCTGCCCGGTAATGGCCGTAGGCGAAGATAAATTTACTCTAACTGTTACTCCGCCGCTTTTTAAAGTAAATATTAATCCGGGAGGGCTTTGGTCGAGCTCAGTTAAAATAGCAAATAATAATTCCAGCCCGGTTACAATATACACCCAGGTAATTGATTTTAAAGCAAAAGAAAACGGAGGCATAGAATTTATAAAAGAATATGGATCAGAACAGGGAGGAGAAAAAAAGATTTTTTTAAGCCAGTGGGTCGATGTAAGCAAAGAATCAATAGTTTTAGAAGCTTATAAAAGCGCGGATATTCCTTTTACTATACGAGTTCCTGAAGACGCTCAGCCCGGGGGGCATTACGCCGCGATATTAACCGGCAATAAACCGGCAGAAAAAATAGAAAGCGGTACTGGCATAAGCATTTCATCAATGCTAGCCACTTTAATAATGCTTAGAGTAAGCGGGGATATTAAAGAAGAAGGAAATATCAGGGAATTTTCCACGGATAAAAAATTCTATAAAAATCCGGAAGTTTTATTTAATGTTAAATTTGAAAATTCGGGAAATGTTCATCTCCAGCCGAGAGGGGAAATAAGAATATTTAATATTTTCAATAAAGTAAAAGGAGTTATTTCCGTAAACGATAAAACGGAATTTGGCAATGTTCTGCCGGAAAGCTTAAGGAAGTGGGAATTTTTGTGGAAAGAGGAAAATAGCATATTTCCTTTCGGCAGGTATAAAGCTGATTTGGTTTTAAGCTACGGGGAAGAAGCAAAACAAACCGATTTTAGAACTTTAAATTTTTGGATATTCGATATTAAAACTTTACTGCCAATATTAGGTAGCATAATTTTCTTTTTACTTTTAATAATATTGCTGATTAGATTATATATAAAAAAATCTGTAAAAGCCGCACAAATGCAAGCAGGTATTTATGCCGGTTATAAAAATGAAAGAATCATAGAAAAAAAAGAAAATACTAAAATAAATAAAATTAATGAAAAATCTAAAAGCATAATAAATCTTCGCGATAAACAATTGAATAAAAGCAAAAGCATAGAGAAACAAAATAAAAATTTTTTCTATAATTGGGCTTTGCTTAAAAAAATAATTATAATTTTCATAATTTTTGTATTAGTTATATCGGTTATTTTATTATTTTTTTATTATAAGAATAATAGTAAAATAAATTTAGGAGCCGAAAAGAATATGGACATTAAAGTAGAAATTGATAAATCCGGCGCAATTAATAGCCAAGACGAAGTAGATAAAAATAACGAAAAATTTAAAATTGAGGATGCGGTTGAAGAAACCGATGAAATCGCCACAACAACGGAAGCCGGATTGACGGAAATAATTTCCGGCCAGACTGGCGCGGTCGAAGATAAAAAAGAAATAAAAATTGAAAATTTTATTATAAAAATTTTAAACGGCAGCGGCGTTAAAGGCGCGGCCAACAAGGCGGAGAAGCTTTTAAATTTAGAGGGCTATAATGTCTTTGCAAAAGGAAATGCCGATAATTTTGAATATGATAAAACTAAAGTAATATATAAAGACAATAAGTTGATTGAAGCGGAAAATTTGAGCAAAATTTTAGTGCCAGAAGGCATGATAGAAGAAAATAATAAGCAGGAAGAGAATTTTGTAATAATATTAGGAAAGGATTTTAAATAGTTATGAGCATTAGCCTATAAACAAAAATTTTTTATAAATCGTAAAGTTTATAAAAATAAAATATTTAATTATTTGTAATTAATTTACAACTCATATGTTTCATAAAATTGTAAAAATTTGGAATTATGCAACAATTTTTATAATTGCGGTTATGTTTACTTCAGTACTTAATTATTTAGGGACTAATCCTTTAGAGATGTGCAAATTTTTCGGAGCCGAAGTTGGAAACGCGGTCGGTTTATCCGTGGGCGTAGCTGAAAATCCTTTCAATAAACTTGCGCTCCAGCTTGAGGAAAAAGAAGATCTGCTTAATGCTAAGGAAAACAATTTAACTAATCTTGAAAATGAGTTGCGAAAAAGCAGTCGGACAAGCAATATTATTTTGTTAATAATAGTTTTTGTGTTATTTATTTTATTTTTTCTGATTTTATTTAATTATTATCTTGATTACAAGAGAAGACAAGAAGAGGAAAGAAAAAAGTAATAAAACAATCGCGTGATATAATGCTATATAAATGGATAATATAAAAAAAAAAATTACGATAATCTGCAGTATGCTTTTTTGTTTTGCTTTTTTAATTTTTTCTTTTTCATATAGTTCAGCTTCCAGGCTGTCTGGCGTTAGCGATAAGATCGGTAAATCATGGCCATCCGCCAGTTCAACACATGAAATTAAATTTGTTTTAATAAATGGAGTTCCCGCAAACGGCAAAATAGTGATAACTCCGGAAATAAATTATTTTAATATACCGTCCGGTTTTGATTATACCGACGTTGATTTTGCGGTAGCAAACGATTATTTAGGACCGTTTAGCGAAAGAGCGCTTGCCCCGTTTTTAACCGCCGATGAAGACGGAGTGGAAGTTGTTTCCGGCTCACAAGGCAGTATAAAAATAAATATTAATTCATCGGTTGGAATCAGTTCCGGCATGACGGTAAGGATTCGGCTTGGCGAAAACACAAATTTTGGAGAGCAGGGAGATATAAATATTATAAATCCCGGCAATATCGGATCTTATAAAATAAATATTCAAACTTATAACGAATTAAATAATCCGCTCGATAATTCTGACGCCGTGATAGCTGTTATTAGTCCGATAAGCATGGGAATAACAATGCCAAGAATAAGAAGCAACGGATCGCCAAGCGGAGTTTTAATTGCCGGAACAACCCAGACTGTTTTGTCGTTATTGACTAATCATGAAGGAATTTGTAGATATTCAACCGCCTCAAATACCCCATATTCTTCAATGGTATATACTTTTATTAACGACGGAGGAGTTTTTCATTCAATAGTAATTAGCGGACTTGAAAATAACAATCATTATAATTATTACGTAAGGTGCGAATATGGGGAAAACATAGTTGATACGGATGATTATATTATTTCGTTTTCGATTGAAGCTGAGGGCGGTTCCGGCGGCGGCACGGGCGGCGGCGATGGCGGCGGAACGGGTGCGGGCACGGGGCCAGGAACTGAAACCGGTCGCGGCGGAGGAGGCGGAGGCGGCGGCAGCGGCGGAGGGACCGGAAGCGGAGTTGGACCGGGAAGCGGAGAGATGGATCCTTACCCCTTGCCTCCGGCATTGCCGAATTTAACATTAACCGGCTGGGCGTATCCAAACAGCAAAGTTAATATCATAAAAGACGGCAAAGAAATAAAATCTATTAACGCTGATGTAATTGCGAAATTTAGCGTTGATATTTCCGACCTCAAAGAAGGTGTTTATACGTTTGGATTATATGGCATTGATAATGAAGGAAGAAAATCTTCAACCTATACCACAACTTTTTGGATAAAATCAGATTCAAAAACTGTTATATCCGATATTATAATTCCACCGACAATAGAGTTAAATAAAAATACGATTAAAGCCGGGGAAACAATATCAATAATAGGCCAGGGCGTTCCTAAAAGTACAATCGAGGCATGGCTTTATAAAGATGAGGCCGGGGGAGTAAAAGAGGAAAATGTAATAAAAAAAGAAAGCGTTGTTGGAGATACGGGAAAATGGAATTTATTTTATCCAACCGATGATTTATCGACCGGCGTTTATAAAGTTAAGGCAAGAATATATACGGAGTTTAATGAATACAGTAATTTCAGCCATATATTAGATGTCGGTGTAGGCCAAGAAGTGCCACAAACAGTCTGCTCGGGGGCCGATCTTAATAAAGATGGTAAGGTAAATTTAACTGATTTTTCAATTCTTTTATATTATTGGAATACTAATAACGCCTGCGCAGATCAAAATAAGGACGGTAAGGTAAATTTAATTGATTTTAGCATAATGCTTTTTAATTGGACCGGTTGATGCGTTTTATAATATTTTGTGGTATAATATATTAACGAAATATTATAAAAATTTAATAATAAATATGTCATTCTTAAATAAATTAAAAAGGCAGGTTGATACGATTGAGAGTAAGAAGGAAGGGGATAAAAAAGAAATAAAAAAGGAGGAAATTGATCGAAAATCATCGAATTTTTCCGAGATAGACGTGGATATTTATGAAACGCCAACAAAGTTTTATGTTTACGCGTTGATCCCAGGAGTTGATTCTGAAAAGCTTGAAATATCGGTTGAAGAAGAAAATGATGTTATTGTCATTCAAGGCAAAAAAGAGTCGCCAGCGATAGAAATTAAAGAAACTAGCCAACGCCACCATCAGGAATGCCAGTGGGGAGAGTTTTATAGACAGATTATTTTGCCTCAAGAAATTGATGTAGCAAAAATAGAAGCTTCAACGAAAAAAGGAATTTTGATTTTAGCGCTTCCAAAATTAAGACTTCAGAGCAAGGGTAAAAAAAAGATTGACATAAAGGAAAAAGATTAACATATCAAAGTAAGTCATATTTTAGTATGGTAAAAAGATTTTCAACAATTATTTTTTTTATTTTTATTTTTATTCTTTCACCTTTTGCAGACATCCGGTACACGCGGGCGGCCGGTGCGAGTTTATTTTTTTCTCCAAGCTCCAATACTTATAATGTAGGCGATAATTTTACTATTAAAGTTTTAGTAAACAGCGGCGGCGGAGTCGGAATTAATGCGGCTGAAGCAGGTATTAATTTTGATAAAAGCTTATTGATGGCAAACAAGCTTAACCAATCCGAGTCAATATTTGAATTATGGACAACAAAGCCAAGTTTTTCAAATAGTTCCGGTTCAATAATTTTTGGCGGAGGCTCAACCGGAGCTTATACCGGCAGCGCCGGAGTTATATTAAGCATTGAATTTACGGCCATTAAAGAAGGCACAGCCACTCTTTCTTTTTCTTACGGCATAGTAACCGCTCACGACGGCAAAGGAACAAACGTATATTCCGGTTCGCAAGGAGGAACGTATGTTTTAAAAATAAAGGAGCAAAAGATTACCACTCCAGTAAAAGAAATTGAAAAAAAAGAAACTAGCGGCTCAAGCGCATCTAAAGGAATTCTTCCTCCGGTTCCCGAAGTAAGCTCTAAAACGCATCCTAACGAAAGTAGCTGGTATCAGAACAACTCACCTGAGTTAAGCTGGAAAATATTGGCTGATTTAACCGGAATAAGCTTTATAATGACGGATATCGCCAGTTCAAGTCCGGGCAACACCTCGGACGGAGTTATAGAATCTAAAATATTTGAAAATTTAGAAAATGGAGAGCATTATTTTCATATTAAATTTCAAAATAAATCCGGCTGGGGCCCGGTAACTCACAGGAAAATATTTATTGATAATGAACAGCCGTCTATTTTGAAACTAGAGTATGATAACGAAGGTGATTCGACTAACCCTTCGCCGATGTTAAAATTTTCCGCGGCTGATGCTGTTTCTGGCATTAAAAACTATAAAATTATAATTGATGGAAGCGATAGAGATATTGAAGCTAGGGATTATTTTGCTGAACCGTATAAGCTGGAAAAAATGGGGCCCAATAATCATGAAGCGACCGTGGTTGTTTACGATTATGCCGGGAATACCGCGTCATCTTCTTTAAAGTTCATTGTTGATCCGATAAAATCGCCTCTTATATCGGATATTCCCGAGATTCTTAAAACAAGCGACGACCTAATCGTTAGAGGAACTTCTTTTTATCCAAAAGCAACTATTAAAATATTTATTTCGTACAGCCAAGGAGAGCCAAGCCAGACGCAGGTTCAAACCGACGACAACGGAAACTGGAATTATTTTCATAAAAATAATTTAGATAAAGGAATTTATGAAATTTGGGCGCGGGTAGTGGATAGCCGCGGAGCCGAGAGTTTGGATAGTACCAAATATGTCATAAAAGTAGTTTCCCCGGGGGTTATAGCTACTTATGGAATTTATATAATAATTATTCTGCTTATTATTATCGCCGGATTGGTGTTGTATATTTTCTATCAAAGAAAAAAATTTATCGAAAACATAGAAAGAATTAATGTTGAGACCAAGGAGGCTAAGAATAAATTGAATGAAATATTTTTAGCTCTGCATGAAGAAGTTGACGAATTGATTGTCTACGCGGATAAGCGAGCAGGTCTTAGCGAATCTGAGAAAAGGATTAAAAATAAACTTCAAGAAGCTCTTGATATTTCGGAAGAATTTTTAACTAAAGAAATCGAAGATGTTGAAAAGGAGATAAAGCTCCCGGCCAAGAAAAAGAACGGTTCAAAATAATATCCAACCATTGTCTTAAAAACAGCCTTTATAGCAATTTGGGCTGTTTTTTAATATTGCGCCAGCATGGCAAAAAATGCTATAATAAATGTAATAAAATCAATAAATATACTTATTAAAATATATAATTTTAGTAGGTTTATTTTGGTATAAAAAACATAAAATCCCTATGCGAGTATTTTTAAATAATAAGTTTAAAAGTATAAATTTTTATATTTGTATAATTTTTGTTATATTTATTATTTTATTATTAACAAATATTAACCATCCTGTATTTGGCGAAGAAAAGGGAAAAACATTAAAACAAATAAATATATTCCCGGCGTTAATAACACTAGGAGGCGAAGAAGGTGAAGGCGAAATTGAATGGAAAAATATAAACAATGTTTATTCTGGCGATTTATCATCAGAAGCTGATTTAAGTGAATTTAGCCAAGATAATTCGGTTTATATTAAAAAAGCAGGCGAAGATGAAGCGAATATCAATTCGTCATCATCGCCTTTTTTATTTACAGAACCGGAACAACAAACACAAGAAAATCCGCAAAAAATTGAAGAAACAAATGAAAATATTTTGGACGATAGCGCTGAAACAGGCGCGATAAATAGTGAATTATTAATTGAGGAAAATATTCTTCCTGCCGAAAATCCTAATCTCGAAAATCCGCCGCCTAATCTCGAAACCCAGCCGGTTAACCTTGAGGCCCTGCCGGCCGAAGGTCCGAAAGAAGAATTAGATAAAGCAACCGACGGAGAAGCCGTAATTATTAATTATTTTAAAGAAAAAATTAATAGAATATTTTCAAGCATTCTTAATTTTAAAACAGCTAAAGCCAATGAAAATCCGATTATTGATATATCTAACGTGATAGAAGAGCAAGATAAAAATACCGGAAAGAGTTTAATTTTTTCGGATTTTAGCATGCCGCCAGGTACTATTTCTTCGGAAAAAATAAATAATCTTCAATTAAGATTGTCGTTAGCCGCGTTCGGCCAACCGGGCGATCGTCTGCTTATTGAGTATAGCCAGGGAGAAATATGGAATGATTTATATACATTAGATTTAAGCCGATTAATTTCCAATAAGTTAAATGGCGGCTATTTTTTATATGCTTTGCCGGTTTTAGAAAGCTGGGATGATTTAGGGAATTTTAAAATTAGGATTACTTATCTTGACGGAGGAAATAGCAAAGGCGGATTGGAATTATTCCTTGATTCTTTATGGCTGGAAGTTGACTGCGAAGAAAGCGGAGTTTTGATTGAAAATGAAGCTACGCAAGAAATTGATAATCAGCCCGTTATCGAAGAAAAAGAAAAAATATCGTTAGAAGAAAAATTAGGGATTATTAAAAACAATAAATATAATCTTGAATTAATTTCAAATTCTGTTGATTTTAGCATGATCGATCAGCCGAAATTTGATTTTCTGCTTAAAAAAAACAGGGGATTATTATCCGGCTTAGGCGCTCAAATCTTAGGTTTATTCAGGGATGAATATGAAAATATTGAAATTAAGGCTGAAGTTTTTAATTTAAATCAGGAGAAAGAGGAAAGGATATCGCCTGTTGTTAGCTATCAAAAAGACGGAAAATTTAAAGTTGAATTAGATCGTGGTTTGAGAAAATTAAAATCGGGAAAATATAGTGCGTTGATTGAAATTTGGGATGGCGAGGAATTTATATCAAGCATCCAAGACTTTACCTGGGGCGTGCTCGCTATAAATTTAAATAAATCGGTATACGCTCCGACAGAAACCGCTTATTTGCAGATGGGAGTATTGGACGATTTCGGCCATACAATCTGCGACGCCGGGTTATATTTAGAGATTACCGCGCCTGACGGCGGTGTAGCTAAATTAAATACGGAAAACGGTTTGGTTATAAAGAATCAGGAATGCGGTCCCAACAACGTCATAGATTCGCCCGACTACTACGCCCACTACGGTCTGGCCGGCGCCGGAAAATATAAAATTAAATTAACCGCCAATACGGCTAACGGCGTTAAAGAAATAACCGACGAATTTGAAGTCCGTGATTATATCCCGTTTGAGATAGAAAGAATCGGACCGACTCGTATCTACCCGTTGGCTCCATACCAAATGAAATTTAGCATTAAAGCCAATAAGGATTTTAAAGGAACTTTTAGCGAATATATTCCCGGAAATTTTACTGTTACGGAAAGCGTTGGGGCGGAAACCGTCTCGGAAGGCAATTATATTTTCATAAATTGGCCGGTTGATTGGCAAATCGGCCAAACTTATGAATATCAATATACTTTTGACGCGCCTGACGTTTCCCCTGAATTTTATCTCTTAGGTCCGGCGCGGGCGGGTGATTTCGAGGAATTAAGGCAATGGCAGATCGCTTCCGACGCCGTTGAGAATTTATGGTCAGGCAGCAACGCCGGCGCCTCGGGTGTAACCGTAACCAATACGGCGAACGCCAACGGTTCAGCCACGAGTACCTGGTCCAACGCGGTTGATAGCGCCGGCCGCTGGGCGGCTAATGCCGGAACTTGGACTTTCACCATGAATAATTCAGCTATTGGCACAGGAACGATTAACAGCGTTTATCTATACTTAAAACATTACCAGAGCGGGCAAGTAGATGATGCTTTAAGCATCCAGGTTTACGACGGAACCGCCTGGACTACGGTTCAAAGCTACAACGCCACTACCAGGCCGCCGACAGGGGATACAACCAATAATTGGGACGTCTCTTCAATATTGAATACCTGGACGAAAATTGACGCGGCCCTGATAAGAATACTTGGTGTTGCTAAAGTCGGAGGGCATGACGCTATTACCTGGTATGTCGATACCGTTGAGTTAAGAGTTGATTATGTCAGTAATTCGCCTCCGGATCAAGCGTCATCTTTATTACAGTATCGCAGTGATGGCGCCACGGTAATTCCCAATAACGGTTGGTCGAACGGAAATATTGTTTTAAAAGCTCAAGCGACTGACGCGGACACCACGGAAATTGTCAGTCTTTATTTCGAATTTATTGCTTCCAGCACTTCATTTACGACTTCAACCTCGCTTCCGGCCGGCGCCTGTGCGTCCGGAACCGCTTATGGTTCGTGTTCCGGTAAAATTTGGTATATTACATCGCCCTTCGGTAATTATAGCGCTACTCCATTCATAGGAACGTCAAGTATCGTTTCAATACCTGTTCTGGCCGAAGGGTATAAGTGGCAGGTGCTTGCTTGCGATGATAGTAACAGTTGTTCGGCGTGGACTAAATATAATTCAAATACTCCGAACATAAAAATTGATACTACCAATCCGACTGCTCCGGGCAACTTAACTGAATATTCAAAAACAGATTCTACTATAACTCTAACCTTTGGCGGCCAAGGATCAGATGCAAATTTTGATAAATATAAGATATTTTATAAAGAAGCAATTTCCGGAGTAACGGAAAATGACATGGAAAAGGTTGACAGTAATTTAAATTTCATTAATTACAACGGTTTTTCGACCACAACCGTTTCCGGTCTTTCGTCAAACAAGGATTACGTTTTAAATATTTGGATATATGATTTAGCGGGCAATAAGGCCAGCGCATCGGAAATAAATATTAAAACCGAAGTCGGTATTAATCCGCCGACCGGCAGTTTTAATTCAATCATTCAAAA
Organism: uncultured Gammaproteobacteria bacterium; assembly: GCA_964526325.1. GTDB lineage: Bacteria > Patescibacteriota > Patescibacteriia > Patescibacteriales > GWC2-42-12 > JACPHD01. Next base: position 51,140 of record CAZGKM010000003.1, read on the forward strand.
AGCTGACGGTTCGGGAACGGTTGATGTATCGATTGAAATAGACGATCAGGAAGATGAAAATGTCCGGGCGAAAATAGAGTATGTGCCCGGAGGCGATTGCGATTTTTCTTCATTTTCTTATTTTCCGACTTTAGACGAAACCGATGCTAATATCACGGCAGATTTCGGCGACCCGGCAATCGATAATTTAAGCGCTTATCAGATCGGAACGTCAAGCGCCTGGATCAAGACCGCTTCCGGCTCTAATTCAGTTTCTTTTGATTGGAATTCTAAGGCCGACTTGCCGAACGGTAACGGAGTTTATTGTTTACGTTTGACTGCTAATGATAACAATGAAGATCAAGCAATATCCGCAACAGCGACAACAACCGTTGATAATGTTAAACCGACTCAGCCGGGAAGCTTAACTTCTGTCGGAAATACGGGCTATAGCGTTATTCTTCTTTATGGCGATCAAAGTTCTGAAACCAATTTTAAAGAATATAAAATATTTTATAAACAAGGTTCAAGCGGCGTTACCGAAGCCGATATGATGCATGCTTCTTCAACCGATAGTAATCTCGGCTATATTAATTTTAATAGCGCGACAACAACGATTATTTCCGGCCTTTCTCCCGGCACTCAATATGTTTTTAACATTTGGTCTTATGATAAATACGGCAATAAAGCAAGTTCAACTCAGGAATTAACTTTATTTACAAGCACGGTTACCATAACTGATAAGCATTATTGGATTATTCCGGATAGCGGAACTAATGTAGGCGCGGATACCACTAGTTTTGCTTGCAATACTACTTTAACTACTATTCCTCAAACTACTATTTTATCAACTTCGGATTCCGTTTGCGGCAGCAGAACAAGAGTAAGAATTATACCGACTACTGACGGATCATATTTACATCTTTTTGCCGTCTTAAATACCGTTTATACCGAAGATACTTATATTACCGGCTCTACTACGGCTTCCGCTATAACCGTTTTTGAAAATACCGGAACAATGGTTAATTGGTATTTGGAATTTTGTGAATATAATCCATCGGGCGCTCCCGGTAATTGTAAATCTTTAGGTACTTCTGATCAGGTTTCAGCTAACGGTAATAATGTAGCTACAACGCTTTACCCGTCAACCCAGAATATGACCGGCGGGCTTATTAGCGCCGGCAATAAACTCGCGGTAAAAATATGGAAAATAGATTATTCCGACCCGAATTGGAAAAGAGATGAATTATATTTAGACGAGAATTTTACGCCCGGCATCTCGTATATAAATATTAAGGAGTCGGTTGTTAATACCACCCCAAACAACACATACTCGCTAGTGCAATATAAAAGCGACGGTGTTACTTCAATCGCCAACGGCTCTACACATAATGAAAACAACGCAATTTTATCGGCTTTGGCCAAAGATAACGATAATAACGAAGTTTTAACAATTTATTTTGAATTAATACCGAATGCCAGCAGTTTTACAATATCGAATACAAAACCGGCGAGTTCATGTTCTTCCGGTACGGCTTACGCGAGCTGTTCTAATAAAATTTGGTCAATAGTCAGCGTGCAGGGAAATTATAAAACTACGCCCTTTACGGGCACTTCAAGCATTCCTTTAATTCCCGATTCGGCCGTCGGCTATAAATGGCAGACGCTTTCATGCGATAAAGGAGGATTATGTTCAAGCTGGGTAAAATTTAATACTAGCGTCCCTAATTTTAAAATTGATACTTCGCCCGGCACTGCCGGCTCGCTTGGGCAGTATAAAGCAAACGGCACTACAGCTATTGCTAACAAGGGTTGGACAAATGAAAATCAAGTAAAATTAAAATCATCCGTTACTGATCCCGACTCTGTTGAAACACTAACCCTATTTTTTGAGTTGATTGATAACGCGAGCAGCTTTACTTCAGCGACAACCAGCGCTTGCGCTTTCAATGATACATGGTCCGGATGTTCGAGTAAAATTTGGTCGATAAGCTCTTCGTCGGGAGATTACCGTTCAACACCTTTTACCGGAGAAGTTAATCCAAATGGCATACCGGATTCAGCCGACGGTTATAAATGGCAGGTTATTGCTTGCGATAGCACTAATACCTGTTCAAGCTGGGTTGATTTTAATTCGGATCCGAATTTTAAAGTTGATTTTACGGCGCCTACCGCTCCGGCCGCCTTGTCGTTTAATAATGTTGGTGCTACCAGCATAACTTTTAATTTGGGAACGCCGGGCTCGGACACAAATTTCGATTTATACAGGATATTTTATAAAATAGGCACTTCCGGAGTGAAAGAAACCGATACGCCGTTTAACGATAATAATTTTAATTATGTTGACTTTAACGGAGCGGCGACAACAACTATTTCGAGTTTATCTGCAAATTCAGATTATGTTTTTAATATATGGATTTATGATAAAGCCGGCAACAAAGCAAGTTCTACTCCGGAAATATCCACTACTACCAAGAGCTCTTTTACTCCGCCAACCGGCCTTTTTAATTCAGTCGCGCAAAAGACAGACGGTTCGGGCGCGATTGATATATCAATCCAGGTTGATGATGACGATAATGACGATATTTTGCGCGCCAAACTAGAATATGAAGCCGGGTCAAGTTGCGCTTTTTCTCCCGGTCCGGTCCCATACATAGATGAAACCGACGAAAATATTACAGCCGTTCACGGCGATCCGGACGTAGATAATAATAGCGAATATCAAGTAGGAACTTCAACCGGATGGATAATTACCTCGCTTGGAGTAAATTATGTCCAATTTGATTGGTTATCAAAAATGAATGTTCCGACTGCCGATGGAACTTATTGTATGCGCTTAACCGTTAATGACGGTGGTTATAGCCAAATAACTCCCAGCACCCAATTATTAATTATTGATAATATTGCTCCGATCGCTCCGGGCGCCTTAACTTTAAACAAAAGTACGGCTACTACTTTAACTTTGAATTTAGGTTCGCAAAGCTTTGATACGCGTTTTAATGATTACCGCGTTTTTTATTCAACCACCTCGCCCGCGACTGTTTATGGCGTCGAGCATGATGATCAAAATTTTGATTATGCTAATTATAACGGAGCAACAACAACGGTAATTACCGGACTAAAAGAAAATACCCAATATTATATTAATATTTGGGCTTATGACGATCTTGGGAATAAAGCAAGTTCGACCAGCCAGCTCTCGGTAAAAACCAATGGTCTGCCTTATAGCGGGTTGGCAAGCGGACAATATAAAAATGACGGCGTAACCGCGATTGCTAACGGCGACTGGACGGATGAAAACACAATAAAATTAACCGCAAGCGCTAATGATCCCGATACGAGCGAGATGGTAACTTTATATTTTGAATTATTGCCTAATACGTCAAGCTTTAAAACAGCGACCGGCGAACCGACCGGAGCTTGCGTTTATGGAACCGCTTATAACTCTTGCACCAGTAAAATTTGGTTTGTGGCTTCTTCGAGCCCGGGCGATTATAGCGTAACTCCGTTTACGGATACGGTAAGCATAACTTCGATTCCTGATTCCGCTACCGGCTATAAATGGCAGTTATTAGCCTGCGACGACTCGGGCGATTGCGCCAATAGCTGGGTTAAATTTAATGTTACGCAGCCTAATTTTAAAGTTGATAATACCATTCCGACCGCCGCCGGCCAGTTAACGGAAAATACTAAAACATCAAGAAGTATAACCTTGAATTTTGGCTCCCAAGGGTCAGATGCCAACTTTTTAACTTATAAAATATTTTATGCCACTACCTCACCGGTTTCCGAAGCAAGTATGGAGCATGTTGATTCTAATTTAGGATTAATAAATTATAATGGTGCTAGTACAACACTAATAAATAATTTAGAATCAAACACTGCTTATTATATTAATATTTGGATTTACGATCAAGCCGGTAATAAAGCGAGCTCAACCGCTGTCTCAATTACAACCAGCAATAGCGGCACGCCGGTAAGCGCTCAATACTGGATTACACCCGATTACGGGACTAATGTCGGAGCGGATACCACCTCTATTTCATGCAATAATTCATTAACCGTTATTCCGCAGACGGCTTTACTTGTTGGTTCAGATTCTTCATGCGCCAGCGTAACTCGTATAAGATACACGCCAACCGCTAACGGAACATATTTAATCGGCTTTTTTGTTTTAAATAACGCTTACACGGCTGATACTTATATTTCCGGCAATAGCACGGCCTCAGCTATGACCGTATCTGAATTTACTGGTACGTCAATATATTGGTATTATGAATTTTGTGAATATGATCCGAGCGGCTCGCCAAGAAACTGCAATTCAATAGGAACTTCAACGTCTGTTTCCGAAGGCGCGCTTAATAATAATACGACTCTTTATCCGGTTACCGTTAATATGACAGGCGGCACAATCCACGCAGGCAATAAGTTGGCCGTAAAAGTATGGATGGTTGATTCTTCCAATCCTAACTGGAACCTTGCAAGTTTTTATTTAGACGAAAGCAATACTCCGGGAGTTTCTTATATTAATATTACGGAAACCCTGGACGTAGTTCCTTCTAATCCCTATAATTTAAATCAATATAAAAGCGACGGTTCAATCGCTATTTCTAACGGCGGCTGGACCGGAGAAAATCAAGTTATACTCTCGGCGACCGTTACTGATCCGGAATTAAGCGATACCATAACTTTATATTTCGAAGTTTTAGATAATAGCGGCAGTTTTACTACTGATACTGCCGAGCCGGTTAGCCCTTGCTCTTCCGGAACTGCTTTCGCTGATTGCTCCAGTAAAATCTGGTCGGTTACTTCGGCGCTTGGTAATTATAGCTCGACTCCTTACACCGGCACATCAAGCATAACGTCCTTAGCCGATTCAGCTACCGGCTATAAATGGCATGTTTTAGCTTGCGATTCCGGTAGTAATTGTTCAAGCTGGTCCGATCCGGGCAGCGATCCTAATTTTAAAGTGGATATCGTATCGCCAACATCGCCGGGCGCTTTAACCGTAAGCTCAAAGAACAGTACGAGCGTTACGCTTAATTTTGGAACTCAAACAACGGAAAGTAACTTTTTTAAATATAGAATATTTTATAAAATAGGCGCTTCAGGGGTTGCAGAATCGGATAATGAGCATGGTGATTCGGATTTGAATTTTATTGACTATAACGGTACCTTCAATACTACTGTAAATAATTTAAGCCCTAATACCCAATATGTTTTTAATATCTGGGCATATGATTTAGCCGGCAATAAAGCCAGTTCAACAACCGAAGTAGCCACGACTACCAACCTCGCCGCCTTTATAACTCAAAAATCTTATTTATTGGAAAATGACGATGGAGTCGATGTTAATTCCAATACGGCAGAAGTATCGCCTGACAACCAGCTAAGCAATGTAAATATCGGAGAAAGAATAAATGCGAGAATCCAAATTGATAACACCGGCGGCGATGATTTAAATGGTAAAATATATAAACTGCAATTTGAAAATCAAACCGATAATCCTGGCACATGGACAGATGTAGGTAATACGACCCAGATAAGCTATTCGTTAGGCTTATCCGGCGCTAACGCCGATCCAATTACTTCGTTTAAAGCTACTGCCAATACCAATACTTGGACTAACGGGTTATGGCATGAAAATACCGGCCAAACCGGGAGCTATTCGCTGCAAAAAAATAAATATACAGAATTTGTTTTTGCTATAAAAACCAATCTTTCCAGTCCGGGCAAAACTTACAGATTGCGGCTTTATAATCAAACCGATTCGGCCGTTCTGGGCAGCTATAGCTTATATCCGACAATAGTTACAGCCGCCACCGATATAAAAAAATATTCAAAAGATAAAGTTACCAGTTTAGGTTCAACAAAAAATGATTTAACATATTATTTTGACCCCCAGGGATACAGCGATATCAGCGCCGATGATTCCGATCGCGACGGAATTCTGTCTTTTGCCCAAATTCCGGTTTTTAATTTTGCGATTAAACATACAAACAATACTGACGCTATGTCTATCGGCTGGAACGGACAATCAAGCTTTGCTCCGTCAACTAATAACGTGATTTTACAGGTTTTTAGGTTTGGTACGACAAATTCTTGGGTAACCGTAGATACCGAGTCTGCTGCCGGAGCAGATACCGACTTTGATTTAATCGGTTCTTTAAATTCATCATTATCGGAATATTACGACGGATCAAATTGGACCTATTGGCGGGTTTACCAAACAGCCGGAATTCAGGTTTTAAAAAGCGATTATTTTAATATTAATTTTTCCGCTCCAATCCCGGAAACAAGCCAAATTCATTACCGCTGGCGTGATGACGACGGAAGCGAATCGGGAGCGAGCTGGAAAGAAGCGGAAGATGCCGGATATCCTACGCTTGGCACGGCTTTAAACAAACTTACAAACGTGCGTTTAAGAATATCAGTATCTAATACTGGCGGAGGAGACGCTACGAATAATAATTACCGGTTAGAATATGCGCCGACCGCCACAAACTGCTTAACTGATCCCGGGGGCTGGATAACCGTACCCATAACCGCGGCCACAGAATCTTTTAATATGGCTACCAGCTCAAATTTTTCTAATGGAGACGCTACGACCAAGCAACTTATTGATTCGGAGGGGTATGTGTTTACTAGCGGAAATATAATAGAAGATCCTTCTAATACTACGAGCAATATAACATTATCAGAGAAAAGATATACGGAAGTTGAGTATGTTTTTAAAGCAAATAATAATGCCGGAGATGGAGCCACTTATTGTTTCAGAGTAACTAATAACGGGGCTTCTATTGATAATTACAATATTTTTCCCGAGCTTACGTTATCCGGAGTAATTAACACAGTACCGGCTTTTACTATAAATCCGGTAGATAATGGTTCGGCTTCAACCACTCCAACGAATTACGGTTCTAATGTTAATTTTTTAGCTACAGCCAGTGATCCGGAAGACGATGATTATTATTTGGCAATTTGTAAAACAGATAGTATTACGGCCGGTAATGACGGTCCGCCGTCATGCGCCGGCGGAAGTTGGTGCGTTTCTTCTTTAGCTTCTAGTACAGTAGAAGCTAATTGCAGTTATGCGGTAGCTACCTCTACCGAAGAATTGCCTTGGTATGGTTTTGTCTGCGATAAAAGAGCCGGCACGGGAGTAGCAAAGTGCTCGGCAAGCTCGCAGGGCGGATGGGGCAACGATGATGATTCGCCGTTTAATGTTAATAATCGGCCGGTATTTACCAGCGTTTCTACTTTAGTTAATAATCAAGACCCCGGAAGCTTGTTTACTATTACAACAGTTTCAAGCGATACAGATTCATCCGGAGGAACCGACACTTTGTATTTATACGTATGCCGGACTAACGGCGCTACCGCCGCGGGTTGTACCGGCGGAGCCGGCAATACTGTTTGTTCGGCAATCGCGACAAGTTCGCCTAACGCAAAATGTTATTACCAAGATACGGCGCCGACGCCGGCAGGAGTAAATACGTATTACGCTTTTATTTTTGATAATCACGATTTAGCCGCAAGTAGTAATTCAAGAAGCAGCTCTTACGCAATAAATAACGTTGCTCCGACTCTTGGTTCGTTATTTTTAAACGGTGGAGCAAATATCAGTTTAAATATAAAGGGCGCTCCTGATACTTTAATCCAAACCATAAATACTTCTGTCGTAGATCCTAATGGTTGTGGAACCGGATTAGTAAGCGCTACGGCGGTTATTTATATGTCAAACGCAGTGAATGGAAATAATTGCACTGGCAATGATAATGACTGCTACCAAATAGCAACCGGCAGTTGCGTAAAAAGCGCTTGTACCGGAGATGATGATGATACGGCAACTTATACTTGCGGGGCAAGCTTAAAGCATTTCGCGATTCCGACCGATGATTCGGACGGAAATCCTTGGGAGCCGCATAATTGGCTTTCGACAATTCGGATTTTTGACGGAGTAAGCTACGCGGCAACAACGTCGCCAGGCGTTGAGTTGGTTACATCGCAGGCGCTAGAGGTTACTGAAACAGTGATAGATTTCGGCTCCACTTTATTTCCTGGTGAAAATTCAGGAACAAACAATAAAACTACGGAGATTATAAATTTTGGGAATTGCCCGATAGATACAAATCTTTTAGGGACTGATATGGCCGGCGACCCATCAGGAACTATAAACGTAAATAATTTAGAATGGGATTTAACCCAAAATTTTAGCTGGTCATCTGGCAATGACTTAACAACATTCGGGACGAATGTTGATACTATAATACCTAAAGCAACAAGCTCTAATAATGTCTCGGATATAATTTATTGGGGGATAGGAATTCCATTTGGATCAGACGCATCAACTTATACGGGATTAAATACTTTTGGCTCCGTATTAGACAATGATGGCTGGTAGAAATTTAAAATTTTGGAATAAAAATGTTTATCAATTGTTGAAATTATGTTATAATATTTTTAATTAGTAAGCTCCAAATTCCTATGTTGCATAAAAAAATTATTGTTATCAACTTGATTTTGTTTATCACGGTTGTTTTTGTTTGTTTATTCACAATTTATCAATTTCCTCTTTTTGATTTAAATAATTTTAAACTTAACGCCGCGATTGCCGAGGAAGAAGAAGAAATCGATGAAGAGCCGCCGGTTATTTCCAATATTAATATATCCGAAATTACTGCCACTTCAACAAAAATAACCTGGAAAACCGACGAAAATGCCGATTCATTAATAAATTATTCGATAAATAAAAATTATGGAATTTCCAGAGATTCAGCAATGGAGAATACGCATGAAATATTGTTGGATGATTTATTGCCGGAAAAATTATATTATTTTAGAATAATTTCTTCTGATTCTATAGGTAATCAAAGCATTTCAAATGATTATTCCTTCACTACGCTTCAAGAGCAGGTTAGCGAATTGCCCGGAGAAGAAAATAAACCAACCGATAACGAGGAGTACAAACAATCAGAGCTGGTCGATAAAACATTAGAGATGCTGGAAAAAATTACCGACGAAGAAAGTTTATCGCTGATAGAATCAGCAATAAAGAATATTGCCGAAGAATCAGCCTCAGCTCCGACGGTAAGAGGAAACTCCGCGAATGTAGAAACAGGAACCGATTATGCCATAATAAGATGGACAACCGATAAGGATTCAAATTCAATGGCCAGTATTTCCGAAGAAAAAGATTACGATATTAACAATCCGGATATTTATTTATGGAAAATGGGTGAGCCGGACGAGATGGTAAAACAGCACGAGGTTTATGTTGCCGGCTTAAAGCCCGCCACAACTTATCATTACATAGTTTCCTCAAAGTCAATTTTAGGGCTAGAGGGAAGAAGTGAGGACAGCACTTTTAGGACAAAATCCATATTACCGGAAATTTACAATATTAATCTTGTTAAAATTGAAGAAGAATCCGTGACTATTGCCTGGAGTACGAACGTCCCATGCTCCGCGATTATTGAATATACGGATTTGAATACGAATGAGGCCAGGCTTGAAGGTAATTCAACTTTAGCCACTTCGCATTTAATTAAACTTAATAATTTGAAATTTGATACTTATTATTCCGCTATAATCAGCGTGGAAAACGAACAGGGCGAAAAAACGGTTTCCGGTCCTATTACTTTTACGACCGCCAAAGATGAATTTGCTCCCATAATATCCAAAGTAAATACCGAATCAACTCTTTATCCCGGTTCAGAAAATAGGACGCAAACCGTAATTAGCTGGCAGACTGACGAAGTATCCGTTTGCCAATTTTTTTATCAGCAAGGCTTAGCCTCATCGAAAGAAGAAGCGAGCTCTTTTCCCAAAGAAGAAGATTTTATAAGCAAGCATATTCAAGTAGTGAATGCGTTTCAATCTTCATCGGTTTATAAATTTTGGATTTCCTGCGAAGATAAGGCCGCTAACTTAACCAGATCGGAAGATTTTACAATGCTTACGCCCGCTCAAGAACAAAGCATAATAGATTTAATTATCAAAAATTTTGAAGGAACTTTCGGCTGGTTAAATAAGAAGCAGTAATAAGAAAATAAAAATATATTTTAAACAAAACAGTTATTTTAGTCCATCGTTAGTTTAACTTTATGCTCGAGCCAATTATAAAAGTAAAAGACTTGGATATAACATATAACGAAGGCAAGGAAAACGAATTTAAAGCGTCCGCGGGAGTTAATATGGAAATTTATCCAGGAGAGTATATAATTTTTTTCGGTCCTTCCGGCTGCGGAAAATCAACCGTATTATATAGCGTGTTAGGCGTACTCGCTCCTTCGGCCGGAGAAGTTTTAGTTAACGGAGAAAATCCTTATGCTTATTCTCCGGAAGAATTAGTCAAGTTTCAAACCTCTACCATAGGAATAATGTATCAAGCCTTTTATCTTATAACTTCTTTGTCGGTTGTTGACAATGTGTCTTTGCCGATGATATTCCAAGGCATTCACCCGGCCGAAAGACGAAGAAGAGCTAAAATTCTTCTTGAAAGATTCGGAATCGGCAAGCAAGCAGATAAATTTCCAGACACATTATCCGGCGGTCAGCAGCAAAGAGTTTCAGTCGCCAGAGCTTTTGTAAATGATCCGCAAATATTATTGGCGGACGAACCGGTAGGAAATTTAGACAGTATTTCCGCGGATCAAGTTATGGAAACTTTAGACGGTATTAATAGAAATGATAAAAAAACAATTATTTTAGTTACTCACGACGCAAAATATTTGCCTTACGCCCATAGGGTAATTTATATGCGCGATGGTAAAGTTGTTAGAATTGTAGCCAATCCGGAAAAAAAGCAAATTGCCAGAGTAGATAAGCAAAAAACTTTAGTTACGGAGATGGAACAGTTGGCAAAAATTCATCCTTATCTCCAGCCGGTTGAGTTAAAAGTAAAAAGCATAATAAATTATTTGACGCAGGACTTGAATTTTGAGCAACTTTCCAATCTGGAAAAAAATGTAAAAATTATCCTTGAAGGTAAAATGAGCGGCAAAGAATTTAAAGAAAATTTAATGAAAAAATATAAAGATGGAGGCGTGGAAATAAGCGAGTCTTTAGCGGATGTAATGACTGAAAAAATTACGACAATCCTAAGCCAATCAAAGGATATCAGAAGATACAGGAGAAGAATGGATCAGAACATATTTTATTCAAGAGAAAATAAATTAATTGTTAATATAACAAAATATTTAATTAAAGAACATGGTAAAAAAATCTCGCCTTTAATAATAAAAATAATTAAAGAGCTTGTCTATCGGAGAGTAGCCGGTCTTATCAGAAAAGAAGAATTTGAAGAAATAATTCAACAGCCACTTGCTAAAGGAGGAGCGGAATTTAATAAAAATGAAGCCGGAAAAATTACTTTATATTTTGAAAAACTTTTAACCCAAGGGTTGGAGATGGGTGACGGAGGACATTAATTTTTTAAATTATGATGCGCATTGACGATACAATAAAATTATCGACCAGAATGTTTAAAACCAGGCCGGCCAGAACATGGCTGACTATTTTAGGTATTGGAGTCGGAATCGCCGCTGTTGTTGTTCTCGTCGGGCTTGGTTATGGCCTTCAGGGGGTTTTGCTTGAAAAAATAGTTTTTGGCGAAGCCATGCTTAGTTTAAACGTATCAACTCCGCCGTCAAAAGTTGTTGTTTTAGATAAGGAAAAAATGGAAGAATTCGCTAAAATTGAGCACGTTGAAGATATTTCTCCTTTAGCCAGTTATGCTTCACTTGTTACTTTTAGCAACTTAACCGGCAATGTTTTTTTGCAGGGAGTTAACCCAAATTATTTTAATTATGCAGGAATTGCTCCGACCGAAGGGAAGCTTTTTAAAGAGGGAGAAACTGATAAAATTATTTTATCTTCCGCCGCTTTAAAGCTTTTTGATAAGCAACCGGCCGAAATAATCGGCCAGAAAGTTAAATTTAAAGTTTTTGTAGAAGGAAAGTCAAAGGATGACATTCTTGAAGTTCCTTTAAATAGGGAGTACGAAATTATTGGAGTTATCGCGGATGATTCAACTATTTTATCATATATACAATTATCCGAGCTAACCGCGAATTTTTCCATTCCTTATTATGAAAGAGCGCGCGTTAAAGTTGATTCAAATGATTTTTTAAACACTGTCGAAGCAGAAATTTTAGCCAAAGGTTTTTTTGTAACCGCGCTTTCTAAAACCGTTGATCAAGCCAATAAAATTTTCGGCGGCATTCAGGTAGCTTTAGCAATTTTCGGCGGCATCGCTTTAGTAGTATCGGCTATCGGAATGTTTAATACTATGACCGTAACTCTTTTAGAAAGAACAAATGAAATAGGAATTATGAGGACTATCGGCGGTTCGCCCAACAGTATTAAAGTTTTATTTATTTCCGAATCGGTCGTAATGGGGTTTTTAGGAGGAATGGTCGGCATAGGGATAGGCGTTGGCGGCGGGATGTCATTAAATTTTCTTCTTAATTCCATAGCTATTCGCATGGGAGGAACGGCTATAACTTTATTTAGGTTTCCTATTATGTTTTTACTTTTTATCGCCGCTTTCTCCGGAATTATGGGTTTTTTAACAGGAGTTTTTCCGGCCAAAAGAGCGGCTTCGCTTAATCCTCTTGACGCAATCAGATATAAATAAATGAAATTATATAGATTAAAAAAAGCCAATAAAATCGTAGCAGAAAATTGCTATATAGTAATTTTAAAATTTAATTTATGACATTAAGGTTAAATAATAAAAAAATAATTATTTTTTTCTTTTTATTGGTTTCTATTATTATTCTTATATTTTATGATAATAAAATTAATAAAGAAAATATCGAATCTTTAAGAAATTCTCCGGTTGTTGAGGAGGTAATCCAAAGAAGCGGCAACACATCAAGAGTAACTTTTTTCCATAGTTTACCGAATATAGGCAGTTTAGCAATTCCGGAAGAGTGGGAAGGAAAATACAGGATAAAAGAAGAAGGCAATATCGCGATTTTTTATTATATCGGAGAACCGGAAAAAATATTACCTATTTTTTCAGTAGAAACATATTCAAAACAAGAATGGGAAGATAAAAAAAATAAAAATAAAAATAAAGAAATAATTAAATCACAGGATGACAATATGTATGTTTATAGTTTAAATAATAATTATCCACAGGCAGGGGAAAAAGCCAAAGAATTTCAAGAAATGCAAAAAGAAATACCAAAAATATTAGAGAGTTTTAAGGTTTTTAGCTTATAATATATTTAATATTAGCCTTTATAAAAAATAAATGATTTATCGCAAGATTGTATTATAATTAACTTTGTTTTATGTTATAATATAGTCAATAAGTTGTGTATAAATTTTTATTAATTTTTTTATAAAAAAACGTATTAAAATACTATATAGAGAATAAAAATAAATAAATTAATCAATCATCAATCAATTGATTAAATTAATCCCCATGCTATATGAGTAAAATAATAAAAAAACAAATAAAAAGATCGTTTTCTGCTTTAATGATTATGATTTTAATAAGCCAAATATTTACCGTATTGGTTTATAATTTTATATTTAATGAGCAGAAAAACAACTCAATAGAGTTAGCAAAAGAAGCGCAAGCGCAAGCGGATGTAACCAGCTCTTTGGTTACTGTTAAGAACGCACCCCCAAATATTACTTCTAACGCGGCGGAAAATCCTATTTCCTCTTCAACTTCCCCGGTTAATATAGGCGGCAGTATTCCGTTTACAATCACCGCAGACGATCCGGAGAATAACAATTATTATTTGATAGTTTGCGATTCTGACTCGGTTAATCCCGGAGCCGGCGGAGGAGCTCCGTCGTGCGGCGGCACTCAATTTTGCGTTTCATCAGTAACTAACGATACAAATCAAGCAACCTGCACCTATAACAGCGTAACTGATTCCGGGCTTGAAACGGACGATTGGTACGCTTTTGTTTGCGATAATCATGCGACTGAATCCGACTGCAGTACTTCTAATCAGGGCAGCGGCGATTCCGGAAGCCCGATATATTTAAATCATGCTCCTTCGTTTACTAGCGTTACTACAACCGATAATTTTAAGGATCCGGGGGGTACTTTTACCATAGAAGCAACCGCTACTGACGGCGATGTTGCCGGTGAAGCGGATGTTTTAATAATAGCGGTTTGTACGACAAACAGCTGGAACGTTTCAACCGGATGCGCCGCTACTACGCTTTGTACCGGAACTTCTACCACCCCGAATGTATCATGTCAGTACACCGATACTGCGCCAACACCCGATCAAGCTTATACCTATTATGCTTTTGTTAAAGATTGGCACACTATGGCCGCTACAGGCAACTCAAGGTCAAGTACTTATACTATAAATAATGTAGCTCCCGAGGTGTCAAACATTTCTTTCAACAGCGGAGGCAGCATAACTTTAAACATTAAAGGCGCTTCAGTAAAAACGGTTTATGCTACATCAACCTCGGTCGTTGACAACAACGGATGTACGGATTTATCGGATGCTACGAGCACGGTATTTATGTCAAACGCAGCCTCCGGAGCCGCTTGCGCCGCGAATGATAATGATTGCTATAAAGTTACAAGCGCTTCATGCAGTATAAGCGATTGCTCCGGAGCTAGCGATACAACGGCTACGGTAACTTGTTCGGCCGGATTAGCTTTTCATGCTATACCCACTACCGCTTCCGGAGATAATCCTTATGCTTCCTATGATTGGTTGGCGTATATATCCGCTTATGACGAAGCTTCTGCCGGATTTGATACTTCCGCCGGCGTTGAAGTAGCCGCGACCGCTGCCCTAGAAGTATCTGAAGCTACTATTGCTTATGGTTCAATTCATGCCGGAGAAAATTCCGGTGCCGCGAATGCTACTACTACCATTATAAATTACGGCAACACACCGCTTGATAATCAAGTAGAAGGAACATGGATGACTAAGGGTTCCGATGCTATTCCCGAAAATAATCAGGAATTTGATTTGAATAATTTTACCTGGGGCGCCGGAACTTATACTTTATCTTCAACTACGCCGGCCAACGTTGATATTGTCGTAGCCAGACCGACTAACAGTACTAATTTAAGCGATATGATTTATTGGGGGATTAACATACCCACAGGAATACCTTCGGGAGATTACGGCGGAACTAATACTTTTTCGGCAGTTTTAGATACAGCGGGCGGTAACTGGAATTAAAATACTCGGTTTTATCTTAAATCAAATGATTTATTATTTAGCTTTAAATATTAAAATTTAAGCCTATAAACAATAAGCATCATTAAAAATGATGCTTATTGTTTATAGAGAAAAAACAATATTGAAATAATTGCGTTATTATAGTATAGTAAAATTATGGATATTATCTTAATTATAGTATTTAGTTTTGTTGTTTTATTTATTTTGTACATTATAACTAAATTTATTTTTGATATTTTTTTAAGAGGTTTTTTACCCTTTATATCTTCAAGGCCTTGGGTGACGGAAAAGATTTTGGAAGAAATTGAAAAAGAAAAAGCATTTAACGATCCGGTGGTATATTCGCTAAGCTGCGGCAGGTCAGGCTTTTTAGCCACATTTAAAGAAAGATATCCGCAAGCGAAATTAGTAGGAGTGGAAAATAATTTTTTTTCTTATT
Organism: uncultured Gammaproteobacteria bacterium; assembly: GCA_964526325.1. Classification (GTDB taxonomy): domain Bacteria; phylum Patescibacteriota; class Patescibacteriia; order Patescibacteriales; family GWC2-42-12; genus JACPHD01. The sequence continues at coordinate 66,743 of CAZGKM010000003.1, forward strand.
TAGTGTCAATGGCCCAAAAGTATGTTAAAAGGGAAAAAATAAAAATAGCCTATATAAAAAATTTATATAATTATGATATTAGCACTGCAGATTTAATTTATTGTTATCTGGACGTAAAAGTTTTAAGGGATCTTCCGAAAAAATTTAAATTTGAATGTAAGCCCGGTGCGATAATTATCAGTAATGGGTTGCCCATACCCAGCCTTAAGTTAAAAAAAGATTTTGAATTGCCTGAAAAGAAGCGGAGATGGGCATTTTTTTCCAGGAAAAAAAAGATTTTTTCTTCAAAAATGAAAGAAGGAAAAAGAGTAAATAAAGTATATTTTTATGAAATTTAGAGATATATTGAACTATAAAATTCGTGTTATGCCGTATTTGATATTTACAAGAAAAATAATCTTATTTTTGTTTTGTTTTATTTTAATATTTTCAGCCTGGGCAAATTGCGTTCAGGCTGGATTTGGTATTTCCCCTCCACACATAAAAAATAGCCAACTGGTTCCGGGGTCGCATTTTGAGCAGACAATAACACTATTGAGATCATCAGCGGAAGAGGACCTTAAGGCAAAAATAAAAATAAACGCTCCCGATATTGAATCTTGGCTTACTATCGACCAGGGGAAAGAATTTATATTGCCTAAGGGCTCTTTTCAGATTCCAATGGATGTAAATATTGATGTTCCCCAAAACGCGGAGTTAGGAAATTATAACGGATATATTAACATTAACATTGCTCCGGTTGAAGAAAAAGAGGGCGGGGGCGTAGCCGTCGCTTTAGGCGCGAGAATTGATATAGATTTATCTTTAACTAATGTTACTTACGCTGATTTTATAGTCAGATTAGCGTCAATTCCCGATTTTGAACTTATGGGCTGGCCATGGAATTGGAAAATTTTTTCTAAATTTCTTCAAAAAGTCAGGGTAGTAATGACCTTGGAAAATATCGGCAACGTAAAAACAGCTCCTTCTAAAGTTACTTTGGAAATTTTAGATATTACGAAGAAAAATATTTTAGAATCCTCAACTGATAAATCACTGAAAAAAATAGATCCTTTTTCAACCGGCGAGGTAATAGCGGCATTTCCTACCGAACTTAATGCCGGCCAATATTGGGGCAGAATTAAAGTTTATAAAGGAAACGAAATAGTTAATTTTTATGAAATAGCTTTTACTATAGCCGCCAAAGGAGAATTGCCTGAAGGCGCTCCTGACCTCGGGCTATTGCCTTGGGCGCTATTGCTTGTTTATATTCTGGGATTAGCGATTATCATATATATATTAATAAAAATTAGAATTTGGAAAATTTTATTTAATCTTGTTTCTTTCATACTCTTAATTATTTTTAAGCCGATTAAACCGTTGTTAGATAAATTTGTTTTATTATTGAAAAAACTAAAGATTAAATTTTGGGAATGGGTTAGCAAAAAGGCAGAGAGATATAACAAAAAAGAAGAATAAAAATAATTATGCCATTATGCTCTCGTTTATGTATAATATTACTTTTATTGGTAGGTTTAAGCGTATTTTTCATAGATAAAGGCGCATTCGCAAGTGATGCGGAAACATCGGTTATTGTTCTGTTGGTTTGCGGTGATGGGTATAAAGATTTTTATGAAATTTGCGATAAAGGCGATCCGCCGGTCGTTCCCGCTGACGTTGGAATATTAACCTGTCAAAATTTTGGTTATACCGCAGGGGAATTAGCATGCTCAAGCGACTGCAGTGAAATTTTGACAACTATGTGCAATACCTGCCCGAACGGGATAAAGGAGGGCACTGAGCAGTGCGACGGAAATGATTATGGTGGAAATTCCTGCTTAACTTATGGATTTAATACCGGCAGCATAGCATGCACGACAAATTGTTTAGTTAATTTAATGGGATGTTCAAGCGTTGGGTTAACTGAACCGGACGATACCAGTACTCAGGGCGGAGGAGGTTCGGGGGGTGCTGGCGGAGGAGCAAGCGGTTTAGCCAGCGGTTTTGATCCCGGCTCGGAAACGCCGCCAAAAGAGACTAAGGTCGTTATTTCCGGTAAATCTTATCCGAATTCCGATGTTCATATTTTACAGGACGGAAAAGTAATCGGAATAGTCAGAGCTGATTCAAAGGCCGATTTTAAGTTTGAAACAGCCGAGGTATCGCCGGGCGTAGTTAGCTTTGGGATTTGGTCGGAAGATAAAAATGCTATTAAATCCACGCTTTTAACATTGACTTTCCGCGTAACGACAGGGGCAATAACTACGATTTCCGGAGCATATATTTCCCCAACCATAGATACCGATAAAAAGTCAGTTAAAAGCGGAGAGATATTAAAAATATTCGGCCAAACAATCCCTTCAACGAAAGTCAACGTTCATGTCAATTCCGAAGAAGAAATTATAAAGCAGATAGATAGCCAAGAAGGCGGAGATTGGTCGATTTCCTTTGATACTTCACCTCTGGCCAACGAAGAATTTCATACCACAAAAGCTTATTTTGAAACAAGTATTTCATCAAATATTATTAAAAGCGGTTTTTCAAGAACAGTAAGTTTTTACGTGGGTGAAGCAAGCGGGGCGCAGACTTGTCCCGGAGCCGATTTAAATAAAGACAAAAGAGTTAATTTGGTTGACTTTTCAATTTTATTATATAATTGGGGTTCTAATAATGCGTGCTCCGATCAGAATGGTAATAAGAAAGTTGATTTAATTGATTTTTCTATCATGCTTTATAATTGGACAGGATAACAAATGCAAAAATATATGATTAGAAATAAAAATATAGTAAAAATTTTTATAATTACAATTATTTTCTTTTTTCCGCTTCTAAGCGTTAACGCAGCTGTTTTATCTTTAAACTCTGATAGCGTAGAATATGGGTTGGAGGATACTATAAGCGTTAATATAACGGTCAATATAGATGAGGAAGAAGAATGTATTAATACGGTAGAAGCTTATATTGTTTTTTTGCCAGAAATTATTAAGGCTGTTGATTTTAGTTCGGGAGAATCGATTTTAAGCTTATGGATAGCTAGGCCGGGCAAAGAGGATATGGATGAGATAAACAGCAATGGCATAATTCATTTTTCAGGAGGAATACCGGGCGGATATTGCGGCAAGCTTCCCGGCGACCCCGGGGAAAGCAATATTATCGGTAAATTAATTTTTAAAGTTAATGATAATATTGATAAAACGCAGACCGCTGAAATAGATTTTTCAGAGGAAACAAAAGTCCTTTTAAATGACGGTTTGGGAACAAGCGCAAAGATTACGTTAAACGGAGTTGATTTTATAATAAATAAAGATTTAGCGGAAAAAGAAAATAATTGGGAAAAACTAATTAAAGAAGATAATATTCCTCCCGAATCTTTTGTTATAGAGCTTTATAAAGATGAAAATATTTTTAACGGCCAGTATTTTATATTTTTCTCAACTACGGACAAACAGACCGGCGTTGATCATTATGAGGTTTTAGAAATAAAACCCAATCAACTGCTTGAGCAGAGCGCGAAAAAAAGTTTTTTTGATAAATTATTAAGACGAAAAAGCCCAGCTCTTGAATGGAAAAAAGCGGAAATTCCTTATTTATTAGAAGATCAAAGTCTTGGCAGTATTATCAGAGTTAAGGCGATTGATAAGGCAGGCAACGAAAGAATCGGAGAATATATTCCTTCAAAGGATGTATATGAAAAGCCGAAAACTTCAAATATGCTATATTATATGATATTATTGATAATAGCGATTGTTGTTTTATTGATTTTATCCATCGTAAAATTAATTTTTCGTAAAAAAATAAATAAAGAAAATAATAATACCGATAAAATAATCGGAAAAGCTGAAGATACTCTCCCGGTTAAAGATAAAAATCAAGACGGCGTTAATTATAAAAATAATGATAAAAGCGAATAACGCCAATTACAATATGATTAATAAGGAGGATATGACAAAACAAAATTTTACAAATAAAATAGCCACTTTTTTTATAAGCGTGTGTATTTTATTTATTAATTTTGGAATTATATTACCTGCTCAAGCCGCCGGAGCGTCTTTATATTTATCTCCATCATCAGGAACCCATATTATCAATGGGAAATTTACAATTCAGGTAAGATTAAGCACCGGCGGGCAAGTTATAAATGCCTCCGAAGGATTAATAAATTTTGACAAAGATATTTTAGAGGTAGCTAGCGTTTCGAAAAGCGGCTCAATTTTTTCTTTATGGACTGCGGAGCCGAGTTTTTCCAATTCGGCCGGAACAATCAGCTTTGGCGGAGGATTGCCACCGCCTGGTTTTTCCGGAGCTTCAGGAATAGTTTGCAGCATTACATTTAAAGCGAAAAAAATGGGTACCGGCATGGCAAGATTTTCTTCAGGCGCTATATTGGCTAATGACGGGAAGGGGACTAATATTTTAGAAAGCATGGGAAGCGGTAATTACACTGTTGCGGCAGCAGAAACCGTTCCAAAATCTACCGATGAAAAAAAGGACTCTTCAAAAACCGAAGAAAAAAAAGGCCTAGAAACGAAAGAAGTTGAAGAATATAATAAGCCGCTGATAACTTCTCCGACTCATCCGGACCAGAATAAATGGTATAATAATAAAAATGTTGAATTTAAATGGGAGCTTCCGGATACCGTAACCGGGGTAAGTATAATGTTTAATCAAGAGCCGGTTTCAGATCCTGGCTCAAAATCGGACGGCATATTTACGTCAAAATTATATAATGACGTAGAAAGCGGAACCTGGTATTTGCATTTAAAATTTAATGACGGAAAAAGATGGGGCACGGTTGAGCATTACCGGGTGCTTATTGACTCGTTAAGACCGCTTCCCTTTACCGTTAAAGTTGAGCAGAGTGATAAGAACGACTGGCCAACAATGTTTTTTAAAGCCGTTGATGAAGAGTCCGGCATCGTGTATTATGAGATTTATATAAACAGCCTGGATGAAAAAAAATACCTATTAGAGGATGTTGAGGAAATGCTTAATGTAAAACTTTCCGAATTGGAATTCGGCGAGCATACAGCTTTAATAAAAGCCGTAGATAAGGCGGGCAACGAAACATCTTCTACTTTAACTTTTACTATTGATCCTATAGAATCGCCGGAGTTAAAGAATTACCCCAGGGAATTTAAATCAACCGACAAGCTTTTTATCAGCGGTAGCGCCTTGCCTAATGCTTCGGTCAGTATTTTTATCCAGCCAGAGAACGGGAATATAATAACAAAAATTGCTCAAAGCGATAAAGACGGCAATTGGTTTTTAATTTACGATGAAAATTTGCCTAATGGCCGCTATATTGCATGGGCTGAAGTTGCTAATGAGAATGGTTTAAAAAGCAAATCATCAAGCAAGATAAGCTTCTTGGTTACACCTCCGGTATTCGCCAGAATTGGTTCGTTTGTAATAAATTATTTTACCGTTTTCGTCAGTTTATTATTCATGATTATATTGATAATCGTCTCGCTTTTATATATTGCCAGCGTCATAAGAAAGAAGCTAAAGAAAGAAACTTTAGAGGTTGAGCAAGTGTTGCAAAAAAATATGGCTATCTTAAAAAAGATAGTGGAAAGTGAAATCGGTAAATTAAATAAGATAAATAAATCACCGGAACTAGCGAAAGAAAGGCTGAAGATGAAAAAAATGCTTGAAGATAATATAAAAACAACCGAGAAAAAAATATTAGACGAAATAAATGATGTTGAGGATATCTTAAGATAAGGCAATAAAATTTTCATGCGACCCATTTTTTAAAAAGATGGGTCGTTTTTTATCTATATTCAGCTTTATTTAGATGAATTTATGTTTATGCTAGTTAACCTAAGCAATCAAAATAATAGCGCAGCCGTTTCAATAATAGCTTACGGCTTAAGGCCGATTACCAGGAATATGAATTCCGAAAGTTAAGCCATCAAGACGTTTAAGTCAGTTTATAGGCATAAGCCGGTCTCTTCTTTGGCTTGGGATATCGTCAGAGCCATAGTCTACTTCGGCGCTAAACGATAAATAGAAAGAATTTATATATAATCTAAATTTTTAATAAGTCTATAATAAGATTTTTTTAACATATCCTATTTATTTAGGAGCTGGACAAAAATAGCACTATGTGCTATTTTTTATTTTCAGTCAAAGATTCGTGCT
>CAZGKM010000004.1:0-25216 GCA_964526325.1 uncultured Gammaproteobacteria bacterium
AAGTCTTTTGCTAATATTAAATTATTAATTCTTAATTATAAACTTATGCTTTGGTTCAATATTTTACTATTGGTTGTAGTTTTTATTATTTTACCCGGCTTTAGAGTAGTGCAGCAATACGAAAAAGGCGTGGTGTTTTTTCTCGGTAAAATTATTTCCATTAAAGAGCCGGGGCTAAGCTGGATTGTCCCCTATTTCCAATGGATGCGCAAAGTAGATTTCAGGACCATGACCATGCCGATCCCGCCGCAAAAAATTATTACCAAAGATAATGTCTCGGTAGATATTTCGGCCGTGGCTTATTTCAAAGTGCTTGATGCCATAAAAAGCATCGTGGCCATCGAAAATATCAGGCAAGCCATTGATCAAATCGCCCAAACCACGGTCAGAAATATTGTCGGCCGTTTTCAGCTGGATGAAGTTTTATCCGAACGAGACGCCATTAATAAAGAAATCCGCCTGGTTTTAGATACTCATACCGAACCCTGGGGAGTAGTCGTTGAACTTGTGGAAATTAAAGATATCGAACTGCCGGAAAATATGCAGCGCGCCATGGCTAAACAGGCCGAAGCCGAAAGAGAAAAACGTTCTAAAATTATAGCGGCCGAAGGCGAGCTTCTGGCTTCGGAAAAATTAGGCCAAGCCGCCGATATCATAGCCCAACACCCAATCGCCTTACAATTAAGAAACTTACAGACTTTAGCCGAAATCAGTATTGAAAAAAATTCCACTATAATTTTTCCGGCGCAAATGATGAGCACAGTAGAAGATTTAAAAAAATTCATTGACAGAGAGCAGGCAACGAAAAAATAATACCTAAAAAACACCACGCTAGAGCGGGGTGTTTTTTAATCCCGTAAATAATTTTGCTTTGGCAAAATTAGCGCAAAGCACAATTTAACTGGGTAAATTTGCCCTATTTGCCCTATCCTTAATGATTTGATAAAATGTAATAACCATTTAACTATTTTAAAAAATACTATGACAGAATGTAATTCTTGCGAAACTTCTCATGGCCGGGTTAGCTTAAAAAATCCTAAAGCCAAAAGGTTCAGCTGGGATGAAACTTTTATGAATCTGGCACTATTAATTTCTAAGCGAGCGGCCTGTAAATTTCATGAAACCGGAGTAGTTTTTGTTGATGACCGCCATCGCATAATTTCCATGGGTTATAACGGACCGACCGAAGGCGATTATCATTGCCTTGAAGTCGGCTGCGCTAAAGTTGACGGCAACCCGATTACTAAAAAATTAGAGCGCTGCCGCGGCGCCCACGCGGAAATGAATGCTATTGTCAACGCCCAAGATACAAGGAGATTGCGCGGCGCCACCATGTATGCCAGCTTACTGCCTTGCTATGACTGCATGAAAATCCTAAATAACGCCGGCATTGCTGAAATAGTATATTTCGAAGAATATAAAAGAATAAAAGAAGGCGGTAAAGCAGAAGAAAGAGAAGATGAAATTTGGGGACTGGCTGAAAAAAGGGGCATAAAAATAAGGAAATATACCGGCAATATTTATATATAAAATTAACATTCATTGCGACTTTAACGAGCTCAGCCGAACCGAGCGACTATTACCATTATTTCTGCGCAGGCAGGAATCCGGAAATGTATTTACCTGTCATTGCGAACCCCGACGCTTTCGGTCGGGGTGAAGCAATCTAAGGTTAAACGGCACGTACGTGGATTTTCGCCGGAGATTGCCGCGTCGTCCCTAGTGTTAGACTCCTCGCAATGACAAAACGGATATGATTTTAGGCATACAAAAATTGCATGAATTGGTTAAGGAAATCAAACTGGTGGAAAATCTTTGCGACCGGGAAATGAATAATCCCGAGGGCGCGGGCTTTGATTTGCGCCTTGGCGAAGTGTATGAACTTGAAGGCGACGGATTCTTGGGCGTGGAAGAACGCGACACGCCAAAAATTAAACTAAGCGGCAGCTACGACTCGGTTAAGCCGGAAACGAAAAATTTTTTTATTTTTGAACCAGGTAAATATTATTTAGTGAAAACCATGGAAAAAGTTAATTTACCAATCACCCTGTCCGGCATAATTTTCGCGCGCACTACAATGTTCCGCTCCGGCTTGGGCTTATTTAACGGCATAGTCCAGCCAGGCTACTCGGGCGAATTAACTTTCGGTTTATGCAATCTGGGAAAATCTAATATTAAAATTTCCTTCGGCGCGCGCATCGTCCATATTACTTTTCATGAAGTTTTAGGCCAGGGCAACGAGTACCGCGGACAATGGCAAGGCGGACGCGTGGCAACGGACGGAAAAGAAGTGCAGATATAAATTTATGTCACAAAAAAGATTTAAAATAGTTCCAGCCGCTTATTTAATTTTAATAAAAAATAATAAAATTTTATTACTTAGACGCTTTAATACAGGTTTCATGGATGGAAAATACAGTTTAGTGGCCGGGCATCTGGACGGCAACGAAAGTTTTACTCAAACAATTATCAGAGAAGCTAAAGAAGAAGCACATATTACTCTTAAAAACAATAATCTTATAGTGGCTCACATTATGAACAGGTTCGAGAAGCAAAATAATATTGAGTTACGAGAAAGAGTTGATATATTTTTTACGGCAAAAAAATGGCAAGGCAAAATCACAAATATGGAACCGAATAAATGCGATGATTTAAGCTGGTTTTCTATAAACAAATTACCATCGAACACTATTCCCTACATCAAACAAGCTATTTACAATATCAGAAAAAAAATATTTTACAGCGAATTTGGATACAAAAAATAATTATTATTTATTAATTTATATGCCTCACACTGAATATCAATACTTAAATTTACTTAAAGATATTTTAGACAATGGTTCGGACAAAAAATTATTTTTTACGCCGGAAATACTCAAGCAATACGAAGATAAGGGTGAAACGCCGCCTTTTATTAGGTCTATTTTCGGCCGCCAAATCCGTTTTGATTTGAATAAAGGCTTTCCGGTACTAACCACTAAAAAAGTTTTTACCAGAGGCATAATTGAAGAATTAATTTGGTTTTTATCCGGTAGTTCAAATATTAAACCTTTGGCCGATAAGGACGTTCATATTTGGGACGAATGGGCCTGGAAAAGATTTCATAAACATTGCCTAGCCAACGCGCCGGAACAGGATATGGCGCAGGCCGATTTTATAAAAAAAATAAAAGAATTGCCGGCCGACGACGACTTTGTTAAAACCTGGGGTGATTTAATCACTGTTTACGGCCGCATGTGGCGGCGCTGGCCAGCATCCGACGGCCGCGAGATTGATCAGCTGGGTTGGTGCATTCAAGGGTTAAAAGACAAGCCATTCAGAAAATCCTATGTAGTATCGGCTTGGAATCCTGATTTTATTTATGCTATGGCCTCAAAAGGCAACGCTAACGAGGTGCCGCCTTTTTGCCATACTACTTTTCAATTTCAAGCAACAGGCGAAGGATTTTTAAATCTCGGCCTTTACCAAAGAAGCGCCGATGTATTTTTAGGCGTGCCGTTTAATATAGCCAGTTATGCCCTACTTCTCTTAATGGTAGCGCAGGTTACGGGCTTAAAACCCGGCGAATTCGTCCATGCTTTCGGCGATGTGCATTTATATTCCAATCATTTTGAGCAAGCTAAGCTTCAGCTTTCGCGAGAACCAAAAACCTTCCCAACGATGAAATTAAACCCTGATATAAAAAATATTGACGAATTTAAATACGAAGACTTTACTTTAGAGGGCTACGACCCGCATCCGGCCATAAAAGCCGAGATAGCTAATATCGGAGGATTCTAATATGGTTTCTATTATCTGCATCATCGCCAAAAATCGCGCCATCGGTTTTCAAAACAAACTGCTTTACGATATTCCCGAAGACATGAAGCATTTTCAGTCTGTCACCACCGGCCACGTAGTAATTATGGGTGAAAATACCTTTCATTCCATGAATGATAAACCGTTGCCTAACCGCATTAATATTATTTTAACTTTGGATAATAATTTTAAAGCTGAAAACTGTTTAGTCGCCCACTCTTTAAAAGAATCAATCGAATTAGGAAAAGCGCAAAATAAGGGTGAAATATTTTTTATCGGCGGCGGCATGATCTATAAGCAAGCCTTACCATTGGCCGACAAATTATATTTAACCATTGTTGATGACGAGCCGCCGCAGGCCGATACTTTCTTTCCGGATTTCGGCGAATTTAATAAAATTGCAATCAAAAAAGAGAGCGAATTAAACGGCTTAAAATTTAAATTCGTGGAACTGGAAAAATAATATGAAAGCTAAAAAAAAATTAGTAATCGGATTATGCGGAGAAATTGCCAGCGGCAAGGGAGCAACGGTAAATTATCTGGTTAAAAAATACGGCGCCACCTCCTATCTTTACTCTAAAATTTTACGGGATATTTTAGACAGGATTTATCAAGGCCAGACCAGAAAAAACATGACAATTTTATCCGATTGGCTAAGAAAAACGTTTGGCCAGGATATATTGTCGAAAACTTTAGCCAACGATTTAGCAAAAAATAAAAATAGATTGATTGTCTTTGACGGAATCCGCCGTCTGCCCGAATTAAATATTTTTAATAAAATACCGGGTTTTATTTTGGTTAGGGTCGTTGGCGACCCGAAAATAAGGTATGAAAGATTTTTAAAAAGGAACGAAAATATCGGTGATAATAAAAAAACTTATAAGCAATTTTTAAAAGATCTTAAAGGTATATCCGATTATGAAATTCCGAAAGTTATGAAAAAAGCTAATTATGAAATAAATAATAATGGTGATTTAAAAAATCTGCATAAGCAAGTTGACCAAATCATTTTAAAAGGCTAAATTGCAATTAGTATATAAAATTAAGGAGGAGTGCTTAAGGAGCACTCTTTTATTGTCTGCGAGTCCCGTTAGAAATTTAGGATTAACACGTTTCTGGCGGGAAATCTTAATATAATATTATTCAAATTCCTAAAGGGTAAATATGCCTAATAATCGAGGAAAACTTATCGTTATAGACGGTACTGACGGCTCGGGTAAGACAACGCAAGCCCAACTCCTAATCCAAAGGATGAAGAAGGCTGGTTTTGACGTTGAAGCAGCCGACTTCCCCCAATATAATACTAAATCGGCCGGCATGGTTGAAGAATACCTTAGCGGTAAATACGGTACTTCGGAAAAGGTTGGCCCATACCGCGCCTCAATTTTTTATGCCTGCGACCGCTATGATGCAAGCTTTAAAATAAAAAAATGGCTAAAAGAAGGTAAAATAGTTATTTCCAACCGGTACGTTACGGCCAATATGGGGCACCAGGGAGGAAAAATTTCCAATCAGCTTGAAAGAAAACATTATTTAAATTGGCTCCATCAGCTTGAATATGAAATTTTTGATATCCCAAGGCCTGATTTAAATATTATTCTTTATGTAGGCGCAAAAATTTCTCAACAGCTTGCTCAAGCAAGATTAAGACAGGACTGGTACGGTAAAACCACTGATATTCATCAAGACGACCTTAACCACCTTGAAAAAGCCGAGCAAATATATTTGCAAATTGCCAGAGATTATCCTAACTTCACGGTAATTAAATGCACGGAGCAAAACAAAATTTTAACACCGGAAAAAATAAATGATTTAATTTGGCAAAAAATCATTAATACACTGAAAATTTTACCAAGCGCGGCCAATCCGGCAAAAAAAAGAAAAATGATGATTAAACGTTTACTTTCAACCGCCTTTATGCCAACTCGGGCCGCGTATGATCGACCGCTATTTAATCTTTATTCGGCCGTTGGCATAACTATTGCTCAGCGGAAAACTGCGGAAATCAAAATAGGATTAAAAATTTATCTGCCAAAAAATTATAATGGATTAATTTTAGATTACCCTGATAATTTAAAAAATAATCTAATCGCCTCAAAAAACAGAATCTACTCCGAATCTATATCGGAAATTATTATTAGCCTGACCAATCTTAGCCGTGAACCGATAAATATCTCAGCCGGGCAAAAAATTGCGCAAATGTTAATAATTGGTTAGAATGAGATTATGAACCCCATCAGAAATTAACAAACATTTCAAACCGGGGCTAATAATCAAATACTTTTATGTCACATATGATTACTAACGGAGTAAAATACGACGTCATTATTGGCCTGGAAATACACGCCGAACTTAAAACAAAATCAAAGATGTTCTGCCGATGCAATAATGACGCGCAGAATAAAAAGCCCAATACTACCGTCTGCCCAATCTGTATGGCGCATCCCGGAACTCTGCCTTTACCCAACAAGCAGGCTATCGAATGGACGATCTTAATCGGCCTGGCTTTAAATTGCAATATTAACGAGCTTTCGAAATTCGACCGTAAAAACTATTTTTATCCCGATCTGCCCAAAGGCTATCAAATCTCCCAATATGATTTGCCGATCGCTTACGACGGCTTTTTGGAAATCGACGGCCGGCCGGTTTTGGTAACCAGAATTCATCTTGAAGAAGACACGGGAAAATTAATCCACCCGGCCGGGAAAAAACATTCTTTAGTGGATTATAACCGCGCCGGCACGCCTTTAATTGAACTGGTTACCGAGCCGGTAATTAAAGACGCGGCTACGGCTAAAAAATTCGCTCAAAGCTATCAGCAGATTTTAAGATTTTTGAATATCTCCAATGCCGACATGGAAAAAGGCGAAATGAGATGCGAAGCGAATATCAGCGTGCAAGAAAAAGGCAAATGGAAATATTCAAACGGACAAATCATGCCAATAGGCAATTATAAACTAAACCCTAAGGTTGAATTAAAAAATATAAATTCTTTTAAATACATGGAAAAGGCCGTTGATTACGAAATTAAGCGGCAGATTAAAGCTTTAGCTGACAACGGCAAACTGGTTCAGGAAACCCGCGGCTGGAATAATGATAAAGGTATAACTTTCAGCCAAAGAATAAAAGAAACTTCGGCTGATTACCGTTATTTTCCCGAACCTGATATTCCCCCGCTTTCCATCAATCAAAAATGGGTAGATAAAATTAAAGCTGAAATGGCCGAATTGCCGGCACAAAAAACAAAACGGTTTAAAGAAGAATATTATTTTTCCGATTATGAAGCGGAAATCCTGGCAACGGATAAAGCATTGGCCGGTTATACTGAAAAAGTAATTTCCGAGCTACGCGCCTGGATTGAGTCTTCGGGCGATGATTGGGAAAGACAAAAGCATAAGTTAGCTAAAGCCACGGCCAATTGGCTGATTAATGAACTATTTAAACATTTAAAAAGCGAAAATTTAAATATTGGCGATAATAAAATCACGCCGGAAAATTTTGCCGAATTTATCTGTTTGGTTTATCAGGGCAAAGTTAATTCATCCGCCGCTCAAGCAATTTTAGCTAAAATGTATAAAGACGGCGGCGACCCGTCGCAAATAATGTCTGATTTAGGCCTTGAACAGCTTGACGACCGGGAAGCTTTGGAAAAAATTATTGCCGAAGTAGTATTCAAAAATCAAAAACAGGCCGATGAGTATAAAGCCGGTAAAACCAATGTTTTACAATTCTTGGTTGGGCAAATTATGGCCGCTACGAAAGGCAAGGCTAACCCGAAATTACTTATCGAGATACTAACGGCGACATTAAAAAAATAGTTAAAATTAACAATAAATTTTTAATTTACATAATTTGTAATTAATAAACTAACAAAAAAATATATGGGGATAGAAAAATTTCCAGAAGTAATTCCATGGGACAAAAGAATACCAAGCATGGCCAAAGAAAAAGTTATAGAAAAAATTAAATCGGCCGGGATTGCCGAAAATATTAAAACACAAGCCTTAGAAGCAGTCGAAGAAATTTTTAATGATGAGAATTTGCTTGACGCAAAACAAAAGAATGAATGGGAAAAAATTTTAGCTACAACTGATCCGGAAGTTAGGAAGCCCGAAGTAGTAGAAGAAGAAATGGCAGAAATATTTGCTGCCATTAGAATTAAAGATGAATTAAAAAAACGCGGTATTAATCTGATTATTTAATATTTTTTTAAATAAAAATGGGAGCCCTTTAATAAGTGGCTCCCGTTTAGTTTTTGGCAATCGTAGCGTCATGGACTTGGCAAAAGATAAAAAATATTTTTTCCAAATCCGAGGCTGAAATACTTTCGCCTAAAGCCCCTTCGGCGATTATGGTTGGGGCTAATTTTTTAAATTTTTCCGTAAGATAATCGGCGTTTAAGCGAAGTCCGGAACCGAACTTTGTTTTCTCCATTTCACCGATTATGTCGGTAATATACCGCTCTTTTATATCGCAATTTAGGCGCAGGCGCGACATAAAAAAATTTTTTAAGAACAATTCTACATCGTGGCTGATTAAGCCTTCTTTAAACATCTCGGCCAACATTCTTTTAACATTCTGCATCGTCTTTCCCTCCCTCCCACCCGTTTTTAAATTACTAAATCAATATTAAATCTATCAACTATAAACCTTACTATTTTTATTCTAATTTGTCAAGAAAAAAATTAAAAACATTTATAATCTACTGATTTATTACTAAAATTAGCTTATTTGACAGATACCTATAATATGCTAAGATAACGTCAATGCAAAAAAATAATTGTCTAAAAAAAGAATTCTTATATATAAACTTAGGTAAAAGCCTAAGGAAGAAAATTATTTTTTAAAAAAATTCCCCGTTTCAAGGAACGGGGAATTTTTTTAGGAGGTAAAAATAGATCATTAACATTTAAATTAAGGGGGCATGATGAAAACAAGGGATGTAACAGACGTAAATAACCTTTCTCCTGAATACATAGAGAAAATAGTAGAACTAGCAAATATAATTTATCTTGAACTAATGAACGGAACTATAGGAAAATTTTCCAATTATCTGGCCGGAAGCGACTGCAATTTACTTTTTTCACAATCCAGTACCAGAACATATGATAGTTTTCATAAGGCTTTTATTCTATTAGGTGCCAGGAATATCGGTGGATTTAGGTCAGCCAGCGAAAGTTCAATTTCCAAAGGCGAAAGTATTTTCCATACTATTGACACATTCGTTGGACAAGGGACAAGCCCGAAATTTATCGTAGTAAGGGACGGGTCAGAAGGTTCGGCCAAATGGGCGTCAATTTGCGCCTTTAGATCATTTGCTAAAAAATTCAGGGAGTTTGCCAAAAAATACCGCAATTTTCCGCAAAATTTGATTCTGCCGATTATTTTTAACGGCGGCGACGGTATGCACAGCCATCCATCCCAGCTTCTGCTCGACTGCACAACTTTAAAATATCGATTCGGAAGAATAATGAATTTTAATTTTGGCGAATGTAACGACATCGGGGGTTCAAGGGTAGTATCTTCGCATATAGATGCTTCTCCAAAACTCAACTGGAAAATGCATTTATGTTTTTTCCCTGGTGCAGAATTAAATAAACGGCAAAAGTACAATTTAATCAAGCACCGAGTAGAATTAAACGAGTACAAAGATATACGCGACATGCTTCATCTTATTGATCTGCTCTATGTCAGCCGGTATCAATTCAATCTGCGCAACCAACAAACAGGCGACCACGCAAAAGATATTTTTACTGATTCCCACCCGAGAATTTCGTTAGATCTGGTAAAGCCTTATAATTTACCGGTACTTCACGCCAGACCGATTGATAAAAATGCCAAAGAAATTGATACTAATCTTTATGACCATGCGCTCGACCTTAGCGGAATTCAATCCGACCTTGGCACTCCGACGAGAATGGCAATGTGCATAAATGCGCTGGAAAATCATTTATTTTCGCTTAAGGGAATAATCTCTTCCTTAACCCCGGAAGAGATGGGGTTTTATGAAAAAGATTTCAGCGATTTAGAACCCGACCCGAATAAAAAGGAAAGATATACAATATTAAAACTGACCGACAGTATTGTCATTGACCATATTCCCTTGGGATGCGGTGGCGTAATAAGTAATTTAATATCAGAAATGTACCCGAAAACTCAAATTGTTCTATCAATGAATGTAAAAGGCGACTCTCAACATTCAGTGCCAAAAGATAATATTAAATTGCATGTTGGCCCGGAATTTGAATGGACGCGCGAATTAAGTAATATTGTCGCTCTGTTTACCGATTATACCGTGAAGAAAAGCTGCCGAATATCAATTTTTAAAAACGGCAAGCGGATAAAAAAATGGTGTTATAGATATTTAACTGACGCTGGCGATATTTGTGAAAACGAAAATTGCATTACTAACGAAAGGTTTAAAGAAGGAATTCATTTTTTCCATAAAAATGAAAAAATTGACAATTGGGCGATAAAAGTATGCCCATTTTGCGAATGGCCACAAAATTTAATTAGAGATTTATAATGTTTATTTAAACATAAAAGCCGGTAGAGTATAATCTACCGGCCTTTTTATTTTAAAAATCTATTAACAATATTTACCGCTTGTCCTGTGCTTTTAACCCAATTAATTTTCCTCCCTTGCCTTTGCCAGCGCCTAAACCAGGATAACTGTCGGCCGGCGAATTGATTAATCGCCGTATTCAATTTTTCCACCATTTGTTCGTAAGTTAATTTATTTTGCAGATATAAGGCGATGAATTTATACTCTAAGCCGAAATCTTCTAGTTTCTTAAAGCTTAATCCTCGGGCGCGCAGGCGCTTAACCTCGCCAACCATTTTTTCTTTTTCCAGCCTGTTAATCAACCGCTCGTAAATTCTCTTTTTTAGCGCCGCGCGGGAGCAGGCCGGCCCTACGATTAAAAATTTATATTTTTCTTCGGCTTTTTCGCTTTTAAAATTTTCATCGGATAATAAAATTTCCAAATAACGAATCAGCCGGCGCTTATTTTTTCTGTCGCTATCGTTTATTTTTGCCGCCATTTTGGGCGACAATTTTTTTATTTTAGCAAAAAGTCGATCAACGTTTAATTTTTCCAATTTTTTTCTTAATCTTAAATCCGGCCGGCTGTCCGAGAGCTGAAAATTATCAACTACGGCTTGCAGATACAAGCCGCTGCCGCCGGCCAAAATCGGCAGCCGGCCGCGCGATAAAATATCGCCAATAGCTTTAAAGGCTAGTTTTTGATATTTTGCCACATTAAACCTGATTTTAGGATTAGCTATATCAATCAAGTGATATGGAATAATTTTTCTACCGACTTTATATTCAACCAAATCCTTGCCCGTACCGATATCCATTCCTTTATACACCTGTCTTGAGTCGGCGCTAACAATTTCACCATTAAATTTAACGGCTAACTCTACCGCTATCTTAGTTTTACCGCTTGATGTCGGCCCTAAAATTACTATAATTTTATTATTATCATGCCGCATAATTATTAACTAATTATTCAACCGCAATTCCAATTAAGCCAAAATCACGAGCTTTGGTTATTTGAACTTTAACAAATTGCCCGATTAAACTTTTTTTAACATTGGCAATTGAAAATTTAACATTTTTTTCTGTTTCTGTTTTACCGAACAATTCACCTTTCTTTTTTCCGCTTTCAACCAGTACTTTTAAAATTCTGCCGATATATTTTTTATTATTGGCTAAAGCCGTGGAGCGTAAAATTTCCATTAATTTATTTTCCCTGATTTTCTTTTCGCTCATAGGCACGTTATCTGGCAATTTAAATGCCGCCGTGCCCGGGCGCGGGCTATAGCGGACGATATAGGCTAAATCAAATTTAGCTTCTTTCATTAATTTAGCCGTATTTTTAAATTCTTTTTTAGTTTCTCCAGGAAATGCGACTATAATATCGGTAGTTATGCTTGAATCGGGCATAGCTTGCTTGATTTTTTTTATTAAATTCATATAACGCTTGATTGTGTATTTACGATTCATCATTTTCAGAACTTTATCGTCTCCGGCCTGGGCCGGTAAATGAATATGATGGCAGACTTTTTTTGAACTAACTATAGCTTTCAGTAATTTATCGGACATATCCTTGGGGTGGCTAGTCATAAATCTAATCCAAAAATCTCCCTTAATATCATTCACCAATTTTAATAATCCGGCGAAATCAATTTTGCCTGATTTATAGCTATTTACATTTTGCGCGATTAAAGTAATCTCTTTATAATCTTTTTTAACCAGGCTTTTGACTTCATTCAGTATATCTTTAACCGGCCGATATACTTCTCCCCCCCGAGCAAAAGGCACTACGCAGTACGAGCAAAAATTATTGCAGCCGTTGCCGATAGGCACATAAGCGGAAAATTTAGAATTATACTTCGGTTTAATGGTTAAATAATTTCTGCATTTCACATTCGTTTGAAGATTGGTATTTGAAAATTTATTGAAAATTAAAAATTGAAAATTGAAAATTTCATTAATTGGCAGCCATAAATCTACATATTTTTCCAGCCTTCGCCTAACATCTTTTCTGTTTACCAAACACCCTGTTAAAACTATTTTTACTTTTTTATTAAATTTTTTTATAGCGGGAATTAAGCCGTAAATTCTGTCTTCGGCCATTTGCCTGACTCCGCAAGTATTTACCGCCACTAAGTCGGCCCGGTATTTATCAGCGGTCCATTTATAGTTTTGCTTTTCCAGGACACTGGCCAGCCTCTCGCTATCAGACTTGTTCATCTGGCAGCCGATAGTTATAATATGGTAAGTTTTTATTCTCATAATTTATATTCCCAATTCTTTAAGCGCCTCTCTCTGCTTCCTTGAAAGTCCGGTCGGTGTTTTAACGACTACCTCAACCAAATGATTGCCGCGGCCGCGGCCATTAATATATGGCACGCCTTTACCGCGCAAAATAAAAACTTTGCCCGACTGCGTGCCTTCGGGAATTTTTAAATCAACCGACCCGTCAACCGTAGGAACTTCAATTTTATCGCCTAAAGCGGCTTGGGAAAAATTAATCTCCGAACGAGATTTTATGTTGGCGCCATCGCGCTCAAACCGGCGGTCGTGGTTTACTCTTATTTTTAAATACAGATCACCGGCCTGGCCGCCATTAGCGGCCGCTTCTCCCTGCCCAGATAATCTTATGGTTTCATTATTATCAATACCGGCAGGAATTTTAACTTTTAAATTAACTATCTCTTGGACTAACCCGGCGCCCCGGCAAGCCGAACATTTTTCTTTGAATGTTTTACCTTCGCCGCCGCAATCTTCGCAGGTCATCTGAACCTGCATATTGCCTAAAATCGTCCGCTGCACTCTTATGACACGCCCTTTGCCGCCGCAGGTTTTGCAGGTAACAACTTCCGAACCAGGCTCTCTACCCTCGCCGTGGCACTTAGAGCATTTTACTGTTTTCTTTAAGCCAATTTCTTTTTCCGCGCCAAAAACCGCTTCGCTAAAATCAATGGCTAAAAGCACCTGAATATCACTGCCGCGCCTAACCCTTCGCGACCGCTGATTCTGACCTCCACCGAAGCCGAAAACATCGCCCAGCCCACCAAAAATATCGCCCAAATCGTCCATATTTATATTAAAACCGTTAGCCGCACCGGAAAAATCCCTAAAACCCTCAAAGCCGGAAAAACCGCCTTGACCCCTGGCCTGTTCAAAAGTTGAGCCGAATTGGTCGTATTGGGAACGTTTTTTTTGATCACCTAGAACCTGATAAGCTTCATTAAGTTCCTTAAATTTACTTTCGTCTCCGCCTTGCTTATCAGGATGGCATTGATGCGCTTTCTCGCGAAAAGCTTTTTTAATTTCATCTTGCGAAGCACCCTTATCCACGCCTAAAACTTTGTAATAATCCTTCCCCATATTAAAATTTATTATTCATTGGCGGAGCCCCGCAAAAATCGCGAGCGCTCCGCCATGATTTATTATTTGCAATCGGTTTTATTTCTTTTCGGTAAATTCGCCTTCAACAGGTTCTTTATCCTTTTTATCTTCACCGGCTCCGGTATCACCGCCTGGCTGACCGCTATCGGACTGCGTTCCGCCTGTTTCAGCGCCGGGTTGGGCTTGAGTATTTTGGTACATGGCCGCGCCGATTTTCTGCGCCACCGCATTTAATTCTTCCATTTTCTTTTTCATTTCATCAAGCTGATCGCTGTCTTTTGCTTTCTTTAAATCTTCGATTTTATCCTGCAATTCTTTTATGTCTTCAGGTTTCATTTTATCGCCGGCGTCTTTAATCAGTTTTTCCGTCTGGAAAATTACCGCCTCGGCTTGATTTTTGGTTTCCACCTGCTCTTTTTTCTTTTTATCCTCTTCGGCGTGCAGTTCAGCTTCTTTCTTCATTTTTTCAACTTCCTCTTTATTTAAGCCGGAAGAGGCCGTAATGGTAATTTTTTGCTCTTTATTTGTGGCTTTATCCTTGGCTTTAACATTAAGAATGCCGTTAGCGTCTATGTCAAAGCTTACTTCAACCTGTGGTACGCCGCGCGGCGCCGGCGGAATACCGTCCAGAATGAAACGGCCTAAAGTTTTATTATCGGCCGCCATCGGGCGCTCGCCTTGCAGAACATGGATTTCCACGCTGGTCTGGCCTTCGGCCGCGGTGGAAAAGATTTGCGATTTTGAGGTCGGGATAGTTGTGTTTCGTTCAATCAGCGCCGTAGCCACGCCGCCAAGAGTTTCTATGCCTAAAGTTAACGGCGTAACATCCAATAACAGCACATCCTTAACATCGCCTTGCAATACTCCGGCTTGTACGGCCGCGCCTAAAGCCACGACTTCATCCGGATTAACCGTTAAATTCGGCTCTTTACCAAAAAATTCTTTAACTTTTTTTTGTACTAACGGCATGCGAGTCATGCCGCCGACTAAAATTACTTCCTGGATATCTTTAATCGTAAAACCAGCATCACGCAAAGCCGACTCGCAGGGCGCGATTGTTTTCTCAACTAAATCACCGACCAATTCTTCGAGTTTAGAACGCGTCATCTTCATAACCAAATGCTTTGGCCCGTTGGCGTCGGTCGTAATAAAAGGCTGGTTGATTTCCGTTTCCATGGTGGTTGATAATTCAATTTTGGCCTTTTCCGCGGCTTCCTTAATTCTTTGAAGCGATAAGGTGTCTTTGGATAAATCAATGCCCTGGTCTTTTCTAAATTCTTCAATTATCCAATTAATAATCCTTTGGTCAAAATCTTCACCGCCCAAGTGAGTATCGCCGTTGGTTGATTTGACTTCAACCGTATCGGCCGATACATCTAAAATTGAAATATCAAAAGTGCCGCCGCCTAAATCATAAACCGCGATTTGCTCGCCTTTTTTCTTTTCAAAACCGTAAGCCAAGGCCGCGGCCGTTGGTTCGTTTATAATGCGTTTAACGTCAAGACCGGCGATTTTACCCGCGTCTTTAGTCGCCTGCCTCTGCGAATCGTCAAAATAAGCCGGCACGGTAATTATGGCTTCGGTAATTTTCTCGCCGAGCTTGGCTTCAGCGTCGGCTTTTAGCTTAGCGAGTATCATAGCCGAAATTTCCTGCGGCGTATATTCTTTATCGGACATTTTTATTTTAACGCCGCCGTTGGCCTTAACTATTTTATACGGCGAAATTTTAATGTCGCGCTGGACTTCGTCCGATTCAAAACTGCGGCCGATTAAGCGCTTAACCGCGTAAACCGTATTTTCCGGGTTGGTTACGGCCTGTCTTTTAGCCGTCTGGCCGACCAGCCTTTCCCCGTTTTTAGAAATCGCCACGATTGAAGGGGTTGTCCGGTTGCCTTCGGCATTTTCTAAAATTTTCGGCTGTCCGCCTTCAATAATGGCCATAGCCGAATTAGTGGTTCCCAAATCAATCCCTAGTATTTTTGACATATTATTTATTACTTTTCCGTAATTCCTGCGAAAACAGGAATCCAGAAATTAATTTAATTATTTATTATTTATTATTTATTTTATCATTCCTGCAAAAGCAGGAATCCAAGATTAAGAGCTAAAAACATTCCTACCACTCACTCCTGGATGCCGGATTAAAGCATGACAGATTTAATTTACGCGTTATGAGCTACGCAATTTATTTCTTCCCCGTTTTTATCTTTATCGTTTTCGGCTTGGTTTCCGGCGCTTTAGGTACGGCGATTTTTAAAATGCCGTTAACCGCTTCAGCCGAAGCTTTTTCGCCTAAAACCTGCGACGGCAAAGGCACGCTTCTATAAAAACTGCCGCGCCTGATTTCTTTGCGGTAATAATTCTTATCTTCAACTTCACTTTTCTTTTCGCTCTCGCCCTTTATGGTCAAAACATTATTTTCAATGGAAATATCAACCTTCTCCGGATCGATTCCGGCCAATTGGGTTTCAATATAGACCTTATCTTTATCCTGATAAACGTCTATGGCCGGAACATAACCGCTAAAACCGGTTCTCGCCGGCATAAAATCTTCAAACATTTTATCCATGTCCTCGAAAGATTCGAGAGATGGCATCCATTTTATAATTGGTGACATATATTTTGTTCCTCCCCTGCGATAATTCCGTATTTTAGAATTTATCGCAGAAATTAATTTTAATTATAATCTTTATTTTGTTAAATTTTTAATTTACAATTACAAAATCGAAAATTAAAAAATTACTTTAACTTATACACTATTACTTTCGCCGGCTCTATAACTTTTCCATTTAACTTATAGCCGGCTTTAATCTCCCGCGCTATTTTACCGTCCAAACTTTTATCTTCCGTCTCTTCACTCGAAATAGCATCCATCAAATCATGATCAAATGCATTATCTTTAACTTTAATCTCTTCCACCCCGATTTTTTCTAAAACATCCTTAAATTGCTTAACCACATGCTCTACGCCTTTAAGCCAGTCGTCGGTTGATTCGCCGTTATGATGCTCTATGGCCAATTTTAAATGATCATAGACCGGCAAAATCTCCCTTAGCATCTGCTCGTTGGCATAAACCGCGAATTCCATTTTTTCCTTGGCCGTCTGCTTTAATAAATTCTGATAATCGGCTATAGCGCGCTTATATTTATCCTCATAGCCGTTGGCTTTATTTTCAATATGTTCTAAATAAAATTTAATGGTTTTTACGGTCGCTGGATCTATGTTTAAAGTTTTTAACGCCTCTTCCGGCTGAACCCAAATATATTCTTCCATCTCTCGGCTTTTAGTTATTTCTCCTCCCGACATTCTGGCGCAATAATCCAAAAAAATAAAATGTTTCTTTTTAAAAAATCCTTCCGGCTCAATCGCGTTTTGCCAGCCGATAAACTCTATATCATCTATTTCCAATCCGGTTTCTTCCATTATTTCCCTTTTTAAAGATTGTTCGGCCGTCTCTCCTACTTCAATATGACCACCGGGTATATGCCAGTAATCTCCCCACTTCGGGCACTTAATTAATAAAATTTCTCTTTTATCGTTATAGATAATCGGCCCAACCGTTGGCTCCGGATATTTTTGATTATTATCTTTTTTTTCGTCCGTCATAATTTTATTTTTCCACCCCGTTAGAAGTTAGCATGTTAATTTGTAATTAAATACTTATCGTTTTACTCTTTAAAATTCTTACTTCTAACGGGGTCCATTAATATATTATTTAATAACTTTACTAAAGCCAGATTTTTTTCATAATCCATTCTCATCGGGCCTAAAATTCCGAATAAGCCGATGTTATCCTTAAATTTATATTTGGCTAAAATCGTGCCGCAGAAATCTCCGAAAGGGTTATCGGCGCCGAGAAAAATCTGCGGACCGGGCTCAAGTTTATTGTAAATATTATCGATTATTTCATCCACCCGATCAATAATCTGCGAAATGTCGTAAATCAATTTAGTCTCGGAGAATTCCGGCTGGGACAATAGATTGGAAATGCCGGTATAATATAAATTATTGCGGTGAAAAGCCCAGAAAACCGCGTTGCCGGAAACTTTAGCCAGCTCTTTGGCGGTTTGTTTAAAACTTAATTCGTTTTTATTTTTTAACAGCCTGGAAAAACTTTTAATTTCCAAAACGCCTAATTTTTTCTCGGCCAAATTTTCAATGTATAAATTATAAGCCTTTTCGGTCGGAATGCGGCCGGCCGAAGTGTGCGGCTGCTTTATATAGCCGGCATCTTCAAGATTAGCCATCTCATTTCTAACCGTGGCAGGAGAAATATCCAATTTGTATTTATCAACCAAAACTTCCGACCCTACGGGAGCGCCAGTTTTTATGTGTTCACGAACAATAGTATTTAAAATTAAAGCCTTTCTTTCATCCATATTATAACAATGTAATTTCACTATATTTTACATTTTACACCACTTAGCACTCCTATGTCAAGAGTGCTAAGAATAAATTATTTTTACCTAAAATTAAATAAAAAAAGGCAATAATTAAAATATTGCCTTACAATGTTGGGAGATAATTCATCTCCACTAACTTCATTTAAATAAAAACATGGCGCTCCGCCCCTTCTCTTGATTTAGCTCTTGCATAATAGTATGCATCCGCTTCCCTGGAAACATCAATAACAACTTCTCTCCAGAAGCTTGATAAATCAACTTTTTTCAACATCCTCGTAAACTCTTGAGGAGAAATTACGTCCTGACGAACTTTTTTACTTGACATAGCTGACCTCCAATTTTTAAATGAACAATTTTTTACGTGCTAATATTTAAAATTATAATAACTATTTCTTCCCGCTAAAATACCACGTTAAAACTTCATTGGCAATCGGCACGGCCGTATAAGAGCCTTCACCGCCCTGCTCAATTAAAATAGTAATAACTATTTCCGGCTTATCATAAGGCGCAAAGCCTGTGAACCAAGCATGCGTCGGCTTGGTGCTTGACCACTGCGCCGTGCCGGTTTTCCCGGCCACCGCGACCGGCGCTGATTGCAAACTTCTCGCGCTGCCGGCCGTAACCGTCTGCCTCATGCCCTCTCTGACAATTTGAATATTTTTAGAGCTTACAGCATCGGATTTAATCGGCTTATTATCAACTTCGCCGATTAATTTATCTTGACTATTTAATACTTGTTTAATTATATGCGGCCGGTATAGAGAACCGCCATTGGCAAAAACCGCGGTATAATCGGCAACCTGAAGCGGCGTGACCAAAGTATCGCCCTGGCCGATTGAAAGATGATAAGTATCGCCGATATACCAGGATTCGCCTTTGGTTTCCTCTTTCCATTCTTCGGTCGGTAAAAATCCGCTGGCTTCGCCGGGCATATCAATGCCGGTTTGCGTATCCAGACCGAATAATTTTTCGTATTTTACCATGCGTTCAAGCCCTAAACCTTTAAAATCCTGATAACCGCCGCCGATATAATAAAAAAAAGTATTAACCGATTCAGCTAGCGCCCGCCTAACATTTATCGTCCCATGCCCACCGGCCTTCCAGTCAGGAAAAAACCACTGGCCGATTTTTATGCCGCCGGTGCTTAAAAAACTGGTGTTCTCATTTATAATATTTTCTTCTAGCGCCGCGGCAGCGATTACCGGTTTTATTACCGAACCGGAAGGATATTCGCCGGAAATACAGCGATTAAACAAAGGCTGATCTGGATGGCTGATAATTTTTTGATATTGTTCCGATGTCATACCGCGGGCAAAGTCATTATTATTATACGAAGGGAAACTCACCATGGCTAAAATTTCACCGTTATTCGGATCAAGCGCGATAGCGCAAGCTTTATTAAGATGATTCTTTTCTAAAGCAGCTATTACCGATTCTTCTAACTTTTTTTGTAAAACTATATCAATCGATAAAACCAAATTATGGCCATCTTCGCCGGCTTCTTGATTAATAATCTTTTTTTCTTTGCCTAAGGCATCAACCTCGATTTGTTTTTTACCGTTAGTCCCTTTCATTTCATTTTCCCAAAAATTTTCTATGCCGGATTTGCCGATGTAATCTATCGGTAAATATTCCGAACCGAATTTCGCCAATTCTTTATCATTAATTTTTCCCGTATAACCTAAGATATGCGATAAAGACAGGCTATATAAATTATATTCCCGCCTGGTTTTATTGGTTATGACAACGCCGGGCATATTATCCGATTCTAAATAAAGCGTCATGGCTTTATCGTAATCAATATTATCGGCAATAAAAAGCGGCTGATATGATTCAAGCGAACCGGGCTTAACCGCGGACAGCAAATTTAAAATATCTTCAGGCTTTAAATTTTCTAAATTTTCGCTGACTCTTT
The DNA here is from genome assembly GCA_964526325.1 of uncultured Gammaproteobacteria bacterium. Classification (GTDB taxonomy): domain Bacteria; phylum Patescibacteriota; class Patescibacteriia; order Patescibacteriales; family GWC2-42-12; genus JACPHD01. Next base: position 20,039 of record CAZGKM010000004.1, read on the forward strand.
GGATAATGGCTTGGAGGGCTAAATTATCTTTAGGCAAATCAGCCGGTACGAAATACAATAAAAAATTAGCTGAATTTCTTACCAGCGGCCGATATTCACGATCGTAAATTACTCCTCTTTTACTTTCCAACCTTTCAACTCTTATGCGGTTGCCTTCGGCTAATTCATAATAATAGCTCCCCTTTACTACTTGAAGCCAGGCGGCGCGGCTGATAATAACGGTTATAAAAAAAAGCAGAGCTAAATTTATTTTAAAAACTTTATTGATGTCAAAATTTTTCCCAATAGTCTCTTTAACGCTTGAAGTCTGCTCAAGCCAATCGTCGGCCAGCCCCCTGTTTAATTTACCGAGCTTAACATCGCCTTCTTTTATGGTAAAAGGATGGCTCCTTTTAAATTGTCTTTTAAATAAAGAAGTCATGTTAATATTTTTTTACCCCGTGAAATAATTTTTCCTAAAGCAAAATTAGCGCGGAGGCGCTATTTTACGGAGTGAATTAAAAAAACCGGTTTTAAGTTTTTACTTAAAAAATAAATTATATAATATATAATAAATGTAAACAGAAGATTCAGACCGATTTTTTCCAGCATGGAAAGCCAGAAATTACCGGCCATAACCGAAGCGAAAGAATTTATCTCAACGAAGATTAAAACAAAAAAATTAATTGCTAATTCATAAATAATGGTTGCCAGCCCGGTCAAGACTAAAAATGAATAGAGCGAACGATTTGTAAAAGAATAATTTAATAAAAAATTGACTATAACAATAGTTAAGCTTAGGCTAAAAAGATAGGTGCCAAATGGCAAAAAAGAAAAAATTTCAAATAAAAACCCGATGCCGACCGTCCACCAAGCGGTAAAATCAAAGCCGGAAAAACCTAAAATAAAAATTAAAAACACTAAGGCTAAATTTAAATTACCGGCTATGCCAGATAAACCACTAACTAGAGAAATCTGCACAACCCCAAGACTAATGATAAATATAATATTGGTTATTATTTTAACTATCATATTTAATATATATTAACAAAAAACCAATAAAAAAGCCATGCGCGTAAAAAAATAGGGGTAAGCGTTATTGCTCACCCCTTTTCCCAGCCTTGTTGCAGAGGGTATAGCACCCCTGGTTTTGGCTAAGAAACTTTCTTGCTTATGCCAATTAGACAAAATCTATACTGGCCGATTTTTAAGTTTTTCGTCTGATTGGCATAATCTTTTTAACCAAGATCAATGTTCCCGTCCGGCGTTAAATGCGGGTTAAAAATGCAGATAACTCCGTTACGAGTCTTTTCGTTTACGTAAGCGGTCGGATATTTAACAAAATTATCCAACCCAATCTTTTCTCCTCCATTTACAATCACGGTATCGCCATTAGAACTAACAACAACGAGTAAATTTTCCACTACTTTTTTCATTCTTGGAGTTATGACCTCGCTCCAACTCATGGGGTTTGTTGAAAAAATTTTATCCGATAAATTTCCTCCTGTAATCGGTCTACTTTCACTTAGCATATTTTCCCCTTTTTTGTTTTTTAAATTTTTTACTCAATTTTACTAAACACCACATGCCGATACTATGCCGATTTTAAAAGATCACCCCCTTTCGTAAAACATTATAATATACATTAATTTATTAAATTTGTCAAGTCGCCTATTTTATATCCCCTATGCGCTGAAGATTTAATAATTTATTATATAAACCGCTTTCTATTTTGGATAATTCGTAATGGCTGCCTTGCTCGGCTACTTTGCCATCTTCTAAGACAATAATTTTGTCGGCGCGCTTAATCGTGCTTAACCGATGGGCGATAATTATAACTGTCCGATCTTTGCTTATTTTTCCCAAGGCTTCCTGAATTAATTTTTCGCTTGATGAATCAAGACTGGAAGTAGCTTCGTCAAAAATCAAAATTTTCGGATTGGCTAAAATCGCCCTGGCAATACCGAGGCGCTGCCTTTGGCCGCCGGAAAGTTTAACGCCGCGCTCACCGACTATAGTATCATAACCATGTTTTAACTTGCTGATATACTCCTCGGCGTTGGCGATTTTAGCGGCCGCTTTAATTTCTTCAATACTTACCTCTTTATTGGCATACGAAATATTATCTTTAATGCTGGTATTGAAAATTTCCACTTCCTGTGGCACTACGGCTAGAAATCTTCTGAAACTATATAAATCATAATCTTTTAAATCTTTGCCATCAAGTAAAATTTTTCCTTCCGTCGGATCGTAATGGCGGTATATTAAACGAGCTACCGTAGTTTTTCCGCCGCCCGACGGACCGACTAGAGCCGTAGTACAGCCGGAATTTATTTTAAAATTTACTTTATTAAGCGCCTTAGCGCTACCGCCTTTATAGATGAATTCTACGCCTTTAAAATCTATTTCGCCGATTAAACTTTTGACTTTTAACCCCGAAACGGAATTTATAATATCAAGGCCTTGATTCTCTAATTTATAAAGACGGTTAATGGCTTCGCTTGAATCCATAATCCGGTCATACAACCGGGAAATTCTGAATAAAGAAACTAAAGCTTTTTCCGAAATTGTTATTATAAAAACCAAGCTGCCGATAGTAATGCCGCCGATCCAAACCAAATAAACGCCTAAAAGCAGAATAAAAATCCGTCCGCCGGTTATTACGGAGCTTCTGAAATAATTATACTTCAATAATTTAAAAAATTCGAGTAATGCGACTTTTTTAGTTTCTTCTTTTATTTTTTTGAATTCCCCGACCTCGCGATTTTCCTGGACAAAAGATTTTACCGTATTGATATTAATGATTGTCTGGGCCATTTTGCCGGCGGCGTCTTCATACATGTCATGGCGCAAACGGCGCCAAGGAGATATTTTTTTATTCAAGTTGGAAGTAAGCAATATAAAAATGGGAGTAAAAAATATAAACACCAAACCGAAGCGCCAATCCATAATAAATAATATTGCGGCCGTGAATATCGTCTGGATTATAGTCGGTCCAACGTCCCAAAAAAAATTGCCTAGCAAATCGGTTATTTTATCTATGCCTCTTTGAATTTTAAAAATTTTATTGCCGGTATTCTCTTTCTCGTGATAGCTTAATCCCAATTCAACCATTTTTTTCTGGGCGTTAACCGATAAATATTTTTCTACGTCAACAATAATCCTAAATATCTTTTTGTCGGCGAAATAATCAATCGCATAAACTACAAAATCGGAAACAAAAATTAAGCCGACGAAAATTAAAATACTTTTTATATGCTCGGGCTGAAAATTAGCGATTAAATCGATAATCCGCTTTAATAAATACGGCCCGACAAACTTTGACAGCTCAAAAAATATTATCAAAATAAATAAATTAATAATTTGCCTATGCGAAGCCGCGATTAATCGCCACAATCTTAACCAAAATTGGCGCATATTAATCGACTTTTTATTTAATTTTAGCTTTAACTCTGTTTCAGTCATAAATATAAAAAACAGGTATATATTATACCCCTTATTAATATTACGTAAAATTAGGTAAAATATTACATTATTCTTTCACCAAATTCTCTCCCACCCTAAATACATCTCCGGCGCCCATCAGCACTACGATATCGCCTCTCCCGGCATGGCTCCTTAAATATTTTTCACACTCCGCCAGTGTCGAAATATATTTTACTTCCTGTTTGACGCCAGACGCCTGATTATTATTTTTTATTTTTTCAACTAAATCACGGCTGTGCACTCCGCCACGACGCTCGCGGGCCGAACCGTAGATATCTATAACTATTAATTCATCAACTCGACTGAAGCTTTTGGCGAAATCATTAAATAAAGCTTTGGTGCGGCTAAAAGTATGCGGGTGGAAAACCACAATCAAATTTTTTGAGCCGTATTTTTGCCGCACAGCTTCTATGGTGGCTTGTATTTCTGTCGGATGATGAGCGTAGTCGTCAATTATGACCGCGCCTTTGAATTCGCCTAAGACCTGCATTCTCCTGGCCGTGCCGGTAAATTCTTCCAGACATTTTCTAATTTTAAAAAGTTCAATATTTAATTCAACGCACGTAGAGATTACGGCTAAAGCATTTAAAATATTATGCCGGCCGGCGAGATTAATGGAAAAATCGCCCAACTCATTGCCAAGGGCTTGGGGGTTTTCCTCCTCTTCATCAAAATCTTCAACTCCCAATTTCACTTTAAAATACTGCTTGCCGTTATTATTTTTAATATCATAAGCCACATAATCGGCCGCTTCATTAATCGCGTAGGTAATAACTTTACCTTTGCAATTTACTTGAGCGGTTTTTCTGATTACCGGATCGTCAAAATTTGCAACCAGAAATCCTTTGCCCGGTATTTTTTTCATAAATTCAATAAAAACGTTTTCATAATCTTCTTTGGTCGGAAAAAAATCGGGATGATCGTAATCAATATTATTTAAAATTACGGCTTTGGGCTGATAATGCTCAAGCTTATTTTGGTATTCGTCCGCTTCAATCACCAGATAATCTGAATTGCCGATTAACGAACAGCCGTTAAATTGCGGTACTTCGGCCCCTACCATTACGTTTGGCTCAAATCCGGCCATTTTCATAACATAGCCCAGCCAGGCTGTGGTCGTGGTTTTACCATGCGAACCAACTACGGCGATGCCGTATTTCTGATTAAATACTTCACCTAAAGCCTGGGCATAAGTTAATATTTTAATTTTACCGGTTAAAGCCGCGGCTACTTCGACGTTGGTTTTCGCGTTATAAGCGGTTGAATAAATTATCAAGTCAGCATCCTTAGGAATGTTCGACGCGGAAAAATATTCAATAACTTTTATGCCGGCTTTAGCTAAAACCGCGTCGGTCATATATTTTTCCGGGCCGTCCGAACCGCTAATTTCCACTCCATTTGCAGCCAAAAACTGCCCGAGCATAGTCATGCCCACGCCCTTAGCTCCTATCATATAAATTTTTTTAATCTTGCTAAAATCCATATTCTTACATTAAAAAATATTATATTTATAAAGAATGTTTAAAAGTCACTCGGGAGTTCGGGGGTTGGAGTTGGCGCCATTGCTTACAGCGCAAAGATTAATCAGAGAGATAGCCAATCGGAAACCCCCGCCCCGCAAATGCGGGGTTGCTTACTTTTTAGTCACTCGCCCGCCTCGCAAGCGAAGCGTTGCGGGCGCGGTAAAAAGTAAGGCCTAGCGCAGCATCACGA
>CAZGKM010000004.1:25316-59990 GCA_964526325.1 uncultured Gammaproteobacteria bacterium
CGCAAGCGAAGCGTTGCGGGCGCGGTAAAAAGTAAGGCCTAGCGCAGCATCACGAATGTTTCAATTTTAAAACAGGCATAAATAAATGCTCAAATGAGTAGCGGATAAATAAATCGGGTTATTTTTCATCTTCCTGCCACGAACTCCTGGATTCCCCCCGCATCTTGCGGACGGGAATGACAAAAAATGGTGATATTTTTTATATTTTAAACTCCCCTGCCTGCTTTAGTATTTTTTCCTCATCTAGCGTTTTAACTTCCCTGTTTTTCATTATTATTTTCCCATTTACAATAACATTTTCCACGTCTTCACCATTAACACAATAAATTAGGTGCGAATACGGATCGTAAATCGGCGTTAGATGCGGCTTATCTAAATTTATGGTAATTATATCGGCTTTTTTCCCGATTTCCAGCGAACCGATTTCTTTTTCCTCGCCTAATACCTTGGCGCCGTCTATGGTCGCCATCTTAACTATTTCTTTAGCGCTAATCGCCGTTGGGTCATAATTATTTACTTTATGAAGCAGGGCGCAAGCGCGCATATCGGAAAATAAATCTAAAGTATTGTTACTGGCCGCGCCGTCGGTGCCTAAACCAACGGTTATACCTAATTCCATCATTTGCTTAAGCGGTGCCGCGCCCGAAGCCAATTTCATATTGCTAATAGGACAATGTGCAACACGCACTCCCCTATTTTTATAAATTTTCAAATCGTTATCGCTTAGCCAAACGCTGTGTGCGGCGGTCAATTTTTCAGATAGCAGACCAAGCTCATCTAAATATTCAACCGGCGTTTTACCGTAAGCTTTTTCAGAATCTTCAACTTCTTTTTTGGTTTCGCTAACATGAATGTGAATACGTAAATCTTCCGCTTCGGTAACGGCTTTAATTTTTAATAAATTATCTTTTGAGCAGGTATAGATAGCATGCGGCGCCAAAATAATTTTTATAAACTCATTATTCTTATATTCTTTCGCCAAAGCAATCGCTTCTTTTATTCCTGCCTCCGGATTTTTAAAATCTAATATGCTTATGCCAATAAAGGCTCTTAAGTTACTTTTAATCGCCGGTTCGGCCATAGCCTGCCCGAAAAAATACATGTCATTATAACTTGTCACACCGGCTTTTAACATTTCCAAACAAGCCAACTCTCCGGCTCGTTTAACAAACTCGGCATTAACATATTTAGCTTCAGCCGGCCAAATATGCCGGTTTAACCAAATATCCAAAGGCAAATCGTCAGCCAATCCGCGAAAATAAGCCATGGCCGCATGCGTATGGGTATTTATTAGGCCGGGCATGATAATTGAATTGTCCGCGTCAATAAATTCTTTAGCCTGATAATTTTTAATTTTTTCGACTTTGCCAACTGCCGCGATTTTATTTTTTAATACAGCAACAAAACCGTCTTTTATAACGGTCAACTTTTCATCTATGGGTAAAATGTATTTTCCTTTAACAATTAAATCGCACTTCATATTTTATTTTGACGTCGGAAACCCCCTTAGATATCCGACGTCTTTACTATTTTATTTATAATTTTTGCCATCTCCTGCTCCGCTCCCCGCTTCATCGCATTTCTCATATTTATTGCCAACTGGCTGAGCATTTTTTCATCAGACAGCAAATCTTTTATTATGTGCGTTAAACTTGCCGCAGTTAGATGTTTCTGACCAACCACAATCGCGGCTTTTTTACTTTTAAAAAACTCGGCATTGGCTTCTTGATGCGAATCAGGCATGGGAATTATTATAGACGGCTTGCCTAGATATGACAACTCGGACAAAAACCCCAATCCGGCGCGCGTCACCACCAAATCGGCCGCGTTTAAAACTTCAGCCATTTTTTCTACGCTTAAAAATTCATATTTTTTATAGTTAACACTTTTTATATTATTGTCCGGCGCTACTTTGTTCTTACCGGTTATATGGATAATCCGGTAAAATTTAGTGAGTTCGCTTAAACTTTCGGCCACCAACCTGTTAATCGCTTCAGCCCCTGTGCCTCCGCCAACAATTAACACAACTGGTAAATTTGCATTAATTGGAAATTGGGATTTGGGGTTTGTGATTTTTAGGCTCCACCTGATCGGATTTCCGGTCCAAATCGCCTTTTTGCCGTAATCAGCCAAAGATTTTTCAAAAGTCACGGTTATTGCCTTGGTAAACGGCGCCATAAATTTATTGGCCAACCCGGGAATTATATCCTGCTGGTGGATTATAACCGGCACGCGCAGTATCCAAGCCGCCCAAATTACGGGCACGCTAATAAAACTACCGGCGCTCATAACTAAATCCGGACGCCATTTTATCATGAAAAAAAACGCTTGCCAAAAACCTAGTTTTATTTTAAAAATATCAACAATATTTTTAAAAGAGAAATATCTGCGCCATTTTCCTCCCGCTACGGCCTTAAATTTTATGCCGGCTCGCTCCACCATTTCGCGCTCCGGCCCGAATTTCGTACCCAGCCAAAAAAATTCAAACTTGCCCTGATCTTTTATTAGCTCATCATAAACCGCGAGCAGAGGCGCTACCGATCCGCCGGTACCGCCGCCGGTTAAAAGTATTTTATTTATTTTTGATTGATTATTCATTTTAATTCGTCTTCGTCTGCTTACTGATATTTATTAATATCCCGACAGAAGCCAGGGCTACGAGCATGGCCGATCCGCCATAACTTACCATCGGTAAAGGCACGCCGGTCATAGGCAGTATATTTACCATGCCGCCGATGTTGATAAAAGCTTGCATTACCATCCAGCTAACTATGCCAATAGCTAAAATTTTTCCAAAATCGTCCGGCGCGTGTTTGGCGATGGAAACCCCTCGATAAAATAAAGCCAAATACAATAAAATCAAGCCTGCGGAAAAAATAAAACCGATCTCTTCGCTGATTATCGGAAAAATAGCATCATTTTGGGCTTGCGGCAAATACAAAAATTTCTGTCTTGAGGCGCCGAGGCCTCGGCCCCAGAAACCTCCCGAGCCAACGGCAATTAAAGATTGATTAATCTGATAACAATATTCTTTAGGCGAATAGGACGGATCCAGCATGCACTTAAATCGATTTGCCTGATAAGGGTAAATATTTACCATAATAATTAAAGCCAACAAGCCTAATAAAATCATACTTACAATATGTTTCAGCTTGCCGCCGCCTATAAAATAAACTACGAGTGACGCTAAAGCAATAATAGTTAATGTCCCCATATCCGGCTGCAGCATCATTAAAACGGCAATAATTCCCAAAATTACAATAAAAGGACCGAGACCTCGTGTTATTTCCGCTAATTTCTTTTTTCTGCCCTCAAGCCAAGCCGCCAGATATAAGAGGAAAGTTATTTTAACGAATTCCGCCGGCTGCAAAGAAAAACCAAAAACATTAATCCAGCTTCTGGAAGTGCCCCAGGTGCCGGCTAGGCCGGGTATAAAAACCAAAAGCAATAAGCCGATAGAAGCGATCAGCATCCATAAAGCGTATTTGCGCCAAATTTGATAATCAACGCGCGAGAAAAACCAAGCGGCCGCCAAGCCTAAAACCAGGCCGAAAAGCTGATGTTTAAAAAAATAATAACTATCGCGATAAGTATTATATGCAATAACCGATGAAGCGCTTGAAAGCATAATCAAGCCGAAAATAATTATTGCGCCAACTATAAAAATAAGCGGCCTGTCCGATTCATGCTCGCCCTTGTAATTAATCAGTTTATTTAACCAAATTATTAAATTTTTCATAATTACAAATGACTAATGGCTAATCAAATCCCAAATCCAAATGTCAATAAATTGATTAATTTGCCATTTGTCATTGGAAATTCGTCATTTCAGTTTACATCGTCTTATCTAATAAAAACACTACCAACCCCATGGCCGCGCTCACGCCGGCAATAACCCAAAAACGCATAACGATTTTAGGCTCGCTCCAGCCGATAGCTTCAAAGTGATGATGAATCGGCGAAGAAATAAATATTTTTTTTCCTCTGATTTTTTTTGACAGCTGCTGGATGATAACCGAAAAAGATTCTATGACAAATACTAAGCCGATAATCGGCAAAATTAATGCCGAATTAGTCAACATGGCGATTATACCCAAAGTAATGCCCAGGCTCATAGCACCGGTATCACCCATATAAAATCTGGCCGGATTGATATTGAACCATAAAAATGCCAATAACGCGCCGACAATAACACCGCAAAAAGCGGCTAAATCATATTTGTCGATAGAAAAAGCGATAACTCCGAAAGCGGCGAAACATAAAAGCAAAACTCCGCCGGCCAACCCGTCAAGGCCATCGGTTTCATTAACGGAAAAAGCCGTAGCCACTAAAACAAAAATAAAAATTAACATATAAGGCCAGCCCATTTGATAATCGCCTAAAAAAGGAATATGAAAAATATCCCATCCTAATTTAAAATAAAACCATAAAGCGCCAAAACAGGCGATAATAGTATAAATCAACAGACGATGCCTGACTTTTAAGCCGCCACCGCCCAGAATGCCTTTACCTCTGACATCCAGCCAATCGTCAATCAAACCGATTAAAGCGGTGGCTACTAAAGCGCCTAGAGGTAGTAATGTCTCTCTGCGAGATAAAAAATTAAGATAATTAAAAATATCCGCGGAAAAAATTTTCGGTAAATAATAAAACATAACGGCAAGTATTAAAACGGTAAGCCAAATTAAAATACCGCCCATAGTTGGCGTACCATCTTTATGAGCATGCATTTTAGAATAAACCGGCGTTGAACCGTTTGATCTGATTTTCTTACCTAAATTATACTTATACAAATAATGAGTTAACAAAGGGGTCCAAATAATAGCAAAAATAAAAGCCAAAGCGGTTAAAAGCAAAATTTTAATAACATAAAAATCAAACATAATTTATTGTATTATCTAAAATTAATTAAATAAATAGCTAGCGTACCGGCAATTAAAAATAAATTAATCAATAGGGAAAAACCAAGTAATAAATGAATTAAAAATTTATTTTTTCTAAAAATATTTAACAACAAAATAAAATTGATAATAATAAAAGCCAAGCCTAAAATCGGAATAATATAAACATCTTTAGCTTCTCCAATCAAATTTACGCCCAAATTTACATTATAGTGCAAAACAACCAAATTTTGACTGACATTATTATTGACATAAAAAGCTAACAGCCAATTAATAATATTTAAAGTAAACAAAAATATCAGATACATTCTGACAAACATAAAGCCAGTCAAATCAAAAAACGCTTGGGCCAGCTTTTCGTGGCCAAGATATATATAATTTAATATTTTATGGCTGTCAATCGCCATATATTTAACTTAACATACTTTTGCTTAAAAATAAATATATTCGGAGTTTACTTGATTTACAATTTTATGTTATAATATGATTAAGCTAAATCCTCTTTAATTAAGAGATTATCTTTTTTAATAATCGCATGCTATCAAATCAACAACTAAAAAAAATATTGGAAAAATCAGACGTCTTGCCACCGCAGGAATTTGAAAAATTTTCCATGGAAGCAGAAAAATACGGAAAAACTCTGGAAAACTATTTAATTGAAAAAAAAGTGACTACTTCAAACTCCCTATACGAAGACGCGGCCAACTACTTTAAAGTGCCTTTCATTAATTTAAAGGATCAAATTATAAGAAAAGATATTTTGTATAATATACCTGAACCTATTGCCTCAACCCATGAAATAATCGCTTTCGCTGCCGACGACAAAGAAATAAAAATCGCAACTTTAGATCCGGAAAATATAGAAATTTTTGAATTCATCAGAAAAAAAACTCATCTAAAACCAGTAATTTACTTAACTACGCCGGACAGTCTTAAGGAAACTATAAAACAATACCATAAAAGCTTAAAAGCAGAATTTAAAGACTTGGCCGACGAACGCATGGATGGCGGTGATGAAAATCTTAAAAAATTAGCGGAAAATTTACCGATAGTGAGAATCGTCGATACATTATTGGAATACGCGATTTTCGAAAGCGCCAGCGATATTCATATCGAACCCGAAGAAAAAGATATTATTGCGCGCTATCGTGTTGACGGTATTTTAAGAACGGTCATGACTCTGCCTAAAAACGTCCAACCGGGGATTATCGCTCGCATTAAAATATTGGCTAATCTGAAAGTTGACGAACATCGCTTGCCGCAAGACGGCCGCTTTAAAATTAGCACAAAAGAATATAAAGTTTCTTTCAGAGTTTCTATTATCCCGACTTTTGACGGAGAAAAAATAGTCATGCGCCTCTTAAGCGAAAAAGCTCAAGTCTTAACTCTTGAGCAATTAGGCCTGCAGCCTTCAGCCCTGGATACTATCAAAAGAAATATTTCTAAGCCGCATGGCATGATTTTAGTAACCGGGCCAACCGGCTCCGGAAAAACCACGACTCTTTATACAGTTATGAATATTTTAAATAGACCGGAAGTTAATATTGTCACTATTGAAGATCCGATTGAATACCGCATGCCTCGCGTCAACCAATCGCAGGTTAATCCAAAAATCGGCTATACTTTCGCAGCCGGGTTAAGAGCATTCTTAAGGCAAGATCCGAATATTATAATGGTCGGAGAAATCCGCGATCAAGAAACTGCGGAAATCGCCATACATGCGGCTATGACCGGCCATTTAGTTCTGTCAACCTTGCATACGAATGATGCCGTAACTACTCTGCCCCGCCTTTCCGATATGGGCGTACCGGCTTTTTTAGTAGCTTCTACCACTAATGTTATAATAGCCCAAAGATTAGTCAGAAAAATTTGCCCGAATTGCATCCAGAGTTATAAATTGGATAAACAAACGATAACGGAGTTAAAGCAACAGCTTGACCTTGAAAATATTATGCAAACACTTGAAGAAAAGAAAATCATTATCAACGCCAAGCAAGGCATAGAGGCTTTATTGTTTTATCGAGGCAAAGGCTGCAAGCAATGCTCTAATTCCGGCTATAAAGGCCGGCTTGGCATTTACGAAGTTTTAGAAATTACTCAAGAAATGTCGGAATTAATTTTAAAAAAATCCTCGCCGACAGAGCTTAAAAAACAGGCGGAAAAACAAAACATGCTTACTATTATTGAAGACGGATTTATTAAAGCTAAGAATGGCATCACTACGATTGAAGAAATTATGAGAGTAACTAAAGAATAATTATAATTATTAATTATGACTGTAATTTTACCACCACAAAATGAATCGGATAATCAGCCGGTTAAAACCCCGGCCGACACCCAGCCGGTCAACCAAGAAAAAAGCACAATGGAAACAATCAATCGTTTTTTAGAAAAATTTTCTTCCATCCCCATTTCTGAAAAATTATTTTTTGTCCAGCATTTAGGCATAATGCTTAAAGCCGGAATTTCTTTGTCAGTGGCGTTAAAAACTTTAACCCAGCAAACAAGCAACAAAAAATTCGCCAGAATAATAAGCGACATTTCAAAAAATGTTGAAAAGGGCGTAAGTTTTACGGAAAGCTTAAGGCCGCACGAAAAAATCTTCGGGCAATTATTCATTAGCATGATTGAATCCGGAGAAATTTCCGGAAAATTAGAAGAAGTTTTAAAAAGATTATATATTCAATTTAAAAAAAATCATGAACTTGTTTCAAAAGTTAAAGGAGCGCTAACTTATCCGGCGGTAATTTTATTCGCTATGTCCGGGATCGGAATTTTTATGATGATCGTAGTTATACCAAAAATAACCGCCATGTTTAAAGATTTTGACGCCGAATTGCCCTTAGCCACCAAAATTCTCATTAAATTATCCGACAGCTTAGTCTCCCACGGCTTGCTTTATCTTATCGGCTTGATTATTTTTATTATAATTTTAATTCAATCTATTAAAACACAAAAGGGCAAATATATTTTCCACGGACTACTTTTAAAATTACCGATTTTTGCGCCAATTATTAAAAAAATTAATTTAGCTCGTTTCGCTCGCACAATAAGCTCGCTTTTAAAAACCGACATTATGATCATTAAAAGCTTTCAAATCACGGCCAATGTTTTAGGCAATGTCTATTACCGCGACGCCTTGAATGAAATGAGCAATAAGATTAAAAAGGGCGGTACCATAAATGAAGTTATCGCTAATTATCAAAAATTATTTCCTCCGGTAGTTACGCAAATGATTGCTATTGGCGAAGAGACCGGCGAACTTGATTATATTCTTGAAGAATTGGCCGAATTCTACGAAGGTGAAATTGACGAAATAATGAATAATTTACCGGCGATAATTGAACCTATTTTAATTTTACTCCTTGGTTTAGTCGTCGGCGGCATGGCTATAGCCGTAATTATGCCGATGTACTCTTTAACATCAGTTATATAATTAAACTAATTCATATATTATGCGACCATACCGAGATAATAAAGGCAGTACGCTTATGGACATACTGGTCGTTCTTGGTATTATTGCTTTGCTGTCAACCTTAGCCATACCCTATTTAAGGCAATACCAGCCTAATTTAAAGCTTAATGCTATCGCCCGCGATTTAACTACCGACCTAAGATACGCTCAGCAATTAACCATAACAGAACAAAAAGTTTATCAAGTTACTTTTGATTTAATTAATAATCAATATCAAATTCAGAAAATAGATACGGCCACAACTACCATAAAAACCGTGATTCTTGAATCGGAAGTCAGCTTTAAAGAGATTATTGATTTAACCGACAATAAAGTAATTTTTAATTATTACGGCGGTGTTAGCCAGTCCGGAAAAATAATATTGGAAAACACAAATAATCTGACAGCTACTATCAATATCAAGCCTTCGGGCTATATTCATTTAGAATAAAATGCTAAAAGAAATTTTAAAAAATCGCGGGATGTCATTAATTGAAACCATGGTCGCACTATTGATTTTAATGGTGGCCTTTATCAGTTTAGTCCAATCATTTCCCTATAGTCAAACTATTGTAAAAAACGCGGAAAATTACACCAAAGCCGCCTATCTGGGGCAAAATAAACTGGAACAGCTCTTAGCTCTTAGCTATAACAATATCCCGGTTGGCACGGTTGAGGCAAAACAAAGGTTGTCAAGCGACCCGGCTGATTATTTATATTATTTTCAAAGACAAACAACGGTAAGCTATCTTGATGGCAATTGGCAATTATCGGTTAGCGATACGGGCATGAAAAAAATTTCTATCACTGTTTATTACACTAATTCTATTTCTAAAAATGAAAATTCTTACAACATCTCGGCTTTAGCCAGTCAACGTTAATCATTCATCTCATTGAATAAACTGCATATAATTATGATAAAATACAAATGAAAATTCTTAATTATATTAAAATCCCTAAAAAGTTAAAAATTTCAAACGGAGCATTCTGTAAAATAACTAAACAAGCCAGACTTGCCCCGTTAAATACTGCTAAAAGCAATTTAATGGGGTTTACCTTGCCTGAAATAATTGTTAGTATGGCTATTTTTGTTGTAGTTATCCTTTTAACCGGATCAATCTATTCTTTGTCGCAATTATCTTATAAAAAAAGTTCTGACTTGGCCGAATTAACGCAAAATAACCGTGTTTTTCTTGATCGCTTATCAAGGGAACTTAGGCAATCTGTTGATATTATAACGAATTTACCTCCAACCGAAGACGACCCGGCCAATCCGCCGGCAGACCAAATCATCTTCCAGGACGGCCATAATATCAGCCAAATTACCTATATACGTTATTATATAAACAATACTGATTTAATGAGAGAGCATTCGGCTTATTATTTTGACATCGACCCTTCAACTTATGTCGCCTATAACAGTCTTGACCAAAATAACCAGCCGGCCCAAGTTATAATTTTAGAAGACCGCATAATCGGCGAATATTTCGATCAAATAAAATTCTGGGGATTAAACGGTTTGGTAAATATTTATCTTAAACTAATAAAAAATACCAACACTTTTGAAATAAGAACCAGCGCCTTCGGCAGAAATTAAAATAATCGCTTAACAATAAATATGATTAGACTTAAAAAATTTAAATCAGAAAATGGCGTTGCTCTTTTAATCACCCTTTTAATAATGTCTTTAATTTTATCTTTAGGCGTTTATGTTTTAAATTTTTCTTCAACCGAAGCCAAAATTGCCGCTAGCCAAGTCAGAGGTGGAAAAACCTATTATTTGGCCGAGGCCGGTGTGCAAGAAATGGTTTGGAAATTAAAAAATAACACCGACTACAAAAATAATTTTGAAACTAACCCGGCTTGGACCGCTAGTTTTACCCGTACAGACCCGTTTGGCGCAAATAGCGGCTCTTACACCGTTTCCATAGCTAATACGAGCATTGCTCACGGTAATATTATTTCAACCGGCTCAATTAATATTAACGGCAAAACCAGCCAAAGAATAATTAAAACCTACGTTTATAGAGCTTTGGGCCAAAGCGGCATCGACACAAGCGCCAGCTACGCCGACGGCAATATTGACATTTCTACATCTAACGTAAATTATTACGGAGGCAATGCTCATTCCAACGGAGTTTTTAATATCAACGGCTCCAGTAACATTAATATTGAAGAAGACTTAGAGGCGGTCGGTAATTACAATAAAAATTGGCAAGCGACAGTTACGATTAACGGGTCTACTTATGCCGCCAATTATCCGCCGGCGCCGGCGGAAATAACAATGCCGGCGGTTGATTTTGATTCAAGCGACACCTTGTCTATGAAGAATAGAGCAAGCGCCACCTATACGCCGGCGCAATTCGAAGATTTAATAAAAAATAACTCCAGCCTAACTTTAAATGGCATAATTTTCGTAAGCGGTAAAACAAACATTAATGATGATATTGATTTAACTGTCAACGGACTTTTAGTTATTAACGCCGATTTAGAAATAGTATCTAATAATAAAATCATAAACATAACTGTTAACAACGCCACCTCAACACCTTCGGGAATAATGGCTAACGGCAAAATGAAATTTCAAAATGACTTGGGCGATATCTATATAAACGGCGTTCTTTATTCAACCGATGAGTTGAGCATAGTAAATATCGGCGCCGGAAAGGATTTTATAATTAACGGCGGTACAGCCAGCCGAAAATTAACAATCACAAGCTCGCCAAGGATTATTAATATTATTTTTAACAACCAAATCCTGATAGATACGCTGTCGCCTACTTCTTTTTCCCCGGTTCTTACGGTTGAACATTGGGAGGAAGAATATTAATCGCTTAAATTGTATGATATAATTAATGCATTATGATGTTAAGCAATAACACAACCAGCCCGATCGGCTTAGATATTTCCGACTTATCGATAAAATTAGTTCAACTTAATAAGCGCCGGGATAAAATAAAAATTCAAGCCTTAAGTAAATTAAATCTTCCTCAAGGCATTATGGTTAATGGGGAAATTAAAAATAAAGCCGAACTGATTAAAGCAATTAAAAAAATAATATCCAGTCCTTTATACGGAAAAGTCATCTCCGATGAAGTTGTGGCTTGCCTGCCTGAAGCAAAAACTTTTATTAAATTAATCGAGATACAAAAATCGCCTAATCGTTTAGCTGACATTATCGGTTCGGAAATAGAAAAACACGTCCCGCTGGCGCTTAATGAAATTTATCACGATTGGCAAATTATTGAAGAAACAACCGATAAATACTTCGTGCTGATAGGCGCGGCTCCAAGGAATATAGTTAACCAATATACGGAAATGCTTGACGAAGCAAAATTATCGCCAATCGCGCTTGAGATTGAACCCATACCTATCTGCCGCAGCTTGCTTAAAGAAGAAACATCCAACCCAAGGCCCACGATAACTTTTGGAACTAAAACTAAAATAGACGCTAGTCCGAATTACGGCATAATCGATATAGGAGCTAATCATACCTGCATGATATTTTATGCGGGCAATACCATACTTTTTACCGTCGGCATGCCTATTACCGGAGAAGAAATCACTTCTAAAATTTCACAAACTTTAGATTTGACCAGAGAGCAGGCTGAAAAAGTAAAAATTATCTGCGGTTTAAGCGAGGATAAAGCCAATGGGGTAATTAAAGATATACTGGCCGATAATCTTGCGAATTTAGTGGAAAAAATAAAAGAAGCAATTTCATTTTATGAAAATTACTTTCAGCAGTGCGGACCATTAAGCCAAATTTTACTATGCGGCGGCGGAGCAAGAATGCCTGATCTTGAAAAAATTATCAGCAAAGAATTTTCTTTTGAAGTTAAACTGGCTGACCCCTTAACTAATATAAGCGAAGAAAAAAATAAATTAGATGAAATTTTTACGGAAAAACATACGCTAAATCTTAAATCGGCCAAACTAAAATCCGATAATAAACAAAAAGACTTATCGGTAAAGCAAAATTCTAGCGCTTCTTTTACAACCGCCTTCGGACTGGCCTTAAGAGGAATTTTTATAGATGAACTATAAAAAGATAATTACCAAATTATTATGCTTACTTTAAACCTTATTTCAGAAGAATTAAAAAAAGAAATTAAACTGCGCCATCTTTACTTATTTATAAAAAAAATCAACTTAGTTTTGATTATTATTACTATTGTTATCGCGATTGTTCTTTTAGTCACCAAAACCATACTCCAGCTAAGATTTAACACTATTGTTGAACAAACCACTTTAGTGACCAGAAATAACCAAGGCTACAATAATAAAATAAAAAGCATCAACAGCAGAATAGACTTCGTGGAGACAATACAAAATAACTTTATCCCCTGGTCAAATTTACTAGAGATTGTAGCCGATATTACGCCAAAAGACGTCGGTTTAAATTATCTTAAAATCAATTTCGAAGAACAAACAATAAAAATCAGGGGTAATGCCGGCTTGCGCGAAAGTTTGCTTGATTTTAAACAAAAAATGGAGGCTACGGATATCTTCAAAAATATTAACTTCCCGATTAAAAATATCTTGGAAAAAGAAAATATTAATTTTGATATTGACGCTAAAATAAATTTAGCAAAATTGCATAACTAACATGAACGGTAATAAATACTTAAAATTCAATCTAAAAAATAAAATCACGGCCAGCATGATTATTTTTCTTGCGTTAATTTTATCATTGATTTATTTTATTGTTATCCCAACCATTGCAGAAATAAAATCTATGGGCACTGCCATAGAG
The DNA here is from genome assembly GCA_964526325.1 of uncultured Gammaproteobacteria bacterium. Lineage (GTDB taxonomy): Bacteria > Patescibacteriota > Patescibacteriia > Patescibacteriales > GWC2-42-12 > JACPHD01. The sequence goes on from CAZGKM010000004.1 coordinate 38,428, forward strand.
GCGCAAAGAGAAGATTTGGAAAAAAAATATCTCAAAGGCCAAAGTTTAAAGCAATTAACAGAAAATTTAAGCAAAATTGAACCTAAACTTGAGCTGCTGGACCAAATTTTTATCAATAAAAACCGCGAATTGGAATTTATCACAAGTTTAGAAAATGAAGCCAACAAAAACCAAATAACTCAAAAAATAAATTTAAACGCTCCGGAAAAAACAGAAAACCAAAATTTTCAAAAAACCAATCTCCAGCTTTTTACAAAAGGCGGTTTTATCAATCAACTTCATTATCTCATAAATCTTGAAAAATTAAGCTACTATATAAATATTAAACTTCTGGAAATATCTCCGGCTGCCATCGGCAAACAAAATAAAGCAGATAGCCAGGAATTACTACCTTCTGCCGGCGAAACAAATAATCTTAATATGTATATTAACGCCGACACTTATTGGGACTAAAATAATATGACGATAATTAAACCGATAAAACTAACTGCGAAAAAATTATCCAGTCTATCGACTACTGCCATTATTTTCATAATTCTTATAATCATAGTTTTCATGTCATTATTTTTGTATAAAAATTTTTATCAGACAATAACGCAAGCCAAAGAAATAATTATTCTAAAAGAAAAAGTGGCCGTAGATACCGTGAATATGCAAAAATTCAACATTTTAATGGATAAAATAACTAAAAAAACCACGCCAAATGAACTAAAAAATATCATTAGCCCTTTCCGCTAAGGCGGAAACTGTTTTATGTAAAAAAACAAACACTTCATTAATTTGAAGTGTTTTTATATTTAACGTTAATTCAAAAATTTTATAAAATTTCTTTAAATTAAAAAATTGAGCTTTAAAAACTTTAGACGACCGCGGCTATAATTCCGGGGCTATGCGCCTTAATTTTCCGATCAAAGGCGCTAAAATTTTTAATGACGCTTCTATTTCCTTCTCAGTATTATTTTTACCAAAAGTAAATCTAATCGTGCTATGAGCTATTTCATCTTTTATACCCATTGCTTTAAGTACGGGAGAAGCTTTTAGGCTGGCGGAAGCGCAAGCCGAACCGGTAGAGACAGCCAAACCTTCTAAGTCTAAAGCAATTAAAATCGATTCGCCTTCAGCGCCAATAAATGAAATATTGGCATGAGACGGTGTGGAATTTTTTACATCTGTATTAATACTAATTCTTGGGATAAGACGCTTGACTTCAACGAGGAATTTATTTCTTAATTTTAAAATTTTTTTATTATTTTTCTCTTTATTTTTTGCGCAAATCTTAACAGCTTCGCCAAGACCGACTATGCCGGGAACATTAAGAGTGCCGCTCCTTAAATTTTTTTCATGATGGCCGCCTAGCTGAACGCCATTAATCGGCGTTCCCGCTCTAACCAGAAGTACGCCTACGCCTTTAGGACCGTAAATTTTATGGCCGGATAGCGACAATAAATCGACATGAAGATATTTAACGTCGCAATTTAAAAAATTTACAGCCTGCACCGCGTCGGTATGAAAATATATTTTATTTTTATTATTTTTTTTAACTCTGGCTGTATTAATTTTTTCAATAACTTTACCTATTTCCCTAATCGGCTGAATACTGCCTACCTCGGAATTAACGTACATTATAGAAACAAAAACAGTATTATCTTTTATCGCCTTTTTAAAAGTATCTAAATTTATTATGCCGTTCTTCTTAACCGGCAGATAAGTAACCTCAACGCCCCGTGATTCAAGTTCATGAAAAGGCTCCAAAACGGCTGGGTGCTCTATGGCTGATGTTATTACATGAATTTTTTTGCCTTGGTTATTTTTCTTTAAAGCACTGATTACGCCAAAAATAGCCAAATTATCAGCCTCGGTAGCTCCGGATGTAAAAACTATTTCACCAGGTTCGCAATTTAAAAATCCAGCAATATTTCTCCTGGCTTGGTTAACCGCAGCTAAAGCCTTCTGACCAAAACTATGGAGCGAAGAAGGATTGCCATAATCTTGGCTGAAATACGGCAGTATAGCTTTTAGAACCGCTTTATCCGTCGGCGTAGTTGCGCTATGATCAAAACATATTGGTTTAGACATATATTTTATTGCCTGTGCCGACAGGCTGCGAAACCTATCGACCGTTGGCTATTAAGCTTTAGTGAATCTAAAAATTCATTTACATTATTGATTAAATTTATTTTAAACCGCTTTAACTTCTTTGACTTGCGGTATCTGTTTTTTTATTTCCGCCTCAATCCCTTGTTTTAAAGTTATAGCTGACATCGGGCAATGAGCGCAATGGCCCATTAATTCAACTTTTAGAATGCCGGATTTATTATTAAAATCAACATAACTTAAATCTCCGCCGTCCATCTGCAACGAAGGGCGAATTGTTTCTAAAACACTTTTTATCTTTTCCATAATACTTACAGTTGATTTAATCTTTTTAATTTTTTTGCTTTTTATCATATTTTTATGATTTATTTTTTAAAAAATTAATTTTATTTGCACTTTCATATTTTTCAATGGCCTGATGCAAAGCTTCAATGCCAAGCATTGAACAATGCACCTTAACTGTGGGCAAACCGTTCAATTTTTTAACAATTTGATCTTTAGTTATTTTTTCAGCTTCGGCAAAAGTTTTACCTTTAGCCATCACGGTCAAAGCTGAAGAAACTGAAATCGCGGCCGCGCAACCCAGTGTTTCAAATTTAATATCTTTAATTATTTTTCCGCCCTTTTTATTTTCGCTAACTTTAAGATAAATTTTCATGACATCGCCGCAGGCCGGGTTGCCTACCTGACCGATAGCGTCGGCGTCATTAATTCTGCCTTGATTATGAGGATTTCTAAAATGCTCAATAACTTTTTTAGAGTATTGCATAATAATTAATTATTAATGTATCTTATTCTAACTAGTATTACTTATTTTTTAATATATCTTAACCGAGGTTCCGATCGGCGCCCAATTATACAAAAATTCTGCCGGCCCTACTCCTAATCTTACACAACCGTGAGAAACCGGAGTACCTAAATGGTTTTCTCCTTCTTTCGTGCCGTTCGGCCATTCTGGCAATTCATGTATCCCAAAATAACCATTTTTTAAACTCATCCAAAAAGGCATCCAAAGGCCATATGCCGACCAGGCGCGCAGCGCCTTCCCGTCTATTTTAAAATTTCCTTTAGGAGTCTTTGAGCTCGATTTTCCTGAAGAAATTTTAAACTCCCCCATTCTAACATCTTTTAAAAAATAATATAATTTTTGCTCTTTGCCTGTATTTATTTCTATTTTTTTAGTTAACTTAACTTTATTTGGATTCAAGGGGTCATACTCGTCATTAATTTCATCGCCATCCTTAAACCCATCGTCGTCAGTATCAGGATCATTTAAATCGGTATGAAAATTTAATTCCATTCTATCCGATAAACCATCGTTGTCGTTATCATTATCTTCTAATTTTGCTTCTTTAGGGTTGTGCGGAGAATAACCATTGTTTAGTTCTATCCAATCGTTATAACCGTCTCCGTCAGTATCACGATTAAAAGGATCGGTTTTATATATATTAATTTCATCTTCATCCAAAACACCGTCATTATCGCTATCTAGGCCAGCTTGAGCTAACGCCGGCAGAAACGATAAACATGAAATTAAAATAATAAATATCAGCTTCGCCCCGTTAGAAATTTTAAATCCGATAAAAATCCCGGTTATATTAAATTGCATTTTTTTAATTAATGCCCGTAAAATTTTACAATTTCCAACGGGGTTCATAATAATTGATTTAACTTTATGCCTTTTAAGGTTGAATTAATAGCTTGCTCCACTTTTGATAAAACCGAAGTTACCTCGCACTTGCATTTATTGCCGCAATAAATTTTTTCCTTTTCACCGGTGCAATGGAAGGCATTTAATTTACCTTCGAGCGCTTTAATTATATCATAAATATTTATTTGCTTGGAACTTTTTGCCAATAGATAACCGCCCGAAGCTCCTTTTACGGCTTTTACCAAACCGGCTTTTTTTAAGCTAGCGAACAGCCTTTCTAAATATTTTAAAGAAATATTTTCTTGCCTGGCGATAACAGCTAAAGAAACACTGCCAAACTTTTCCTGTTTGGATAAATTGATCACAGCTCTAAGGCCGTAGGTTGAACGTGTGGAAAAAATCATATTTATTTATTTGGAAATTCTATGAAAAAATTATGATTACCTACTAAATTAGTTGGTATTAATATAATACCACGCTCCATGCCGATGTCAAGCCTTGACATTGAATATTTATTTTGCTATATTTAAATAGTGGTTTACGCCACATTTTTATTTATTAAAATTAACCTCTCAATTAATCGTTAACGGTTAATTGCCAAAAAGTTAATAATTACAATATGGCACATAAGAAAGCTGGCGGTTCTACAACTTTAGGCCGCGATTCACAAAGCAAACGCCTGGGCGTAAAACTCCAAGATGGAGAATATGCTAAAGCCGGATCAATTATTATCCGTCAGCGCGGAACCAAATATCGACCCGGAAAAAATGTAAGAATCGGCAAAGACGATACTTTATTCGCCGGAGTCGCCGGCCTGGTAAAATTCTCCACCAGAAAAATCAAGAGATACGACAACCGCCTTGTATCGGCAAAAACTGTTAATGTTGTAGCGCAAAAATAATTCCAAAATTATAATCAAAGAAAAAGAAAGCGTTTTCGCTTTCTTTTTTTATTAAATAGTTTATTTTCTTAATTTAACGCAAACCCTAATAAATTCTATGAATAGCGGATGAGGGTCTAACGGCCGGGAAATATATTCCGGATGAAATTGCGTACCGATAAAGAAAGGATGCTTGGTAATTTCCACAGCTTCAACGATTCTACCGTCCGGTGAAGTGCCGGCCACAAGCAAGCCGGCTTTTTCAAATTGTTCACGGTACTCATTATTAAATTCATACCTATGGCGATGACGTTCAGAAATCACCGTTTTATTGCCAAATTTTTTCTTATAAGCCGCGGCCAAATGCGTATTCGGCATAAGCTTGCATGGCCAACCGCCCAAACGTATAGTTCCGCCATATTGCTTTTTAGCTAAGAGTTCCTTTTGCCCGGGCATAACATGAATAACAGGATATGCAGTTTTAGGGTCAACTTCTTCGCTATTCGCGCCTTTAAAACCTAGCACATTGCGGGCAAACTCGATTACCGCCATCTGCATCCCGTAGCATAGTCCAAAATATGGCACATTATTTTCACGCGCATATTGAATAGTTTTAATTTTACCTTCGGAACCTCTGGAGCCCCAGCCTTGAGGCACAATAATGCCATCAAACTTCTTTAAAATTTTAACGCCCCGTTTTTCTATCTCTTCACAATTCAACCAATGTAAAACCGGTTGGCAACCATTAACCATGCTTGCATGCTTAATCGCTTCAATAACGGAAATATAAGAATCTGATAAACAAAAATCACCGGTGGCAAAATATTTACCTACGATGGCAATATTAACGATTTTTTTTGCATCTTTAATTTTTTTTACCATTTTTCTCCAATCTAATAAATCTTTCTTTTTCCTTGGTAAATTAAATTTTTCCAAAATACGCCCGCCTAAATTATCTTTTTCAAAATTAATCGGCACGTCATAAATTGACTTTATGTCAGGAGCGCTAATTACATCGCTTTCTTGGATATTGCAAAAAATTGCCAGCTTTCTGCGTCGCGGCGCGTCAATCGGGGCTAAAGAACGAGCTATAATAAAATCCGGTTGTATGCCGGCTGAATTCAAATCTCTGACCGCTCGCTGGGTCGGCTTAGTTTTCATTTCTCCGATAATTGACGGCACGGGCAGATACGACACCATAATGAATAAAACATTTTCCGGTTCGGCCAAATGCATCATTCTGGCCGCTTCCAAAAATAATAAATTCTGATACTCCCCTACGGTTCCGCCGATTTCTACCAGCGTAATTTCCGCTTTATCTTTTTCGGCAGCCAATTTAATCCTCCTGATTACCTCTGCGGGAATATGCGGCACTACTTCAACGCATTTTCCGTTATACTCAAGATTTCTTTCACGATTAATCACGGTCTGATAAACACGGCCTGTGGTCATATAATTTTCGCGGCCGATATTTTTGTTTAAAAAACGCTCATAATTGCCTATATCCTGATCGGTTTCATCGCCGTCTTCGGTCACAAACACTTCGCCATGCTCCACCGGATTCATGGTGCCGGCGTCAAGATTAATGTAAGGGTCAATTTTAATAGCGCTTACGTTATAACCTTTACCCGTTAAAATCCGACCGATAGAAGCGCAGGTAATACCCTTGCCTACGCCCGATATAACACCACCGACAATAAAAATATATTTTACTGCTTTATTTTTCTTTTTATTAGCCATATAAAATTATTATATTATTACTGAGTCAACTCGCCTATCTGCCATCTCTATTTAAACTTTATTAAATAATCGCAAATAACAAAAAGGATAGCCGCTCATAATAATAATTAACTAATTTTTATTTAATATCTCCACCGCTTTATCCATCTGCGGATCAATATTTTTATTAAAATCTTCTACGGTCAAATCTACTTCAACGTCAGGAGCTATGCCTTCATGATTAATATTATTTCCTTTGGGCGTTAGCCACTTAGCCACAGTAATTTTTACCGACGAACCGTCATTCATGTCTTGTAAGGCTTGCACCGAACCCTTGCCAAAAGTCTTCATGCCGACGATCGTGGCTTTGCCGTTGTCTTTTAAAGCACCTGCAACTATTTCCGAAGCCGAAGCACTGCCTTGATTAACCAATACGACGGTTGGAAAATCTTTTAATCTGGCTCGGCCGCGATGCAAATATTCATTCTTTTTTTCCGGACTAAATTGTTCCGTAACAATTACGCCCTCATCAACCCATTCGCTTGCCACATCGATTGCCGTTTCCAAATATCCGCCGGGGTTATTTCTTAAATCAAGAATTATAGCCTTGGGGTTTTTTTCAATCGCCTCCCCGGCCGCTTTTTTAAATAATTGGCTCGTGTCATCGTTAAAATTAGTTATGCTGATAGTAAATATGTTATCCTCGCTCATCTTGGTTCTGACGCTTTTAACTAAAATTGTTTCTCTGATTATTTTAAAATCTTGAGTTTTTTCAAAACCTTTTCTGAAAATCGTCAAAATAACTTCCGTGCCTTTCGGCCCGCGGATTTTACTAACCGCTTCATCAATCGCCAGGCCGGCCGTTGATTCGCCGTTAACGGCGTAAATCTGATCGCCTGCCTGAAGACCGGCTTTTTCCGCCGGCATATCGGCTAAAGGAGCTACGATAGTTATAATATTATCTTTTTTGCCTATTTCAGCGCCAATACCCTCAAAAGTACCGGCTAAATCGTCAGAAAATTCTTTAGCGACTTTCGGTTCCATAAAAACAGTATACGGATCACCCAGCGACTCAACCAAACCTTTAATTGCTCCGTAAAACATTGTTTTATCGTTTAACTGGTTTTTATCAACATATTTATCTTTAAGCTGATCCCAGACATTCCAAAATAAATTAAAATCAATATCTTGAGTCAATTTATTGGCTGGCGCGGTAACATATTTATTATAAACCTGGCCGGCATAAACCGCTTCTTTTATACTCATCCTTTTTATAAATTCATTTTTCTGAGCCATCATCATGCCACCGCCAAAAGCAGTTGAAAGTAAAACAAGGCCAAGCAAAACTATCCCGACAATTTTTAAATGATTACGCTTTTTAATAACCAGTACTTTCTCCGGCACGCTTGAGTTATTGACTTCCTTAAGAATTTGCATAATTATAATAAATTAACCCGATAAAAACTTATTAATTAAATTTCTAGCGGGGCATATAAAAAATAACAATATGTAATTTACTATTTAATATTATCACAACTCGGCTTGTTTTGACAAATATTAATGGGATTGAAAAAAGAGCTGATTCAAGGTATGATATATCCATAAATAATAAAACTCTTAAAATACATAAAAAATAATCTATGTCCAATTTCATAATAAACGGCGGCAAAAAACTTAAAGGCACGATCAAAACCAATTCGGCAAAGAATTCGGCCGTGGCAATTCTTTGCTCTCTGCCGATGATTAAAGGCAAAACAATATTATCAGACATGCCGCGCATCGAGGAAGTAAATCGAATAATTGAAATATTGACTTCTATCGGTTTGAAAATAAGCTGGACTGGAGATCACACTTTACAGGCGATTAACGATGGCAAGATTAATCTCAATAAAATAAATAAAGAATCATACGAAAAAACCAGATCAGCCATATTGCTTATCGGCTCCTTATCTTCGGTTTTTAAAAATTTTTCTTTGCCAAAAATTAGCGGCTGTAAATTAGGCAAACGCACGGTAAATCCGCATATCATCGCTTTAAACCATCTGGGAATAGAAGTAAAAAAAACCAACAACTTATTTCATATCAACCGCGGCAAGGCCAAAGGTTCAAGTTTTACAATGTATGAATCTGGCGATACGGCAACCGAAAACGCCATTCTGGCCGCGGTTCAGCTTCCGGGCAAAACAAAAATAAATTTAGCCTCGTCCAATTATATGGTCCAGGATCTGTGCTACTTCCTGAAAAAAGCCGGGGCAAATATAAAAGGTATCGGCACAACCAAACTGGAAATAACCGGAGTTAAAAAACTTAAATCAACCAATTACCCGATTATGCCTGACCCCATAGAATCTATGGCTTTCATTGCTATCGCTATTGCTACGGCTTCACAATTTAAAATTACGGCCTGCCCCATAGAATTTCTAAGCTTAGAATTGGAAAAATTAAGAGTTATGGGTCAAAAAATGAAAATTAGCAAAATATATAAATCAACAAATAAACAATTTAATTTAGCCGATATAGAAATAATTCCAGCGAAATTAAACGCTTTGCAGGATAAAATTTACGGACGCCCTTTCCCCGGCCTTAATATTGATAATTTACCCCTGTTTTTGCCTATCTTAACTCAAGCCCATGGGCAAACCTTGGTCCATGATTGGGTTTATGAGAATCGAGCTGTTTATTATCTTGAACTGAATAAGCTTGGCGCCAATATCATACTTCACGATGCTCACCGAGTAACCGTCGCCGGACCGACAAAATTAAAGCCGGCGGAAATTATCTGTCCTCCGGCTTTGCGGCCGGCAATAAATCTTTTAATCTGCATGCTCGGAGCTAAAGGCAAATCCATACTTTATAATTCGTATTCGATTGACCGCGGTTATGAAAATATCTACGAACGGTTAAATAAACTCGGCGCGGATATAAAAAGAATTGATTAACCCCGTTAAATAAATTTACCCTAGTAAATTTCCATGAAGCGGATTTAACGGGGTTATACTATTATGACTTTGAAAGTTAGAAGAATACTAAGTTTAATATTTATTACTTTATTCCTATCCGTAACGCCGGCTATCATGCTTTACGCGGCCGGATACCGGTTAGGAAAGAAAGGCTTTTCAATCCAAAGAACAGGTATGTTTATTGTTGATTCTAAGCCCAAAGGAGCAAAAATATTTATTGACGAAAAATCCCAAGAAGCCTGGGTCAGCTCAATATTCAATAAAAAAAAATATATTACCACGCCGGCCAAAATAAAAAATTTGCTGCCCGGAGAATATAATTTAAAACTTGAACTTGATGGTTACTGGAGCTGGCAAAAGAAGTTAATTATTAACCCCGGGGCTTCAACTTTCGCCGAAAACATTTATTTATTTAAAAACGATCTGCCGGTTCAAATTATACCAGCCGATATTGGATCGATTTACTTATCTCCCAATAAAAATCAAGCTGTAATTTTATCTTCTGACCTTATAACTTTTTTAAATTTGACTGACGAATCAGAAAAATCAACTAAGCTAAACGACCTATCTGCAAATAATATTTTTTGGTCAGAAAATCAAAATAGAATAATTATCAATAACTACCTCTATGATTTGGCTAATTTTAGTTCAATTTTAGACATAAATAAACTTACGCCAAATTCATTTAATTATAAATGGAACGGCGACACCCTATGTTATCAGGATAAAAATTCCATTTATCGGCTTGAATCATCTAATTTGCCAAAAAAAATTATTGGCGATAAAATCTTTAATGATTATTTAATTAAAAATAACTACTTGTACTTAATTATCAAATCGGGACAAACGGTTAATCTTGAAGTTATAGATATCGCAACCGGAGAAAATATTAAAAATATAAATATGCCGGCCGCCGAAAATTACTCCTTTATTGATCCGGAACAAAATTTGCTTAACCTATACGACAGCGGCCATAAAATTCTTTATTTAATCGACCCTTTATCCGCCTACCAACCGTTGGTGGAAATTATCAATAACGTAAAAACAATTTTCTGGGCCAACTCCACTAATTTACTTTATGCTAATGACTTTGAAATTTGGCTTTACAATTTGGAAACAAAAAATAAAATCTTAATAACAAGAATCTCCGATACCATTAATAACGCTATTTTGCACCCAAGCAAAGATTATATCATTTATTCAACCGATCATACTATAAACGCCATTGAACTGGACGAAAGGGAAAAAAGAAATATAACCGAACTTATTAAATTTGATTCTATCAATTCATTTATATTAACTAAAGGCGATATCCTTTACTTCTCGGGAAAAATTGGGAATTCCCAAGGGCTGTATAAATTTTTAATACAATAAAATTAAAATAAAAAAATACTCGGCATCTGCCGAGTATTTTTTTATTTTAATTTTATTTTAATTGCCAACTCCATTTATCCAATTCGTCTTTTTCGGCCTTGGAAATAAGATAAATATTATCGCTATCGCCTCTTTTGGCATAATACAAAGCATCGCTTGCCGCGCCGATCATTAGAATATTATTTACTCCATCGCCTGACGCCTCTATAATTATAAGATGTTTATCCAAACCGGTATCCGTAAAAACTTGTGCCGGAATTTTCGTAGCCTTTAAATTTGACATAATATTTAATACTGGTTCAATTTTTTCCGGCTTAACAACAAATTTTTCAGGTAACACGCCGACCCACTTACCGTCCTTAAGCTCTACCGTAAATTCTCTGTTCGGATATTGAAATCTTATTTTGGTAATTTTTTCGGCCGGCGTTGAAAAAATAGTAAAATCACGCCAATCGGCCGGATTGAAAACGCCGAGCAAATCAGCTTTAACCGCGTATGTGGCCGCCGACTCGGGAGTTGAAATATAAGAACTTAAATAATCTTTTGCTCTATTGCCGATAATAAAATCGACAATTTTCTTATTGGCTTGATAAATTTTTACTTCAAGCCCTGTGTCATCGGTTTTAAATTCACTTTTTCTTTCCCTGTTATTGCCTACCAATTCAATATCCGACATGGCGGCTATTTTTAATTCATCTAGAACTTTTGCCATAATTGAATCGTCAACATAGAAATCTTTACTATTATCATATTTCCACTTTTCATTTTGCTTGGCCAGGGTTAAGGTTTTCCCCTGATTTATGATTTCAATTTTATCAACCAATTCAATTTTTATTTTAGATAAAATATTTTTCGGTTTGCCCAAATTATTTTGCCATTTTTTTAAAGGGCCCTGATAAGCATATGCTAAAAAAATCAACACTATCAATACTCCTCCTAAAATCATCGTTTTTTTGTTCATAAAATAAATGTTAATTATTTTTTAATTTATATCTGATCTTCAAATCTGGTTTTTCTTCTTAAAAAGTATCTAATAACCCCGAAAAGCACGACAATAATCGTTAATCCGAAAATATTGGCATATCTAACAGCCGTTTTAACCGTTTCGCTTATTTCTTTTATGGGACGCTCGGTTACACCTTTTGAGCGGATAGAAATCAAATCGCTGCCTAAGCTTAAACTATCAATAATATTTTGGAAAAATACAAGATTGCCAGGGTAATTATTCAAAAAATTATCACTGATAAAATCACTATCACCGACCAATATTAAATGTCCAACTTCAGAACCCGCGTTATTAAACGGACTTATGAATTTTCCGGTTAGAGCAACGGCTAAATTAAATTTTCCTCTCACTCCATTATTAATTTGCGCTTGGGGGTCTAATTTAAAATTATCAGCCACGGTCATGGCCTGGTCTGAAGTTAAAGCCAAATAAGAAATCGCCATATCTTTAGTTTTATCGGATATTACGTCAATTGTTGATGCCCAAGGCAAAACCAAACTTTCCAATCTTGATACCGCCGGATTGTTTTGATCAAAACCTGACTTTATAACTTTGGGCCAGTAGGGGTAATTAATCGAAAAAGTAACAAAACCCTGGCTAAATGACGCCATGCCGTTATTCACGTCAAGGGCTAAATTTTCATTTAATTTAACCCCGTAAGACTCAAAAATTTTATTCAAACCAATATCATTTTTACTGGATATTAATCCTTGCTCTACCCTTACTCCATCGGCCATAATAACCAGCGAACCTCCGTTCATTAAAAAAGCGTCAATTGCCTTAAGTTCATCATCGTTAAATTTTTCTTTAGGACCAATAATTATTAAAGTGTCCAAGTCGCCGGCAATTTCTTTATCCGTAGAATAATTAACCGCAGAAACATTGTAAATTTCACCTAATTTTTCATAAGACGCGCCAACCTCTTTCTCAATATCAGCCGTACCGTTGCCTTGCCAAAAACCAATATTGGGAATCTCGGCGCTTGTTAATTTTTTAATAGCCGAGGTAATTTGATATTCCAAATCTTTAGTGTCCTGAATCACCGGAATGGCTTGAAATTTTTCTCCGTATTTAATTAACATGCCTAAATAACCGTTTATAACTTGATATTTGTCTTTTTCCAAAGCATTAAACTGCAACTTCGGTATGCCGGCTAAATATAATTCTTGCTGGGTTGCCTGATCATCTGTGGGGCTGATAAACTCTACCTTAATCCTGCCGCCGGAATAATTGGCATACTCGTCTAAAATATCGCCCACTTCTTGGCGTAAGTTTAAAAATTGGGACGGCAAATCAGCGGAAAAATAAACCTTAATGTTAATAATATCTTTTGAATCGGCCGCTGTCTGCTTACTGGCTTTAGAAAGAGAATAATCCTTGTTTTGCGTTAAATCAAAACGGTAAAAAATATTATAAGAGAAAAAATTCAGGACAGCTAATATACCTATCACTATAATGACGGTCAAAGTTAAATTGGTTTTTTTAAAAAAATTATTTATTTCCATAATGTTAATTTTTATTTCCAGGCCCTGTTCTCAATCACTCTAACGTTTAACCATAAAAATAAAAATATAAAACTAACATAATATATAACATCTTTGGTATCAATAACGCCTCTGGCAATATTGTTAAAATGGCTGCCCAAACCCATAAATTTCATAATCGGAGCAAAAATTTGAGGCGAGCTGGCCAAAACAAACTCGGCGCCGATAATAAAAGCGGCGAAACAAACGGTCAAACCGATAATAAAAGCGATAATTTGATTTTTCGTCAAACTGGAAATAAATAAACCCAAAGCTAAATATGATCCGCCCAAAAACAAAGCGCCTAGATAACCGCCGATGACCGGCCCTAAATCTATATTACCCAAAAAGGCAATGCTCAGAGGTATGGTCAAAGAAAATAATAAGCTAATGGATAAAAAAGTCAAAGCGCTAAAAAATTTAGCCAAAACCACTTGCCAATCGGTTACCGGCAAAGTTAAAAGCAGTTCAATCGTGCCGCTTTTCTTTTCTTCAGCCCAAAGGCGCATGGTAATGGCCGGAGATAAAAATAAAAAAATCCAAGGCAAAAGAGAAAAATAATTTCTCATTGAAGCTTGAGCCGCCAAAAAAAATGTATTAAAAAACAGCCAATTGCCGGCCACCAGAAAAACGCCTATAAAAACATAGGCAATCGGTGAATTAAAATAACTCATCAATTCTTTTTTAAATAAAATATAAATAATTTTTAAATAATCTTTTTTTGCATGCTTGGATATTTCTCTCATATTTATTATAACCCTCGTTAAATATCAATTATCTAACGGGGTTAATATTTATTTAGTAAGTTCCCTAAAGGCATTTTCTAAACTGGCGCTTTTTTTAGAAAATTCCAAAATGCTCCAATTATTTTTCATGACCGTTAAAGACAGGTATTCGCGCAAATCTACGCCGCTTGCCGGCTCAATTTCATAGCCGTAAATATCTTCGGCTTCCTTGTCTTTAACTTTAACACTAATAACATTTTCCATTTCTCCAAGCTTCTTTTCAACATCATTTTTTAATCCCCTGATTTTTACATAAATTATTTCCGCGCCGCCTGATTTTTTCATAATCTCTCCCGGACTGCCTTGACCGACAATTTTACCGTTATTAATAATAATCACCCGATCGCAAGTAGCGCTTACTTCGCTTAAAATATGAGTTGAGAATATAACGGTTTTTTCCCGGCCGATGGTTTTAATTAAATCTCGTATTTCCACAATTTGATTCGGGTCCAAGCCGGTTGTCGGTTCATCCAATATTAAAATGTCCGGCTGATGCATTATTGCTTGAGCTAATCCAACTCGCTGGCGAAAACCCTTGGAAAGCTCCTCGATAGGCTGGCGCAAAACTTTGCCTAAACCGCAAATTGAAACAACTTCTTTTATTCTGCCTTTAATTTCTCCTTTGCTAAGACCACGAATTTCCGCAATAAATTTCAGATATTCAACAACTCTCATATCCTCATAAAGCGGCACTGTTTCCGGCAAATAGCCAATTTTTTTTCTGGCAAAAAGAGAATCTTTAGCCATATCAAGGCCGTCAATCAGCACTTGGCCGGAAGTCGGCGTCCAAAAAGAAGTAATAATCTTCATGGTTGTGCTTTTGCCTGCCCCGTTCGGGCCTAAAAAGCCCAAAATTTCACCTTTAGCGACAGAAAAACCGATATTATCCAAAACTAAATTCTGGCCAAATTTTTTTGTTAAATTCTTTATTTCTATCATAAAAAAATTTGTAATCTTTAAGTTACAATTTATATTTTACCTAATTTATCTAAACTCATCAAGAGTAGCGATTAAAACCAATGATTTACCGTCACGAAAAACTTTTAAGCCTATCTTATCTCCTGGTTTATATTTTTGCACAACCGAAAGCAAGGTTGTCTGATCTTGCAGTTTAATAGCGTTAATCTCCATAACTATATCGCCTTCCTTAAGCCCTGCTTTTGCGGCCGGAGAATCTGGCAAAACCGTCGGCGTTCCGTCCTGGCTTATTGAGATCCAGGCGCCGTTGCTTTTTGCTAATTTATTAGCCTGAGCTATTTCCGGGGTTAACATTACATATCTAACGCCCAATCTAGGACGGACAATACGCCCAATTTCACGCACGCTCTTTATTACCGGCCTGGCATCATTTATGGGAATGGCAAAGCCGATAGACGAACCGGTTTGATCAAGCGCAACATTTATACCGACAATATTGCCTTCCAAATCGACTAACGGCCCGCCTGAATTACCCGGATTTATTTCTGCGTCAGTCTGAATAATATTATCTAAAGCCTCGGCGCTTGCTCCGCTTTGGTCCGAGGCTTCAATACTTCTGCCTAATCCGCTAACTATGCCTTTGGTCGCGCTATTTTGGTATCGCCCCAAAGCATTGCCGATGGCAATGACCGTAGCGCCAATTCGTAATTTATCGCTATCGCCCAATTGCACATAAGGCAAATTCTTGTCAAAAATTTTCAATACCGCTAAATCATTAATCGGATCTTTCCCGATTAATTGAGCATAATATTGCTTGCCGGAATTTAAAATGATTTTAAATTCGGCTGTTTTTTCATCTGCCGCGCCGACAACATGCCGATTGGTTAAAATTAAACCGTCTGCGGAAATTAAAAACCCCGTACCCGAGCCTTTTTGAATAATATCGGTTTTCTGAGTTTGTTCGCCCGTATATAAATTTATCACGTTCAACGTTTGCTTATCCATAACAATAATACTGACCACAGCCGGCATAACCTTATTAATCGCCCTGATAGTTGCTTCCTGATCGTCAAGGCTCAAATTATCGGCAATAACTTTTACAATATTCAAATTATGATTATAAACAAACAAAGCCGTGCTTACGCCGATTATAAACAATAAACTAATTATTAAATATTTTTTTATTTTCATATTGAGTATTATACTAAAAAAAATCTAACATAACAACACCCCGGAGCGTATTTAATTATGCAAAATGCAGGCCATAAACCTTAAAACCTGCCATTCTATTGCAATAAGGCTAATAATAGTTAAAATAATTAAACAGGGTTTACAAAAATAAGAAAATATTTTATGATAATAACAGTCCCGAATTTTCGGGATTTTGCTTATGAAATACTATGCAGCATAATTCCCTTTATCGCTCGGGGGTCGTCCAACGGTAAGACAGCGGCCTTTGAAGCCGTTTATCATGGTTCGAATCCATGCCCCCGAGCAATAAAGAGAATGTGTTTGACGGGGTGAAGCCGTTTATCATGGTTCGAATCCATGCCCCGCAATAAACAACAAAAACTTCCATTAAAATTAATTTATAAGCAATATTATTATGATATATATATTTATTCTGGCCGGTTTGGCCAGTTTAGCGGTTACTTATTTAATGCACTATTTTTTATTTCAAACATTAGTCAGTTTTTTAAATATAACCGGACAAATATATTTAATTATTTTAAAAATTATTTTTATATTACTGCCTATCAGTTTTATCATAGCTTCAATTTTAATCGCCCGCTTTTCCAATATTATTATCCGCCTTTATTATACTGTTAGCGCCAGCTGGTTCGGCGTTATGCTTTATTTTGTTTTAGCCTGCCTTTTGGCATATTTGATTATATTCTTAGGAAAAATATTTTCTTTTAACGTTAATGAAAAAAATTTAATCATCGGTTTATTTTTGGCCGCAACCGCAATAATAATCTACGGCGTTATAGCGGCTAACAATATTAAAATAAAAGAACTTAACATCAATCTGCCAAATTTACCTAAAGAGTGGCAGGGAAAAACTGCGGTCTTTATAAGCGACTTGCATTTAGGCACGATTGATAATTATGAATTCGCGACTAAAGTTACTAAGCAGATTGAGGGTTTGCGGCCGGATCTGCTCTTAATCGGCGGGGATTTTTTCGACGGCCAAGCCAATGTTGATTTAGACAGATTAGCGCAAATTTTTTCAACCATCAGAACGCCTTTAGGTAAATTTTTTGTTACCGGCAACCACGAAGAATTCGGCAACAATACTAAATACATTGACGCTATCAATAATGCGGGTATTAATGTTTTAGATGATAAAATGGTAGAAATAAACGGGGTGCAAATTATTGGCGTTGATTATAAATCAGCTTACAGTAAAAACGACTATGAAGCTATTTTGGCAAATCTTAAAATAGATAAAAATAAACCCAGCATTTTATTAAGGCATGTGCCTGACAAAATGGATGTAGCGCCAAAATTCGGCATAACGCTCGAACTTTGCGGTCATGCCCATAAAGGACAACTTTTCCCCGTACAAATTATTGAATATTTTTTATACGACGGTTTTCAATACGGCTTAAAAAAATCCGGCTCTACAACGGTCTATACTTCCTCGGGAACCGGCACCTGGGGTCCGCCTATGAGAATTTTAGCCGATCCGGAGATTGTTAAAATTAAATTCGAATAAAAAAATTGGGCTAAATTTTATAAATTAAGCCCAATTTTAATATTATTTTAAACCTTTGAATACTTCCCTACTGCCACTAAGCTGGCTAAAACATTAACCAAGCTCGCGGCTAAAAATTCCAAACCGAAAATCAACAAAAAATTATTATTATAATAATTCAGCAGATTAACTTCAAGCCCGGAAAAAAAAGTTTCCAAATATGGCTGGGCTAAGCTTAAAAAGGGATAAATAATAATTATTATCATAATTACCCCTAAAAACGCATAAATCATCCCGGAAATCAAATAAGGAGCGCGAATAAACCAAGTAGAAGCGCCCACCAGCTTCATAATACCAATTTCCCTCTTATGGGTAAAAATAGCAACACGCACAGCGTTGTAAACCACAAGAATTGTTATTAAAATAAACAACGAACTGATAAATAAGCCCGCCTCGCTAGCCTTCTCGGAAATATTATTAATCTTCGCCAATATAGCCTTGTGGTCGTCAAAATTTCTTGATTCAATTATATTATCTTCTATCTTATTTAAATCTACGATTAACTCATCGTAGTTATTAATATCTTTGGGTTTTATTATTAAACTCGGAGAAAGCGGATTTTTTCCCAATTCCAATAAAGCTTGCAATATTTCTGGGTCATTTTTGTGTTTTTCCCTAAAACTTTCTATGGCAACCTGCTTGGAAACATATTCAACTTCCTTAACCGTATCAAAATTCTCAATCTGGCTTTTTAAAGCTAAAATAAAATTTTCCGAAGCATCTGATTTTAAATATAAGCTAATATCAACTTTTTCTTTAACCGCGCTGACCGTAGCTGAAGTTAATATTTTAACCGTTAAAAGCAAATTAACGGAAAATAAAGCCAGGGTAATAATTATTATCGTAATAATCGATAACCAGACATTGCGGACCATGTCCTGCAGGCTGAATTTTATAACTCTCAGGAAAGATAATAAAAACATAAAAATAAATTCATTAATTATCAAGTAAAAATTTTAAGGCCGTAGTCCCGCCCCGCACTTTGCGGGGCGGTGTAAAATTTTTATTTAATACCACGCATTTTTTGTTTATCCCGCTCGTCGGGGAAAATATTTAAAGTTTTTTTAAAAAATTTAAAAATTTTATAAAACATATTTTCCAACCGCTTGATCGCCGACGATTAACCCGTTTTCAATCGTAATTACTCTTTTTCTTAGTTTATTTACAACTTCTCGGTTATGAGTCACGAGCACAACGGTAGTGCCAAACTTATTAATTTTCTGTAAAATTTCAATAATTTCATCGGCATTAATCGAATCAAGGTTACCGGTCGGTTCATCAGCCAAAAGAATTTTTGGCCGGTGCACTAAGGCGCGGGCTATTACGGCGCGCTGCTGTTCGCCGCCGGAAATCTGCAGCGGATAACGATGCATTTTATTTTCCAGCCCGACAATTTTTAAAACTTGCGGTACAATATTCTTTATTTTGCGCTGCGGTTCGCCGCAAACTTGCAGAGCGAAAGCGACATTTTCAAATAATGTCTTTTTATGCAATAATTTAAAATCCTGGAAAACCACTCCGATCTGCCGGCGCAAAACAGAAATTTCCGCTTGGCCGATATCGGTAATATCCCAACCGCCAACAACAATTTTTCCTTCATCCGCCCTTTCTTCGCTGATTAAAAGTTTAACTAAAGTAGTTTTACCTGTCCCCGACTGGCCGACTATGGAAATAAATTCTCCGGGCTTAATATGTAAATTTACTTTATGAAGCGCTTTAATGTCCGGCGAGTAAATTTTTGAAATATTTATTAATCTAATCATATTGCAACGTTTTTAAAGCATACTTTAATAATTGTTCGGTTTCATTAAAACTATCCTGTTTGTTCTGAACCCCCATGGTTATGGCGATAACTTGCCTGTCTGATTGATTTTTCGCTCGCGCCATTAAGCAATATTGGGCTTCATTAAGAAAACCTGTTTTAGAACCGGTAATATTTAACCTGCTTACTTGTAAAAGCTTGTCAGTATTGGTTATAGTATGAGCTTTTTGGGTGTTTATTGTAGTAAATTTATACCGATACATTATGCTGGCTTTTTGAATAATCGGGTGAGTATAAACTTCTTTAGTTATTATAGCATAATCAAGCGCTGAGCTCACATTTTCAGGAGATAGCCCTGTCGGCTCAATAAAATGAGTTGCGGTTGCACCCCAAAGAGCAACCTCCTGATTCATTTTTAATATAAATTCATCTCTTTTAAGGCCGCTGACTCGCACTAAAGTTTCGATGGCGTTATTGGCCGAACCGACTAAAGCCGCGTAAAGCAAATCTTCAATAGTTAAAGTATCGCCATCAGCCAATTTTAATCTGGCCGATTCCCATTTATTAACATATTCATAATTATATTCCTCATCTTTATGACTGTAGGCTACTTGCCTGTTTAAAGTCGGCCTGGTATCAAGAAAAACTTTTATGGCCACTAATTTAGTTAAGCTGGCTAAAGGCAAAGTGCTGGTAGCATTTTTTTGCCAAATTATTTCACCGGTTAACTCATCCATAGCTATGGCCGATTTAGCTGTAATTTGTGGTTCTGATTTAGCGCCAAATTCGGCAATATCTAAAATTTTATTATTTTCCGGCACAATACTGATTGGCTGAACTCTAATATTAATTATGCCGGCGCCGGTTGACGCTAATTTTTTAAAAGCTACATAATCCAAATCAATAACTCTGTCCGGATGAAGTTTTCTTTCCGGACCAAAATCATTTACCACCACGTCAACGAATTTATTATTTGCTGTATTGTAAACCCGCAATTTTGAATCTTTGGGAAAATCGGGCGAAGCCGCGAATAAACCGCCTTTATATTTGTACCAGCTGGCTTGGCCGATAACCAAAGCTTCCGGATTAGCAAAAACCGCAATGCGAGCGAAGGGCAAATGGATTAAAGAACGCACGAACGATTCATTAGGATAATCAACCGTAGGCAAAGGCCGCCAGGAAGAATAATTTTTATCATAATAAAAAACTTGCTTATAATAATTTGAGGGTTTATCATAAGAGAGTTGTATGTAAAACGGTTTTTTGTTGTCATAGGCAGATTTATTTCTAAATTCAAATTGATAAACTTTACTTATTCTTTCAAGCTGCCACGGATTGTCAATTGCTTCGTTTAATTCAACCGCGTCAACTCCAGTGGACTCGCTTAATAATCCGGGAACTAGAGAAAGTTTAATCGCATCGCTAAAAGCGCTAACCGTATAGCCTTTAGCGATAGTCTGCTTATCTAAATTTATAAAATATAAGCGATTTTCAGGCGGCAGAATCGTTTCGTCCGCATAAATAAAATTACCGGCCATTGCGGTCAGCGTTAAGGTCAGTAAAAAAATTGTAATTACACCGGCCGTTTGACTTTGCTTTAACATACAAATATAATTATAGCATACTTAAAGACAAATTTTCAATTTAAAATTTTCAATTTTTAATGAATGATTAAATTATACATTTGAAAATCATTGGAAATTGGTCATTGGGATTTTAAAATTAATTTAGCGGGTATAGTATAATGGCAGTACGCGACCTTCCCAAGGTTGAGGCACGGGTCCGATTCCCGTTACCCGCTCCCTGCTACGCTTATGCTTCGCAGGGCAAGTATCGAATAAACATAGTTTTTTTGAGTCTCGCCCGCCATAGCTTCAGCGGAGGCGGGTTCCCGTTACCCGCTCCCTGCTACGCTTATGCTTCGCAGGGCAAGTCATGTTATTTGTCATAAAAATTCAGCGAAAAAAGTAGTCGCCAAAACTAAAAAGGCCACCCCTACGAAGAACCGGCTATTGATATTATGCCCGGATATGATATAGTTTAAAACTTGCCGATGTAGCTCAACTGGTAGAGCAATGGTATCGTAAACCATAGGTTGTCGGTTCAATCCCGACCATCGGCTCATTTATAAAA
>CAZGKM010000004.1:60090-63598 GCA_964526325.1 uncultured Gammaproteobacteria bacterium
TTCAATCCCGACCATCGGCTCATTTATAAAAATCAATCCGCTTTCGTGGGTTGATTTTTAATTCGCTAAAATAAAAATTTTAATCTTTGCTAATTTTCCGCCAATATACTGATCTAAGGTTTTTGCTTCAACAAAAAGATATTTTATGCCTAACCGCCCGTTTTTATTATCGACAATTTGCAGAATAAAATAACCATTTTTGCTAATAATTACATCGCTAATCTTGTTGGAATTTAAATTAAAATCAGATTGCCCAAATTTTTCTATTACACTTTCATTATTATAATATATAACATCGCTATATTCATCCGCGTATTTGCTTAATTCCTCTATATTGTCAACGCCCTTTAAAAGCTCGCTTATTTTTTTTATTCTAGATAGGCCTATTTGATTAAAATCTTCGTCAGCGGCAAACGCCATAACTAAAGCTTGCCTGGGCGGATTAAGCGGTAAACGATATTTTTTGCTTAAATTTTTCAGAATCACCGATTCGGCTAAAATATTTTTTTTCTCCGTCAAATTTAAATTATCATAATTACTATTTTTTATATCGCGAAAATCATAATAATTTATTATTCCTTGGCTGGAAATTACCGCCGGCACAGGCAAAATATTCGCGATTTTTCCGATAGCACCTTCATCAATCTTGAATCTTAATACAAGCAAACAAAAAATTACATAACCAATAATTAAAAAAATGATTAAATACAAAGTTGCGTAAACAAAATTTTGCTTAACGAATATAAAAAATTTTTCTAGTTTATTTTTTAAATTCTTCTTGAAAAATTTTATGGCTTTCCGCCGTTTTATTTTTCTCTCTCTCGCCGCCTCTATTCTGGCCAGCTTAATTTCTTGATTGATCCTTTTAATTTCTTCCTCTCGTTGTATTTTTCCCAAACGCTTGTTTTCTTCAATTATTTTTTTCTCCCTTCTTATTCTTTCTTCTAATTTTAATTTTTCGCGCAACTTTCTAGCTTCTTCGGCCTTCGCTTTTTCCTCGGTTAGAAAATCAGCGTTTTTAGTTATTTCTTTTTTAGTTAATTCTTCTTGCTTGGTTTTTTCCCGCTTGGTTTTTTCTTCTTCTTGGCGCCTTAAATCTTCAGCCGCGGTTTTTTCTTCAGCTTCAACTTCTATCTTTTTAGCCATTTCTTCCCGATTGGTTCTCCCCTGCTTATCGGCCTGATTATTTATCGGTGATACCGGCTTCTCTATTATGCCTTTAACTTTTTCTTTAAGACTGGGAATTTTATTTAATTTAATTCCATCAACCTTATTTAAAGATAAAGCAGGCTGGTTTAGAGCCTTTTGCTCTTTAGCTAATTCCGTATCTTTTTCTCCGATATAGCTTAAAACTATTTTACGATTTTTCTTTATTTCCTCGGGATCTAATTTTTTTATACCATCCATATTTTTTTCCATACTATAGCGATTATATATTTTATTTCCTATCTTTAAAATGCTAATTAAAAAAATAATTCAGCCACTTTCTAGGGTTAATCATTTTAGTTTCCGGCTTTATTTTTTCATAGCCGGGAATATTAAAAATTGTAGCGCCCGAAGAAGTGCCGGCTAGAATATCGCCTGCCGACGTTTTTACTACGGTTAATTCTTCGCCTGGCTTTTTTAAGCCTAAATTCAGCCTAGCCTGCTCTTCGGCAAATTGGTCGGATTCCAAATAGGAAACAAAATTTTTTAAATCAACGTTTTTACTTTGTAAATCGAAAATTTCTTTCTTAAGTTCGCTTATTTCTTTATTGATTCTATATTGCTTAAGTGTATTTTTTACAAAGGGAAAGCTTATTAAAATAATAACAATCAGGCCTAATAAGGTTAAAAATTTTTGATTAAAAAATATTTTTTTAAAATAATTATTTTTGCGCCTATCTATCATATATCATTTAAAATTTTGTAAAAGCAGCTAAATCAATATTATTATACCAATAATCAGCCAAAATATCAAAACATAATTTATGTTTAAATAAGCTAAAATGATTCCTGGCCAAAAAATTTCCAGGCAGACAAAAATAAATAATGCTCCGGTTAAAACATAAAATAATTCATAAAAAAAATTATTTACTCCGTTAGAAATTTTCATAATTATTAATCTTTAGAAATTTTACCCGCGAGAAAGATTATTGGCGCATAATTACCTATGCAAAAAATAAAAAAAATCTGGTAAAAAACCGGATTATTACCTGTTAAAATATTTATTAAGTTTTTTTCGCAAACTAGTTCCAGAAAGATCAACTTTAATTTCTTTTATTATTATCTCCCCTTCAATTAATTCTTCGGCCTTAAGAGTCGGAACGGAAATTAAAAATTGATATTTACCATTCTCTTGATAGGCTTTAGTTAAATCGAATTCGGCGACGGCCGTTTGCCAGCCGTCAAAATTAATCGGGGTTTTATAATTTGTTAAAACATAATTTATTTTTTCGCCGTTTATATCAAGATTGCCGTCTACATTTTTAAATCTCGGATCAAGTAAGCTATTCTCCGAAAAACTAAAAACACCGTCGCCGGAAATAATTATATCATCTTTAGGCAATTCAATTTTTACCGGACCAAATTTCTTATTGCTATCAACGCCGGCGGAACCCGATTTAACGGCAATAATTTGATTATTTAAGACTAGGGAGGAAAATTGTTTATAGGTTTGATTTAATTCAATATAATTATCGCCAATATTTATTTTTCCAAGGCTTGACGGATTAACAGTTTGGGCATTGACCAACCGGCTATTGGTAAATAAAATAAGATTTTCTTTATTGCCCTCTGCCAGCCAAACTTTATTAATTAAAGCAAACTGGCTTTGTCTGCTGGTTATGCTTTTAGTTATCACGTCATCATTAGCAATAATGCTGAAGCGATAAACCCCTTCCGGCAAATCGGCTATTTTAATAACAGTTTGGCGATCGTTGCTAACGGTTTTTTCATCGGCTAAATGAGTCGAGTAAATTACGCTGTCTTTAGAATAAATTTTTATTTCGATCGGATCATTATCTGAATTAATATTTAAGTCAAAAAAATTAAAAACATAATTAAGCTCTTCCTTTTTTATATAAGTATAAAATTGGTAAGCGCCGCGAAACTTAAAATTAAGCAGATTATCTTTTTTGCCAGGCTCGTAGTTGTCAAGCAAAAAATTATTTTTAAGACTATAATTATACAAAGCAATTTCATCTCTCGCCGGCAAATTGTCTAAAAATTGCTCTACGTTATTATATTTTTTTTCTCGTTCAATTAAGCTGACTCCGTTTTCTCCGCTCGCCACCGGCCAAGCCAAAGACAGCTGATCGATAATTTTATTTTGCAGAGGCTTAAGATCATACCCCCAAGCATCTTTATTATTTAAGAGGCCAATTTCCATAATTGGAAAATCGGTTGAATTTTTAAATTTTACAGTAATTTTAGCATGCTCAAATCTGCGTGGCGTCTTCAGGGAAAAATAAACCGGACCGCCTTTAATTATCGCTTCTGTTTTATTTATTTTTACTCTTTCTTCCGG
>CAZGKM010000004.1:63698-66975 GCA_964526325.1 uncultured Gammaproteobacteria bacterium
ACTTTTTAGCGCGCTCCAATCCCTTTTCAACTAATTTATTCCTTAAATTTTCATCAGTTAAAATTTCTCGCATGGCTCGCGCTATATCGTTAACATCATAAGGATTAACCATTAAAACCGCGCCGCCGGCAACCTCGGGTAAACTGGCGGCATAGCTGGTTATTACCGGTATTCCTGAAGCCATAGCTTCAAGCGGCGGAAAGCCGAAACCTTCATAAAATGAAGGATAAACAAACACGCTCGCTAAATTATAAAGATAAGTTTTATCTTTTCTATCCACATAGCCTAAAAATTTAATATCTCCTCTAAATTCAGACGACTTCCACTCTCTATAAATTTTGTCATATTTCCAGCCCCGACCGCCGGCTATAACCAATTTTATATCATCAAGCTCCTTATTTATATTTCTCATTTCTCCATACGCCCTGATTATTCCATCCACATTCTTCCGCGGCTCTACCGTGCCTAAATATAAAATAAATTTATCCGGTAAACTATATTTTATCTTAATATCTTTTGATTTATCTTCAGTTATGGCAATATTTAAAAATTCAGCGCCCAAGCCGGGATAAATAACCTTAATTTTATTTTCATCAATACCGCAAATTTCCATAACATCCTGCTTGGTATTTTCGCTTACCGCCACAATGCGGTCAAATTGCCTAATCAATTTTTTAACATCAACCATCTTATGCCAAAAATTTTTACGCCATGAAAAAAATTCGGGATTTCTTAAAAATGATAGATCGTGGATTGTAATTAAGCTTTTGCCGGCTTTGGACAAACCGATAAAATTAATATGGGGCATGAAAAATAAATCAACCCCTAGCTCTTTGTCTATCTTCGGGTAGTTAAAAAAATTAAACAATAAATAATTTAATACTTTATTGGGATAATTATATTTAACCGTTTCAACATTTTTGCCGGTAAATTCCGGTATCTTGGAACACGCGCCGAATGAATTATAAAAAAGCCGGTATTCATTATAATTATCCAGCTTTAAAATTTCGCTTATGAGATTGAATGTATGCTCGGATACGCCGCTGTATTGAGCATCCATCAGAGTTCTTATATCTATGCCTATTTTCATACTCAATACAATAATCTATTTAATATTAGCTAAATTATATATTTACCTAAATTTTATGCTTTATATTTATTTTTCGCTCGCTTTATTTGATTCGTCTTTACTTGCCCGATTTAGTCCGATTGCATTGTTCGCATAGCATCTGGCAATTCTTTGAAACAGTTTTTCCGCCCTCATGCCAAGGCTTTATATGATCGGCTTCCATTTCTTCAATTTCCCATTTCTTTTTTTTATTCTCGCCTTTGCAGTGTGGACAAATGCCTTTCTGTCTTTCATACGCTTCACGTTTCATTTTATCCGTAAAGGCGCGAATTGAAAGGTTTTTTTCTTGTCTCGTTAAAACATACGGATAGATACCGGATTTTTTCGTTACATCCTCGTCCTGCATTAACTCTTTAATTTCGGCCTCCAGTTTTTTAGGGTTCAGTTTTTTATCTTTGAATTTATTATACAGCTCGCCCCATTGCACACCGCTCATTTCTCGACGATAATTTATAAAAGTCTTTCGCGCCCAAGCAATCACGGCTTGAAAATACAACCACAATTCCTCTGCGTCCTTTTTGTGTTGATGCTTAGCCATGTAATCTTCTATCTTGCCGTCGTTTATCCACGAAAGCGCGGACTCCAAATACTCTTGCCGGATTGGCGAACCGCTGACTAATTGGCCGCCATCGTTGGCCAAAAGATAGGCCGCGCAATTTGATTTGCTAAATTTCAATTTAGCGTCGGAGAGCCACGGCCCGGTATAAACCGCGTTGCGGATTTCTTGGTCGGTCAATTTTTCTCCGGCGATATTAATAATCCTAAACCAATCCAACCGCTCTTTATCCGTACCCTCGCAGAAGTAGATCATCAGTTCATAATTCAAAATTTTATTCTGCTCCTCTTTGGTCAGATTATGAAAAAAGCGGTCATTCAGCGAAAAATCACCGGTAATATATTGCCCGATACTGATAGTGCGCTGTTGGCCGTCCAATACTTCATAGCCGCCGTCTTCTCTAATCATCCAATACATTACATTTAGCGGAAAGCTGTTTTTAATAGTTTCTATTACGGCATCACGTTGCTTTTCCTTATACACAAACTCACGCTGGTATTTTGGACGAATATTCAATTTTCCGTCATAAGCCGTCACGCCTTCTTCAGCGCTGTCAATATAGCCGGCTATTGCTTTTTTTACAGGAATGCGATGTAGTTCTATTTTCATAATTTTTATATTTATACATAAATTATATTTCTTCTTTTCTTCCGAGAATATTTACCCCATAAATTTTACCGCCCTCTCTTATAATTTTTTTATACATTCCGCGGCTGATTGTTTTTCCCGTAAGTCTGTCTATCAATTTTTCATTGCCGATTATGTCTTTGCCGATCACCAGACCGTCTCTTACTTGAATATCGCGAAAGTTTTCAAAAGAACTTTCACCTTTTCGGTTTAAAACACGTTTATTGCCTATTATGTCGGTAGCTATTATTGCCCCGGAAATAAATTCTATTTTTTTATAACTTCCGTAACCGATTTGTCTTCCCGTTCTTAAATCTATCAATTTTTCATTACCCAAAATATCTTTTTCTACCCCCAAATCTCCATTAATATTCCTTGTATTATTGCGCTCACGGCTTTTACTGTTAAGTGAACTTGAACGGAAACTTCCCCTGCTTAACTCTTCTTGCATTCTATTTAATTCTTCTTCTCTTTTATGCAATTCTCGCGATTCCTTTTTATATTCTTTTCTCTTTTTAAATAACGCGTAAGAGCTATTAATTATTTTTCTTACATCCTCTTTCATGCCAGGCATATTTTTTGATAGCATTAGTATCATCATCAGCTCTTTATCATTTTTTGCTTCTTGCATAAACTCCTCCCAATCTTCATCTCCCGTATTCTCACCTTCTTTATTTTCTCTTTTATTACTATTATTATTGCTTTTTCTTTCTGTTAAATTTTCACGATCATATTCCGCCCGTTTATCTTCATCGCTTAATATCGTATAGGCTTTTTCGGCCTCAATAAATTCTTCCTTTTTTGCTTCTCCAGCCAAATCAGGATGAGTCTCTTTGGCCAATTTTCTAAAAGCGCTTTTTATTTCCTCCGCACTTGCGGACGACGATACTCCGAGGACTTCATAGTAATTTTTTTTAGGTTTCTGTTCGGCTTTAAATTCTTCAAATCTCATATTTTATATTTTA
>CAZGKM010000005.1:0-64149 GCA_964526325.1 uncultured Gammaproteobacteria bacterium
TGCCTAAGCCGCCAATGGATAATTGAGTCGCGTTAGAAACTGACCAGGAAAGCGTTGCGGTCTGGCCGGAATTAATAGTTGCCGGGCTGGTGGTAAAAGAGGATATGGTGGGGGCGTTAGGTAATGGACTGTCCACTCCTAGGCAAGCAGACTGGTTAGAAAAAATATTAATCATACTTGCCAAATCACGCGTAGCCCCATGCTGCGGACCTTGATCGGTAGCAGGAGCAAGGGTAGTATGATTCATCGGGGTAAACTCATATACAGAAAAAGCCGCGTCATCACTAGGGGTGGAATATTTAATGCCTCCGGCAAGAGATGAATAAAAATAATAATTAGTTGTTTGCCCGAATCTATTAAGGCCATCATAACCCATTAAGGTTTTATGTGCCTTAAGCGCATTATCCAAACCATTCCAAAATAAAATATAATTTGATTGGTTCCCAAATATATTTTTCTGAATATGATTATTAGCTCCGCCGTTAAGCACCATCCCATTGTATGTGTTATAAAATTTATTTTCAAAAACTGCTATATTGCTACTCCCCTCATCCATATGAAGTCCTTGAAGACAATAAGAGCAGCCTCTGCCTTTATGAAAGGGTGTTCGAATTATATTATAGACAAAATTGTGGCTTATAGATGAACTTATTTGTTGCCCAAGAGTATATATTCCTCCTCCGTCATTCAGTTCTTGCATAACATCGTGTACAATATTATATCTAGTAGAATTACCCCTAGTATATGTAGATCCTGCCCCTCCTATTCCCCATGTCCAGCCAACAGAAATTCCGCTATAAGCCCCATTATAAATTAAATTATTTATGATAGTATTATAACCGCTAACAGCTGACCAAATTCCTACTCCTTCCTTATAAATCTGGCCGATATCATGAATTTTGTTATTGCTGACTGTATTTCTAATGGCTACTCCCAGTTTATACCACTCTGATGAAGGCCAACTAACAGGCTGCGAAAGAGATATTCCGTCATAATTTTTTGGCTCTTTTCCTATCCTAATTCCACCAGCCCCTAAATTAAAAAATTCATTTCCATCAATAACTAAATCGCTAGAGTTACTCTCAAAAGCATATGCTCCGGTAAGGGCAACAGTGTTATTATAAAATTTAGAATTACTTGTATAGTTATAAATAATTGCCGAAGGGCTCTTGATATATATGCCGGCCTGCGAGCCTTTGTAACCATATGTAGAATTGAAACTCCAATCAGTATGAGCAAAAATTAAATTTTCAAAGGAAATATTTTTAACATAATTATTTTCTTTTCCGTTGATGTCCACTAACTGATTGATAACCGGCGCAATAAATATACCCGCAGAAAGTTCCTGAGCTGTTCTCGGCCAATAATAAAGCGTACCGCTAGATTTGTCCAAATACCATTCCCCCGGAGAATCCAAGCCTTCAAAAACATTATCTGCAAAATACCTGAAACTGCCGGGATAAACGTCGCTAGCGAAACTATTACCCCAGTTAGTTCCCCCCATTTGCCCGGAAACATAAACCTTGTTGCCGGAAACAGAGCTTATTTTAAATCTGTTCTGTTCCCATAAAATATTAGAAACTAGTTCAACTTCATTTAGATTCTTCCAGCTAGATAAAATATTGTCTGAAGTAAAATTAAAAGCTCTTTTATTGTCAATACTTGAAGTATTAGCTGTTCCAATATAAAAGTCGCCGGTATTAGGAGTCCTTGCTCTGGTCAATCTTTCAAAACCTAAAAACAAAGAATTAAAACTAGAATCAACCTTCATGGAATAAATATTGCCAGAATATAATTTCCAATTATTACTCAATATTTTCCCACCGCTGATCAGGGCATTTTCATTAGGAAAAGAAGAATAAGTTATTTTAATAGTGTCTGTCCCGGAATCTCTTTCATCAAGCGAAAACGTTTCAGTTAAAAAATATGTCCCGCCCCTGAGATAAACAAACACATTTTTAGTCAGCTGATTGCTTAATTTCAGTTGCCTGATTTTATCTCGTGCCGCTGAAATAGTTTTCACAGGACCATCGGAATTATCAGGAAGAGGACATGAATAATTACCGCTCCAAGCGTTATTTCCAAAAGGAGATACATAAATATATGTGCTTTCACCGGAAGTGCCTTCATTAAATTCTCCAACAGAGGCGCTATTGGCAGGCGATGAATATATAAATAAAAATAAACCGGCCGGTAAAATTACTACGATAAAACCTAAAATAATAAAAAATTTTTTATTAATTATTAAATTTAACAATTTAATCATAAAATTTATTTGTAAATATTTAAATTATATATTTCTCATAATTCTTGTATATTATTTTAGGACATAATGAATTTTTATCAGTTGAATAATGATAAGAGAGGCGCTATTGGCAGGTAAAAACTATCAAATAAAAACAATTTATTAAATAAAGAATTACTAATTTTTTCTATATTTAACAATATTGTTATGTTAATAATTATATTATTATTATAGCAAAAAAAATGATTTATTAACAACAAAATCTGCCCCACTCTTCGCGAAGAGTGGGGCAGATTTTTATTGGAATTTGAATTTTGCTTAACCTTATGTCCCCGATTTACGTCCGCAACTGACATTGGAGCCTTGCGGAGCATCAGCACCGCAACTGCCGCCGGAAACGGACAGACAATCCCAAGTACCGCCGAGATTACCGCCGAAATGATTGGTGCACCACCAAATTCCGGTGCGTCCCGGAGCGGCTTCATAGACGTTGACAGTTTGTTGATCAGAATATGCGCCACCGCTGTTGACCGGAGGAGTAGTAGAAGTGCAGGCATTAGCCGCAAAACAATTTTCTCTGCCTTCATTCTTGCCGTGTTGGCAGAAATGAATCTGGCCGCCGTTAGCCACCGTGCCGAAATAAGAGTCAGCTTTAACGTCAGTATTATTATTTAGATACCAGCCATTCGGATCAGCTGAACAATTGTTGTCCGTAGGAGTAGTAGGATTAGTAGTAGGATTAGTAGTGGGATTAGTAGTGGGAGTAGTAGGATTAGTAGTAGGAGCAGTAGGAGTAGTAGGAGTAGGGCAGATATTAGCCGCAAAACAATTTTCTCTGCCTTCATTCTTGCCGTGTTGGCAGAAATGAATCTGGCCGCCGTTAGCCACCGTGCCGAAATAAGAGTCAGCTTTGACGTCAACCCAACGGTTGAGGTACCAATCGTTAGGATTAATTAAACAACTGCTTGGAGGAAGAGGAGTCGAAATTGGTGCGCCTTCAGGGCCCCTGTAACCATTGGCCGTGTCGCACCAAACACTGCCGGGATTCATATAAACATGAACGGCAATTTCGCCTGAACCGGATAATTTAGCTAAATCAATATCAGCCTTCCATGTGCCACCGCCGAGGTTTGTGCCTTGATACCAGATTAAATCATCCTGGCCATTAACTTTTGTCCAGGCGGCAAAAGCAACGGTAGCGGCATTCCCTACTCCGTAGGCATAGATTGATTTAGCGCCTGATGTTCCGGTAATCTGCCAATTATCCGGACCGGCATTAGTGCATATTGGAGTCTGTATTGTCTGTGTTGTCTGTGTTGTCAGCATTGAAGTTAGAGTCGTGCATTGGCTGATGGAAAAACAATGTTTCCCTTGCCTGCTAACTTCATTTTTACCATACGTACACCAATGAATTAGCCCGCCGTTAGCGATTGTGCTGAAATAGCTGTTGGCTTTGACATCCGTATTATGGTCAAGATACCAACCGTTAGGGTCAGCTAAGCAAGTATCAGTCGGGGTTGGAGTAGTAGATCCGCAAGCATAAGAAGCAAAACAATTTTCCCTGCCTTCATTTTTTCCATTTTCACAATAATGCTTCAAACCTCCGCTAGGAGCTTGCCCGTAATCGCTAGCCATAACATCCGGCCAACGATGCAAATACCAGGCATTGGGATCAGCCTGACAAGAGGTTGGAATAGGAATTACGGTCGTGCCGCAACGGCCACAAGCAACATTAGAATTCAGAGGAGCATTGGCTCCGCAACTGCCGCCGGATACGCTTATGCAATCCCAAGTATTGCCTAAGTTCTTTGCGAAATGATTGGTGCACCACCATTGGCCAGTCTGGCCAGAGGCATATGAATAAACATTGACAGTCCTGGTGTCTAAATATGGATCGCAAGATTTAACGCCAGGAACGCCAGGATTTGGATTTGACTCGCAAATATCTGCGGCAAAACAATTTTCCCTGCCTTCATTTTTGCCGTAAGGGCAATAATGGGTTATAGCGTCCACCACGCCTGCGTTCTTAATGTCAGGGTAACGGTTCAGGTACCAGGCCGATGGGTCGTTTTGGCAGGTAGAATTGCAGGTAGTGCATACGCTGTTTCCATAACACCCACCACTGCCGCCAGTAGTCGGGCCGTTCCACCAGATATCACCATAGCCCTGAGTTGCCCATTTACCGCCGGCAATATACATATAGCCGTTAGCGTCAACATCGCTGTCTATCATAAAACCGCCTGGCATTCTCTGAACTTCAGACCAATTGGTGCCGTCTGAACTTCTAAGTAAAGCGGCATCAGTTCCATCAGCTCCGATACCGGCATAAGCATAGTTGCCGTCACTTCCCATCCAATGGGTAATATCACGACCATTATATCTATAGACCTCAGTCAAAGTATTGTTTGACGGGTTATAGCGGTAAATAAATGCATGATTCGAGCTTGATACCGTGGACACATAAACATTTCCTTTTAAAGTGGTGATGCCGTGGAACGACCAATCTGATAAATCATTGCTTGGAGGATTCACGGCTGTAAAATTACCATTATTGTATATATATAGTACGCCCTTTCCGTTTTGACCGCATCCCCAATCGCAACCGTTAGTACTGGCACCGATATATACTTTGCCGTTTAGTTCGGCTAAGCGGAAAGCAGTACTTCCATTGGGCATAGTATAGTTAGTGAAATTATTGCCGTCGCTGGAAACCACAAACGTATTTCCGCAGGCGGCGTAGAGGTTGCTATCAGTAGCCAATAAGTCTAAACAATATGGATGACTAATAGCGTGCTTAAATTGCCAGGAGCCATTACTGAATTTCCAAATACCGCCTTTATCCACTGGTCCGCTGTCACGACCATCGTGGTTGCCATGTTCAACCGTGGCATAAATGCCGCCTTTAAAATCTCTAATTCTAAAAATTGATTCGGCATTTAAAGTGGCGCAATCAGAAGATTGATTATGGCTAGAGTTAAAGGTGGTTAAGTGAGAAATATATTGATCGGCTGAACCACCTCCTTGCCAAGCCATTTTATCAGCATAGGTGCCGGTATATATTTGCCCATTAATAAATTGGACTGACATATACCACGTTTTATCATGATGAGTAAAAATCCTAAAACTATTGGTGGGTGGCGGCAAAGCTCCTCCAACAGTAACCGTCGTATTAGCCGTGGCCGAACCGCTGGCGTTAGTGGCGGTAAGGGTATAAGTCATGGTTACCACCGGATTGACTGTTTTGGAAGTGCCGGTAACTGTGCCTAAGCCGCCAATGGATAATTGAGTCGCGTTAGAAACTGACCAGGAAAGCGTAGCGGTCTGGCCGGAATTAATAGTTGTGGGGCTAGCGGTAAAAGAAGTAATGATAGGGATAGCGGTTGATGGACCATAATAATTTTTTAAAAAATTAACAGCCGCTTCTATGCTATTCCTATCAGTTGGACTTGTGCTTACGAAATGCGTGTTATTAGGCAGAACATAGACAGCCGGAATAATATATACATTGGGATTATTAAGAGTTCCGTCAGCGAATAAATAATCTGCGGCGCTCTTTATATCAGAAACATAATCAGTAACTCCGGTCTTCGGTGGCAATAAAAGATAACATTTTTTATTTAAACTCAATACATACTTACAAGCTTCATATAATTGCAAGCTGAACCAAATAGAGGTACCGGGGTTCGCTTCAAACACCGCGCCCGAAACATTTGGATTCGCCAATGCCGCAATTACCTGATTGCGGCGTTGATCGTATGAGTTGAAACTTCGCGTCAAGACGATAACCCTTGATCCTATCGATCCAAATCCGGGAACTACGTGCGAAGCATACCCGTTAATCTGCGTATCGTTCAAAGGCGTCGCCAAGCCGTCTTCAATGTAAAATATAGCGCCGTCAACCATTCTATTTATACTCCTAGATACGAAATCGACTTCATTCGTAAGGCCGGGATTATCCTCTGAAATGGCGTATCTATCGGCATTAAGATTTTTCAATGTAGTCGGCCAATCTACCCCTGCGCTATTTATAGTTATCGCCGAAACGCCATCGGCTGCAAATTTTGACGCTTGAGCGGCTTCACTGGCGTTAATTTGGTTAATATCAACTAATATTTGAAATCTGCGCGTAACCGAAGTCTCGCTGTTTATATTTATATCCGTAGCGCTTTTAGCCGGCGAGGAAGGACTTAATAAAATAATAAAAGCAACAAACATAGTTGTTAACAATAAAAAGAGAGAAATTAATTTGTTGCTGAAAACAAGTTTGGATAATTTTACCATAAAATTTTACTGTTAATTTAATTAAATAGATAATCTAATTATAACATAAATATTAAAAAATATAAAAAAGTAATATAAATATTGGCATCTAAATTACTGCTGGAAATATTTGCCGCATTATTGTTTAAAATAATTTAATAAAAACTGCCAAAACACTACAACAAACGGCGGTTTTGACTGACAATTTTTCTAACTGCTTATTTGATATAAAAAATCACTTACGTTCTTAAGGCACGTCCACCGTGTTGGTTGAGGGAAATTGGCGAATACTCCCCGGCCAAATTATACGAACCGCGCCGCCGGCGCCATTGGCATCGCCGGATACAAACGATCCGTCAACACCGCCGCCGGCACCGCCATAAGCGCCGCCTATATTTCCTGAAACGCCCGCTACTCCGCCGTTAGCCCCGCCGGAACCGCCGCCAGCCGCTCCGCTATTATACACCCCTCCGGATCCTGATGACCCGCCGCCCAATAAGCCAACGCCTCCGCCGTCGCCAGCATAAACAGTGCCTCCTCCGCCACCGCCTGCGCCACCGCCTGCGCCCGCCGATCCATTGCCGTTGTTTACGCCATTACCGCCAACTCCGCCGTTACCTGAATAACCTGATGCGCCTCCGCCTCCGGCGCCATAATTTGAACTGCCGGTTCCACCGGCGCCGCCGGTATAGCCTCCGATTGTGCCGCCAAAAGGACCGGATCCAATAGCTGTGCCGGTTCCACCGGCGCCGCCGGTAACTGCCGCAGCTGCGGCTGCGCCGCCACCGCCTGCCTGGACTAAAACATTCGCCCCTCTTGATAACCGGCTATAACCGCCTGGTGTTTGCACATTATTCGCGGTTGAAACTCCTCCGGCGCCGACTACTACGGTAATTGTTTCGCCGGGAGTTACCGTCAAATCGTTAATATACCTAAGACCGCCGCCGCCGCCGCCGCCATTATACGTTCCGCCTTGACTTCCGCCGCCGCCGCCGCCGACCAAGACCGCGCTTATTCTTGTCACACCGGCAGGGACAACCCAAGAATACGTGCCGGATGTAGGATAAGCAACTTGGGACGCCGTCACAAAACTTACGGAAATAGTATGAGGACCCTGAATATTATTAAAAGAATAAGAGCTTATAGATCCCTGGTTAGCGCCATCAACTAAAACCTGATTAACAATATAACCGCTGTTAGCCGGAAAAGTGAACAATTGATTACTGCCATGATCAACCAAAACAGCGCCAGAAGGAGATATGGAACCACCGGAACCGGCTGAAGCCGTGATAATATAAGTATTGATAGCAAAATTAACCGCAATAGTATGAGTATCCTGAACATCGTAAAAAGTATAAGAAGCCGGCGTGCCTACAGGCGCGCCGTCAATCAAAACCGAGGAAATATGATAGCCGGTAGTTGTCGCTATGTTAAACGCTTGATCGTTTCCATAATTAACCGTAACAACGCCCGAGGGAGAAATAGAGCCGCCTGAACCGGCCGAAGCAGTAATATTATAAGTACTGCTGACAAAATTCGCCGTGACGCTTATATTCGCCGTGACGCTGGTATCGGTTCTTGGATTTATCGTTGAACCGTCGCTCCAATTTAAAAAAATGAATCCAACCGACGGATCGGCGGTAACGGCTGTTCCGGAACCGAGATAGTTTACTATTTGCGGCGAGGTGCCGATGATGCTGCCGTTCGGCCCCGCGGTATAAATTAAATTATAAATATTACTGACAAAATTCGCCGTGACGCTTATATCATCGGTAACGTTGGTATCGGTTCTCGGATTTGCGGTTGAACCGTCGCTCCAATTCAAAAAAATATAATCAACGATTGGATTGGCGGTAACGGCCGTTCCGTCTTGAAGGTAATATACTGTTTGCGGCGAAGTGCCGCTAATACTGCCATTCGGCCCCGCGGTATAGGTTAAAGTGCGAGTATCAGGCATAAAAGAGGCAAAAATAGTATGATCGGCCTGAACATTATCAAATGGATATAAGAATATAGGGCCTTGATCTATATCGTCAACTATTACCGATGAAATAATGTAGCCGAAATCAGCGCTTATATTAAATGACTGGTTATCCCCCTGATTAACCGCGACGGTGCCTGAGGGAGAAATAGAACCGCCTGAGCCGGCCGAGGCGAAAATAGCATAAATTATTGACGGATTTTCCACGCAAGCGCCGAACACGCATGACAGGCCTGAACTACAGATACCGCAGCTGCCGCCGCAGCCGTCGCTGCCGCAGACTTTACCGGAACAATTAGGCGTACAGCTTGAAGCTCCAATAAGATAAGTAGCCTCTACCGACCTTCTCGCGCCGCCGTAAGAGCCGATTGATTGAAAAGTAACTTTAGGCGAAGATGTAGCGTAATTTACCGAATAAGCGCTGTTATTGCCAAGATTTGGCAGGTTAAAAACTCCGGTCGTGTCTGCGGCAGGTAAAAGATAACTATTTTTTCTAACTTCAAATAACGCCTTCTCCAAACCGGCTTCGGAAGCAAAATAAGCCAAACTTGAATAACCGGTTAAACGATTCATTTTTATGCCAGCTAAAACCAACTCAGCCGCGGCTAAAGTAATAATTAAAATACCCGATAAAATAAACAGTGTTAAAAGTAAAATTACGCCTCTATTGTTTTTTATATATTTATTCATAACTTCTTGACGAAATCGTCATTTGAATTTTCATTTTCTGTTCATTTATCGCTTGCCCAATCGCTTTAGCGTCCATCATCATGGTAACGTACGGCTGTTTGCTATGAAAAGCGGAAATCAAATCATCATCAATATAAAATTTCAAATTGCTAACTTCGATTTTCGCCGGAGTAACGAAATCAACAATAGCGTCGGCGCCGACGCTAACCATCAATTTAAGGCGGTTATCTTCCAAATAATAAGTAACGCACTCGCCGTCTTTATTTTTAAAATACAGCTCTTCGCCGCCGTAGGCTGTATTAAAAATTTTATAGATAGCTGCCGGATCGCACTCTTTATCGCTAACTTGTGCCATCCTTATTTCTTTGCTCATTTTTTCCATGGCATATCTTAAATTTTCTTGCATGTTTTGCGCGTTAATAGCGTTTCTTTGCCCGTCAACCACCATTTTAAATATTTGAGTTGCGGACAGCATTAAAACGGAAAAAATAGTTACTGAAACTATTAATTCCATTAAACTTACGCCTCTGGTTTGTTTTAATTTTTTTAAAAATAAATTCACCCCGTTAGAGATTTTATTAGCCATACATTATTTATTACAATTCCCCGCTTTCAATCTGACATATTTCTAACGGGGTTCACATCAATAATTATTATCAAATAAAATTTTATGGCCGTAGCCCCGCATTTGCGGGGCGCTAAGCATTAAATTTTATTTGATACAATATAATTTTGGAAATATTAAAACCTTTTTTAAAAAGGTTTTAAAGTCTTACCTCCAGTTATATAAATAAGTTTCACCGGTATAATTATGATTTTGCGTTCCGTCTTTCCAGCGGATAGCGCATTTTACATCTAAATAATCAACATTATCAACCACAGTAATCAAGCGATAAAAATTTGTCGGCGTATTACCGCTTGATTCGTGAGTATAAAAACCATTGCTATCAATATACAATCTGGCGCTGGCGTCATCTATGGAATTCGCGGACATATTAATGCTCACTAAACCTCTATAATCTACGGTATAAGTGCCATCGCCTACAATATTTTGATTCCAAACATTTCCCGGGGTTAACCAATTCAAATCCCTGATATTTCTTACAAGTTCCAGGCCCTCGCCGGCTAAACCCGAAGCGATTAAAACATTTTTATTTATATACTGAGCTTCTACGTTTTGAATAACTAAAGACATAACGCCAACCATACCCATGGCGATTATCATCATCGCAACCACAACCTCCAAAATGCTTATGCCCGAATTGTCGGAAATTTTTTTTATTTTCACCCCGTTAGATATTTTCATGATTTTATCAATTCGCCCCGTTAAAAATCAATATCTAACGGGGTTAATTTTAATCCGTATCAATTAAGCCAAAAAAATTAACGAAAACAGTAGCCGTTGAATTATTGACGTTTTCTTTTAATATAATTCTGGCGGTCGTATTATTAAAGCCGTTAATGTAAGTGGCCGGATCGGGCGGAAAAAATACAATATCTACCGGACTGGCCGGACTTAAAAAATTTATAGTTATTCCGGCTGGTAAATTTTTAACCTCTACTGCCTCGCCAGCGTCATAAGCCTGATTGCCGTCAGGAAAATTTTTATCGGCAAAAATTATATAATGAGTCGGGTCGGACAAGCTGAAATGAACGCCCCAGCCGCCGCCAGGAATATTAACGCCGTCGTAAGTTTTTGAGCCAAGACTATAATTTTGCGCTATTCTAATGTCGGATACCAGTTTCTGTTTTACCATGCCAAGTTCCGAGCGTTTATTTGTACCGTGATAATTAACCATAAAAAGACCGCTCATCAATGTAATTATAAAAATACTAACCGTCAACTCGATTAGGGTAAAGCCGGAAAAATCCGTTATTTTATTATTTTTAATTTTATTCGGCATATTTATTTAAATTTAGCGCGGCGCCAGCCACGCTAAAAATATTTTTTATGTCATTACGAGGAACCACTTTAGTCCCAGACTTGACCCGGTGGGGCGCAGCAATCTCATTTCTTATCTGTCATGCTGGAACGAAACGAAGTGGAACGATAGCATTTCGCGGCTAGCGCACTTTTCACGAGATTCTATCGGTCGCTGGCACTCCCTCCAGAATGACAAAGCTACGAGTCGCTCGCAATAAAATTTTAATAAATTCTAGTCCGGCTTAACTTCTTTCCAGATCGGCAATTGAGCGTTGATATTAATTATTTTTGAAGTTGAAACATAATAACCGTCAGCGTCAGTCACTTTTAAAGTTATCGTGAAATTACCGGCCGAAGTAAAAATTATAATAGGCGTCGTGGTGGCGGGATCGTTAATATTAGCGCCCGGAGCGGTCCATTCATACGTACATTGGTCATTTGTACAATCAATTACGGTGCTCGGCGCCGAACTTAGATAAACTTTACTTTCATTGGTAAATTTAACTTCTTCGTCCTGGCTTGGATTGCTCGGGAAAAAAGAAAAGTCGGCTATGGGCATTTCATGTTTATAGGTTGTAAAAGTTAAAGGCAATCCATCGTCGGCTTCTATGGGAGTATCTTGAGGGTTATTATACTGCGTGAAAGACGAATACTTATGAGAAATATTATCATCACTAACCTTAACCCACCAATAATATGATGTATCATAATTTAATGACATGTCTGATGAATTGATAAAAAATTCATTAGTATTGTTGTTGTCAATTTTACATTTAACCGGCAAACTAACCGGATTATTAAAATCAAAGCACTCGCCGGAATCAAAAAGAGGATCGGCCGGATCGCTGTCATCATCAACGATTATTTGATAAGAGTACTGGCTCTGCCCGGCGTCCGAATCGCTAAAAGTCCAACCAAGCTTAGCTCTTAAAGCGTCATTATTGTCTCTGGCATCTTTAAAGCTCCAATTAGGCGCGGTCATGTCGGTAACGCTGGGCGGACGATTAATATCGGCGGCAACTTTATAATTTGAAACTCCGCAAGAACTATCGTTAGAGCAATTAAAACTTAGCCAGCCGATACCTGATTCATTGTCGTTGGCATTCCATGCCCAGCCCAAAAAACTATTGGTCGCCTGATCTATGGTTACGCCGTTTGCCCAAGCATCATTAAATTTTATCCAGCCGTTATCTCCCATAGCAATAATTTTTCCCCAGCCATAAACCTTGCTATCCGTCCAATTATAACAAGCCGTACAGCTGTTAGAAGCCGAGCAGCTGCCGGCCGTTGCGCAATTGGCGTTAAAAACATAATCCGGTGCGCCGATCTCATTAAAACTAATCCAGCCGACATTCGAACTCCAAGCATAACCGCTAAAATGGCCGGTAATTAAATCTACATTTACGCCATAATTACTGTTTACGCAAGGCGGACTATCGTTAGTACAGTTAAAACTTACCCAGCCGATATTTGAGCTCCAAGCCCAGCCGTTAATATTATGACTGGCGCTGGCGCTGCTGATTTTAATGTTTTGCCTAAATCCAAACTCGTAATAAACAATGGCCAAGCTTAAGCCAAAAGCTATAATAAACATTAAAATTGTGATAAGCCAAGTTTTTGCCTTAAAATAATCTTTCATAAAATTATATTAAAATATATTTAAATACCAGTTTAAAATCTGTTCTTGCCAAAATAAGCTAATTACGGTGCCAACGGACAAAAAAACTCCAAGTGGCACTTCGGAACCCCATTGCTTTTTACGCCCAAAAATTAAACCAACGCCGATAATAGAACCAATAAAATATGAAATAATTATAGCGACTAATACGCCCGGCCAGCCTAAAGACAAACCGATTAAAAGGCCCAGCCTAATATCGCCGCCGCCGATCCATTTACCTTTAGAGATTACGAACTGAAAGAGGAAAAAGCTACCTCCTATTATACCAGAAATTAGTAAATTCCACAAATTAAAACCTAAGATTAAATTAA
This sequence comes from uncultured Gammaproteobacteria bacterium, assembly GCA_964526325.1. Lineage (GTDB taxonomy): Bacteria > Patescibacteriota > Patescibacteriia > Patescibacteriales > GWC2-42-12 > JACPHD01. Next base: position 13,090 of record CAZGKM010000005.1, read on the forward strand.
TAATCAGCATAACTAAACAGGCGGGAAAAGTAACTATGTCTAAAATTAAATACCAGCGCAAATCATAAATAAAAACCACAATCATAACACAAATTAAAAACCAATCGCGCAAAACTTTTATTGAGAATTGAAAATTGAGAATTGCTTGAAAATTGTTTAAAAATTGAAAATTAATGACAAAGGCAACAACAAATAAAATGCCGGTTATTAACTCAATCGCCGGATACTGCCACGATATTGGCTTTTTACATTGCCGGCACTTTCCCTTAAGCATTATAAAACTTAAAATCGGAATATTATCGTACCAAAAAATTTGTTTTTTGCATTTCGGGCAATAAGAACGGTTAAATAAGCCTTCTTTTTTATGCAAACGCCAAATCAGACAATTTAAAAATGAACCGATGATCAGACCGAAGATGAAAACAAAAGTTAAAATTATTTGTGTAGACATAAAGAAATAATTACAAATGACTAATGTCAAATGACAAATCAAGCAAAAAATCCTAATGTCAAAAAATTAATTAATCTGCCGGCAGGCAGGCAGGTTTTTTATTTAGTCATTTGGCATTGATTTGACATTCGTCATTGGAAATTTATTATTAAATTTTATTATTTATTTAATTCACTATAATACTTTTTCAGTTCTTCATTATCCGGCGCTAATTTTAAAGCTTGGTTTAAATAATCCTTGGCCGCGGTTATATCTTTTTTATCGCGGTATAAAAGCGATAATTGCATAGGCCAATGGTAATCAGCCGGATTCAGCATTAAACCTCGCATATTAAGCTCAATGGCCTCGTCTAATTTATTTTGGACATAATAAATATCGGCGATACTTTTATACAAAGTCGCTCTGTAAGGATCAAAACTCAATCCTTTTTTATAATTATCAAGCGCTAAACCGTAATTTTTTATCTTAAAATATGCCTTGCCCAGATTTTCATATAACCTAACCGCTATATTTGCAATTTTCCGGCGATGCTGGTCGTTTAAATACGGGTTATCAACGGTCGGTAAAATTTTAATCGCCTGATTAAAAATTTCTATCGCACCTTCGTAGTCTTCCTGCAGTATTTTTTGCTTGCCTAAATCTTCATAAACTTCCGTAAAATAAGGAAAATTCATTATTAAATCATTAAATATTTTTTCCGCTTCCGCGTAATAAGCTTTATCATAATAGCCGAACGAAGAATAAACGCGGGCTGTATTATGCAAAAGGCCGTAAGTCTTGTTATCACCAATAGATCTAATTCGCTCGATTAAATTTTCGCTTAGCTTTTTTTGGGCTGATTCATCTTTAACCGAAGAAAAGCAATTTACCATTAAAAAAAGATAATTTTCCTGATAATAATTACTATTCGGGCTTAAGCTAATTACCTTTTCCATATTATTTATTACGCCCCGGCAATCCGAAGATTTAATTGAATTTAAAGCCTTCATATAAAAAATTTCCGCTCTGGCCTGATTTATATTATTAAAATATATAAATACCGCCGATACCAAAAATAATAACGTAAAAATCAATAATTTTGAAAATGCGGTTAAGCGTATATTTAAAATTTTAACCTCTGCCTTACAGTTTATTATAATCCAACAAATAGCTAAAATTAAATATAAATATACCGAAACAGTAAATAAGGAAAAACTAAAAAGATTATTAATGCAATACGCGGTTAAAGAAGAAAATAAAAATATTAAAAGCCAATCCTCTGGCTCATATTTTTGTTTAACCGATAAAAATACAATCGTTCGATAAATAAAATATATATAAAATAATAAATTGGCTAAAAGCCCTAAAAAACCTAAAGATAAAATTTTATCAAACAGCCAATTATGCGCTCTGTCCGGCAAACTGTTGATAGTTTCGTGCACGCCCCAGTCAATCCGGTAATATTTCATAAAAATATCCGCTAAAACTTCCGGGCCGTAACCGACAAGCAGCCTTAAATAACTTGCCTGTTTTATTTCTTTAACCGCCGATTCAAGATAATAAAATCTCATTATATTGGAACCGCCCTTAAAATCGCTAACGCTTTTTAGCCGATTAACCAAATTAACCGAATTGTAGTCGCCTAATTTAACCGGGCTGATTATGTTTAAGCTTAAAATAAATAAGACGCCGATTAAAATTAAGCCCATAAGCCCAAAAGCTGCTTTTTTAAAACCCTTATAAAAAAACCAAATAATCATTAAAAAAAACATTGAACCTAAAAATCCTAGCCAAGCCGCCCGAGAATATGTAAAAACCAGGCAAACCAACTGCATAACAAAAACTAAACCGACTAAAAATTTAACCATTATTTTTTTGGCTATAAAAATTAAAGCGTAAAAGCTAAAAGGCAAAACCATAATCAGCCAATGCCCGAAAAAATTAGGCTGGCCCAAGGTAGAAAAAATACGTTCGCTGTTTACGCTTTCGTTCCAGGATAGCGGGTCAAGATTAAAATATTGGACTAAACCGTAAGCCGAAACTAAAAACGCCGAAGCAATAACGGCGATACTTATACGCTTTAATTGCTTATAATTTTCAATATTTAATATAAATAATCCAAAAAACAGCAAATAATTAAAAAAATTGTAAAAACCTTGCTGCCTAAAAAAGTCGCCCCAAAAACTTTGAGCCGGATGAAGGGAAAAAAAAGAACTTACAAAAAACGAAATTAATATCAAGCCGGCCAATATAAAAATTTTAGCGTTACCGCGATAATTCAATCCGTTATTAATAAATACTTTAACCGTAAAACTTAAAAGCATTAAAACTAAAATTATTCTGAAAAAAACCGCCTTATAAAGATCAAAAAAATTATAGCTTGACATGCTAAAATCAAAAATTACGGGAATAAAAAAAATTATAGCCAGAATGCCGAATTCTATAAAATAACCGCAAATTTTTACAACTTTCTCCTTCGCCATATAACGCTTAATTATGTCTATATTATAACTCAAATAAACCGCCGAGAACAGTATAAATAAATTTCTTCTCCTATTTTTGGCGCTACATATAAAAGAGCCCCGCAAATGCGGGGCTCTTTTATATAAACCCTTAATAGGACCCTTTTAAAGATTTTTATTTATTGAATACCGCCTGGATAGGCCGTATGAATACCCGCTGATACCCCTCCGGTTACACCTCCTAAACAATATTGCAAAGTATAAGTAGAGTAAGGATCTGCGGAAACGTAAGTATAAATGTTACCGGCCGCGCAAGTGCCGTCATTTACCGGAGCCGGATTGGTTGGGACAGTGCTCATGTAAGTAACGCCACCGCTGGCGATTGAAGTGCCTAATGAGGACGGATAAGCGTTGACATCGTTATAATACAATTCCAAGGCTGTTTGAATCTGTTTTATGTCGGAAACGCGCTTAGCGTCTCTTGATTTCATTCTGGCGTTATTTAAGGCCACTACGGCTAAAGTTGACAATAAGCCGATAATAGCGATAACCACCAATAACTCAATTAAAGTAAAACCTTGTTGTTTTTTCATAGTTCACCTCCCCTCTGGTTCACACGAATTATTAGCCCCGTTAAATATTTTCGATTTCACCGAAATTACCGCTTAGCGGTATTTAACGGGACAAACCCAAAATTAAAACAAGCATGGGAATTTAATCGTGAAATTAATTTATTATATTTATCCCAACACCCATTTACGAATGCTGGATTGTACTTATCCACAATTATACCATAAAAATTAAATATTTGCATTGCAACCCTTCCAATATCTGCTTGTAATCAACTTAAATAGATGATTGCCGAAACAAAAATTAAAAATTCTAAAAATTGCTGGCTAAATTATACATTGGCAAAATTACCGCCGCCACCATTATGCCGACCGCCACGCCCATAATAACCATAATTAGCGGCTCCATTAAAGTCATTAAATTAGCTACCATATTGGAAATTTCCCGGCCATAAAAATTAGTTATTTTTTCTAAAATAATATCCATTTTCCCGGTTTTTTCTCCGATATTTAACATTTGCGAAACCATTTTAGGTATGGTATTGCTATTGATAAATACGCTGGAAATTGAATTACCGTCTTCAACTTCTTTTATGGTATCTTCTATAAGCTCCTGATAAATTTTATTATCAACCACTTCAGCGACAACTTTTAAGCTATTGTCTATGGTTACGCCGCCGACGATTAAAGTATTCATGGAACGGGTAAAGCGGACTAAATAAATCAGCTGGAATAAATGGCCAAAAATCGGCAGTTTTAATTTTATATAATCAAATTGCTTCCTGCCCTGGGGTCTTTTTACATACTGCCTAAAAGCGACGTATAAAGCCACCGCCATAACGATAAGCAGCCACCAATACTTTTGCATAAAACCCGAGGTGCCGATTAAAATTCTGGTTGTTATCGGCAATTCAGTGCCGCTTTCGGTTAAAATGCCGGTAAGCTTAGGTACGACAAAAATCATCATAACGATGCCGACGATAATTAATGAGCTTAAAACAAAGGCTGGATAAATCATGGCGCCTTTTATTTTATTCATCATGTCATAATCTTTTTCCATCTCGTCGGCCAAATAGCTTAGCACCTCGTCTAATTTGCCTGATGTTTCGCCCGACCTGACAACGCTGATATAAAAATTGCTGAAAATATTAGGCCGCTTGCTTAAAGATTCTGATAAAGTTGAACCGGCGTCAACTTCGTCAGCCACTTCCGAAACTACCATCTTTAAAATCACATTATTCGTTTGGTCAACCATAATTTTAAGCGCTTGCACCATGGAAACATTAGCCGAAATTAAAACTGAAAATTGCCGGGAAAATATAACTATATCTCTTGTCTTTACTCTGTTTAAAAATTCTAAGCTTATCTTTTTTTTACCTGATGATATTTCTGAAATTATAACGACAGACAGGCCTTTTTCCGCCAATATTTCTCCCACTGAATCTTTACTATTCGCTTCAATCATGCCTTCCTGCACTTCTTTGTTTTGGTTTAGAGCTTTATATTTATAAATTGGCATATTCTATAATAAAAATTGATAATTGATAATTATTTTATATATCTTCTCTTCTGACTTCGCCGGATCCGACTAAATTACTAAGTGATTTATGCATACTAATCATACCTTCTTTCCGCGACGTCTGCATTACGCTCTCCAATTGATATATCTTACCTTCCCTGATTAATGATTTGGTAGCCGAATTATTCAACAGTATTTCATTGGCTAAAATTAATCCGCCGCCCCGGCGCTTTACTAATTTCTGCACCAAAACTCCGATTAAAATATCCGCTAAATTATAGCGCGCGGCTTCAACCGGTAAATTTACGGCCATACCGGCTAAAACTTTTTCCAAAACCCTTTCCGCGCTATCGGCATTGATTTCCAAAATAACCAAACAATTTCCCGAAGACAGTTCAAAAATCTTTGGCATAACTAAACTAAGAATCTGGTCATCTTTTATTTCATTAATATAAACGACGTCTACATCTTCGCTTAAACAATAGTCCAAAGCGCTGGCCACCGTATTAACATCAGTTCCTACCTGCCTCTGCATAACCAGACTGGTTTTGCTGATAAATAAATATTCAATCGGATCTTCAATGGTAATAATATTTAAAGCCCTGGTTTTATTAAGTTCTTCAATCAATGAAGCGGCGGTTGTAGTTTTGCCTGAATTATAAGCGCCGGCAATAAATAAAAGCCCGGAAGTAGCCTGTAAAAAATTACGGCAAGCCTCGTCAAGGCCTAAATCGCCGAAACTTTTTATCACGCCGGGAATATAATGAAAAGATAAGGCTAAAAGCCCTTTTTGGTAAAAAACATTTACCCGGAAACGAAAATTGGAAATATTTTTTACAAAAATTGCGCTCTTAGTTTCTTTTAACTTATTAATTTCGTCCGGACCTAAAAAAATTTCTGTTATTTTATTGATAATTTCGCTTGTAACCATCTCCTGGCCGGTTAAAGGAATAAATTGTCCGGTTATTCTTATCATAGGCGGACTGCCTACGGCTAAATGCAAATCAGAGCCATTCTTTTGGACCATTTCCGATAATATTCTATTTAAAAAAATCGATGGCACTTCCATATATTATAAATCTACGCGTAATCAAATTAAAATTTTATGGCCAAAAGCCATGTTGGCCGGCAAACAAACTTTTAAATAAATTTTTTAAAGTTTGTTTATTTATTTAACATTTTTTTTATCTTATCAACCACTTCCGACGGCATAAAATGCGCCTTAATTAAATAATCCGCCGCGCCCATTTTTAAGCCTTGCTCTATTTCATCTTTCTGGCTCAAATTTGTTAAAAGTATTACCGGAATATCGGCTGTCGCGCGGTCGGCTTTAAGCTGGCGTAAAACCTCGAAACCGTTTACCTTCGGTAAAATAATATCTAAAAGAATTATGTCCGGCGCCTCTTTAAGGGCAACGCGAATGGCCTTTTCTCCGTCTTCAGCCATAATTACCTTAAAATCTTCCATTTCAAATTTAGTGGCGTACATGCCCAATAAAAATGAATCATCTTCAACTAAAAGGATTTTTATTTTATCTTTTGGCATAAAGTTATAATCAAATAAAAATTTATACTTCACCCCGTCAAGGCGCGGGGCGCTTAAATTTCTATTTGATGCGTTATATTTTTTGTCCCGCTTAATACGAGTTAAAAAAATTTAAATATTTATTAAATATGAATCGTTCTCAAAACTTCTTCCATAGTGGTTAAGCCAAGCAAAACTTTTATTATGCCGTCTTGCTTCATGGTAATAAAATTCTGATTTTTTATCAAATCGTCAATCGTTAAATTAATTTTATTTTCCATGATAATTTCTTTTATTTTATCGTTAACGTCAAGCACTTCGGCTAAAGCAACTCTGCCGGCATAACCGGTCGCTCCGCAGCGAGCGCAGCCTTTGCCTTTATAAAATTTCATTTTTTTTATATCAAAATCCGGTATCATTTCCTTAATCGCCGCTGGCGGCGTAACGGCTAATTCTTTTTTTATGTCATCCACAATATCGTCCGGCAGCTTATATTCCGTCTTGCAATGTTCACAAATTTTTCTCCCCAGTCTTTGCGCTAAAACGATATTTAAAGTTGAGCCTAAGAGAAAAGGCTCTACCTCCATATCTAAAAGCCTGGGAATAGCGCCTAGGGCATTACTGGTATGTAAAGTTGACAGCACAAAATGACCGGTTAAGCTGGCGTGAATGCCCAGTTCAGCGGTTTCGTTGTCCCTTATTTCTCCAACCATGACAACGTCGGGATCTTGGCGCACTAACGAACGCAGACCAGCGGCGAAAGTAAGGCCGATTTCCGGCCTGATCTGCGATTGGTTAACTCCTTTAACAAAATATTCAACCGGATCTTCAAGCGTGGAAATATTTATTCCTTCCTTATTAAGGTCCGTTAAAATAGAAAATATGGTAGTTGATTTTCCTGAGCCGGTCGGGCCGGTTACCAAAAACATACCGTCGGTCTTGGTTAAACTTTTTTTAATTACTTTCAACCCGGAGCCCATAAAACCCAATTCTTCCAAAGTCGGCGCGCGGTCGGTTATATCCAAAATTCTCATCACCACTTTCTCGTCATCTAAAAGGGGCATAACGGAAACTCTTAAATCAATCTCTTTATTATTGATATTTACCCTTATTCTGCCGTCTTGCGGCAGCCTGGTTTCATCAAGTTTTAAATTGCCCAAAACTTTAATTCTGCCGACGATGGACCCGTGCACGCTTTTTGGCAAAATCAGCGAATTGTGTAAAATGCCGTCTATCCTGTACCTGACTCGGCTTTCGTTTTGTATAGGCTCAATATGAATATCCGATGCCCTGCCTTCAACTGCGTGCCTAATAATTACGGAGACTATTTTTGATACCGGCGCCGACTTGGTTATCTCTTCGACCTCTTGCCGGGTGATTTTTTTACTCGCGCTCTCCAAAATATCTTCCTCTTCTTTAGTTTTTAAGGCTTTGGAAACTTCTTTGCCTAAAGTTTTATAATGTTTTAAAGCGTTATTAAGGCTTAAGGCGGAAATTAAAAAATATTCCGGCTGCAGACTTTCTTCTTTAGCTAAAAAATCTATAGCCTCAATCGCTTTAAAATTTTCCGGATCAACTATGCCTACTTTCATCTTGCCTTTAGCAACTTCAAAGCAAACTATTTTATAATTCTCAGCCACTTCCGCCGGAATTAAATTTAATACTTGGTCGGAAATTTTTACTCCGATTAAACTATGGTAATTTAAATTATAAATCTTAGACTTAATCTTTATTAAATCCTCAACATCAATAAAACCGCTTTTAATAAGCGCTTCTTCCGGGCTGCTTTTATATTCCGGCAACTTCTTAATTTCAATTAATTGTTCATCGGTAATTAATTTATTTTGAACCAATAAATTTATTAGCTCCTCCGGCTTGTTCATGTTTATGTAATTAATCTAACTTAAAAGGATTTCTTTTACCCACCTCAAGCTGCTCCTTAGATGTAAATACATTTTCCCGTAAATTTTTAAATTTATCGCTGGAAAAAATATTTAAATTAAAGCCGCTGTTTTGATTAATTTTATTTTTATCTAAAATTTGACTGGGCTCAATCGTTGTCTGATTATCAACTTCGCCTGTTTCAAGGGCATTATTTTTAGTATCAGTAACTTCAATAGCGGGCATGGAATTATCATTCACAATGGGAATATTAACATTCACTATCTTATAGGTAGTAAGTTTTTTATTTTCATACAACATAAAAGCTGTTCCACTTGCCATAAAAACAATAATGGAAATATAAATTAATAATTTTTTCGTTGATATTTTTTTCAGTACTAACATAAATTTATGCTTACCCCGTTAAATAATTCTGCGCTTGGCGGGATTTAACGGGGTGAACTCCTTTAAATTCGGCGATATGGCGATAAAACTATTTAAGGCAGTAAATAATAGCTATAAATATTTAGAATCGCCTCGTCTTCGTTAGCGTTAAATTTAATTTTTGTAATATCAAAAAGTCTTAAATTATTTTCAAAAGCCTTAACTATATTTTTTAAAATCGGATAATTAATTGAACTCAATTTAACCTCTATTTTAATCAGGCCGACCCCGGACGGCAATTCGTTAAAAATTCCGAATGTCGTTTCTTTATTTTCTTTCGGCCTGACTTTAAGATTATTTTTTTCATCGCCGCCTTGTGGTTCAATTTTTATTGATGTTAAAATAGCGCTATTTCTTACAGCTATTGATTCAATCTCTGTTATAATAACGCTGGCATCGCTCGTCCGAGGCACCATGCCGGCAATTTTCGTTTTTTCTTCATCGCTAATCGATTGATATGATTTTTTAAAATTACGAACAGAGCTTAAATAATTAAATTTAGTTTCATATTCAATTTCAAAATTATTTTTAGCTTCTTGATTCTCCTTGGAAATTTGCTGATATTTTGGATAAACCAACAAAAATAAGCCGCCGGCTAAAATAATAATGCTTAAAGAAAAAATCAAATAATTAAAATAATTTATTAAAAATTCGTTTATTTTAATTTTTAACAATTCTGCCTTTTTTTTATTTTCTTCTTCGCCGGCCGGCGATTTTTTTTGCATATCCATAAATATTAGGCTTGTTAACTTCTAATCTTTTTCCCTGACTGCGGCTCTGAAATTCCAACCGCAAGTCTATTCGGTAAAAATACTCTTTAAAATAGAAAAATCCATAATAAACTTTACCAGAGATTTATTTTTATTATCACCCGCCACCATTTCTCCGCCATTAATCTTAACGGCGGTTACTTTCCTATTATTTCTAAAAACATTAACTTGCTCAGGAATGTTATTATAATTGACGGCCAAAGCTTCCATGGTATAATTGCCGCTGGTGTCGCCGTCAAAATTTGTAAAATAAACGTCTTTTATCGTATTATCTTCCAAAAAATTAAAAAAATTAGTCCAATAAAGATGTTGTTCGAATATTTGAGAAACTAATTTCAATTGGTTCTGGAAATCTAAAATTTTCTTAACGCCGGATTCTTCTTCCGCTATGGCTTGCTCAAGCTCTTTAAATTTTTCGGCTTGCGCTAAATTTTTAACTTGGTTGCTTTTTTGATAAAACGCCAAACCATAATAAACCGCTCCTATAACGAAAATCGGTATTAAAATTGCGTTTACTAAAATAATAATTTTGGAGTGCCAATCGAAAAAATTTACCAGCTCTCCTTGGATTAAATTGGTTTCTAAAACACGCATCCTGGATTCATTTTTAAGAATCTTCTCTTTCTCTTTAACATTTATTTCTTTAGATTCGGCTTGCTTATTTTCTGTTTGGATAATCGGTTGGATGGTCGCTGGCCGTTTTACTGCTGCCGGCTTGGCTTCTTGCGCCTTTGATAATTTAACCATTTTAGCCGTCTCGTCTTTACGGGCGCTTGAAGCGATTATTTTTTTTCTTAACGACTCTATCCATTTATCAAGCCAGCTATCTTCGGGTTTTTCAGCCAATAGCGGCATCGGCTTATCTTCCGACGCCTGCTTGATATTAAAAATTTTTCCGATTTGATCTTTACGCTCTTTTTCTCTTTTAAAAGCTTGCTGGTAATCAATTAAAACCTCTTTTGGCGCAGATTGTTTTTTTAATTTTTCTGCCAAAACTGAAAAAAAATTTTTTTTCTTTTCTTCCGGCTGCGGTTTTGAATTTTCGTGATGCTTTATTAAATTTAAAATTTCCTCACGAGATTGCTTAATCTTATTTTTATCAATTATTGAGACGGGAGGGGTGCCGGCCGGTTCTTTTTTATTTGCGAACGGTAAAAAAGAAAAAAAAGCGCTCTTAGAGCTATCATCATCTTTTTTTGGGCTAGACCAAGCCAGCTTCTCTTTTTTTGAGTCTTTATCTTTAGGTTTTTGATTATCGCCGGGTTTTTTATTGTCTAAAAAATTAATATCGGACATAAATAAATACTAATTTAAAAATTTTTAATTTTATAAATAATTTTAAAATATTAATAAATTCAAAAATTCAAAAATTAACTGCATTATTCCATTTCCCTAAGCGCCAAGCCGATAGCTATAGCCATGCGCGGAGCTATTTCATCTAAAAGCGGCTTTAAGTCTAAGGGATAAGAAATTGTTGACCAAGGATTGCCGGCTACCACATTTATATTTAATATCTTTGATAAATAATCAGTAAAATTCATAAGCAAAGCTGAGCCGCCGCTTAAAATAATTTTATCAACTTTTTTATTATCCTTGTTTTGGAATAAATTCAAAGCATATTTTATTTCATTTACAATCGGGGAAATGCTTTCAATAATAGTTCTGGGAATTGCGTTATCGGCTGAAGCCAGCGAGCCTACGCCCAAATCATATTTAAATTGTTCCGCTCTCTCCAGACCGATATTAAGGCTATGGCTGATAGCTTTAGTTATTGTCCAGCCGCCGATATCTATGCTTCTATTTAAGGTCGGGATACTCTGATCAATAATCGTAAAACTCGTAGTCTTTGCCCCGATTTCTACCACCATAGCCGTTGATTTATCATTGCCCATAAGCGATCTTATAAGCGCGAAAGTTTCGGTCTCCAGGCTTAATAAATTTATTTGAGCATTTTTAAAAATTTCAATGTAGCGCTTAACTAAAGTCCGCGGAGCGCCGGTCAATAAAACTTTTATACTATTTTTATTGGCGGTCTGATCGGTATTTTCAATTTTTTTCCAGTCTAAAATCATTTCTTCCGGCGGCAAAGGGATAACTTTTTTTGCTTCCCAATTAATGGCTGAAGGTAAGTCTTTTTTACTGACGCCGGTCAAATTTATAATTGAAGAAAAAACGGAAAAAGTCGGCAAAGCCGAAACGGCTTTTCGGCTAGTCATGCCGGCTTTAGTGCAAATTTCATTAATAATACCAGCGATTTTTTTAGGGTTAGTCTGATCTAAATCATCAAGATTTTCACTAAAACCGTAAGTTAAAAGCATGGCTTTACCGCCTTGGTTTTTTAATTCAACTATTTTAATGCTTGAGCTGCCGATATCAATGCCTAAATAGCTTTCACTGGAGAATAAACTCATAATAATAAATAAAAATTTTTAATTCCCTTTCTTTTGACACTAGGTCTATTATATTATACAATTATATAATAATAGCTCAAAATAATCAAAAACAAGGTTGGATAAATTTCTTTTATTATTATACCATAAAATTCTGATTTAACAAAAATAAAAATAACCATAAAATAATTTTGTAACTACAATATAAATTTCATGGATTTTTTAAATAAATACAAAAAAATTTTTATAGTCTTTGGTTTTATTTTAATTGTTTTAATTTTAGGCTATCTGCTATACGCCATTTTTTTTAAGCCGGAACCGGCGCCGGTTATCACGGAAAAGCCGACCGCAACCAGCACTCAGGGAGTTTTGCCTGTAGCCAAGCCAGGAACCGGGCAAATAACACCTTCGGGCCAGCCAATCGGCGGTTTACAGGGAGAAACGGTGCTGCCAATAAGTAAAAGCAGCGCCGTAGCTTCAGGTGGCTTAACGGAAACCCTTGAATTGAGCCAAGCGCCAAGTTTAGCGGCAACTTTATCCGCCAATGGCAATGATTTGCAGTATTATAATAAATTAGACGGCAAATTTTACCGTTTAACAAAAGACGGTCAGGCCAGCTTGCTTTCGGACGAGGTCTTTCATGAAGTGGAAAAAATTACTTGGTCGCCCGATAAAAATAAAGCTATTTTAGAATACCCGGATCAAGCGAAAATTATTTATGATTTTAAAAACAAAGAGCAAATTAGCCTGCCTAAACATTGGAAAGATTTTAATTTTTCTCCGGATGGTTCAAAAATTGTTTTAAAAAGCATGGCTACTGATCCGGCTAACCGCTGGTTGGCTGTCGTTAATAATGAAGGCACTTCAGCGCAAAGAATAGCCTCCTTGGGAGATAAAGATGACACGGTCTATCCTTCCTGGTCTCCCAACAACCAAACCGTAGCTATGTATACCGAGGGTAAAAGTTTTGATCAGCAAGCGGTTTATTTCGTCGGCTTAAACGATGAAAACTTTAAATCTTTAACTATAGAGGGCCGGGGCTTTGAACCCAAATGGGCGCCTGAAGGCGACCGCCTGCTTTATAGCGTCTATTCAAGCTCAAGCGACCTAAAGCCGGAACTTTGGGCAACCAATGCCCAAGGAAATAATATCGGCGCCGGACGAATAAAATTAGATGTCCAAACCTGGGCGAATAAATGCGTTTTTTCTTCTAAAACCGAAATTTATTGCGCTGTACCCGAAAGCCTTGAGGAAGGCGCCGGCCTATTTCCAGATTTAGCCAAAAACGCAAAAGATAATTTATATAAAATTGACATCCAAACCGGCTTAAAAAAATTAATAGCCATACCGGACGGCGACTTTACCATGTCTGATTTAATCGTCTCGGATAACGGCTATTATCTCTATTTTACCGATGTTAATACCGGAAAGATCAATAAGATAAAACTAAAATAATTTCAAATGTCAAATAAAGTCCAAACCGTCTATGCCTGTTCCGCCTGCGACGCCCAATTCCCTAAGTGGAGTGGGCGTTGTTTAGAATGCGGCGGCTGGGGCACTTTACAGATGCAAACGGTCGATAAAAAAACCGCGGATAAAATGATAGCAACCGTTACAGCGGAAGTAATTGATTTGGAAAAATTAAGCGGTCAGTTAGAAAGCCGGCGCTTAACCGCCAATATTAAAGAATTGGATCGAGTTTTGGGAGGCGGTATTATGTGCGGCTCTCTCGTATTGCTGGGCGGTGAACCGGGAATCGGCAAATCAACTTTAGTCGCCCAAACCGCCGATGCTATCGGCCGAAACGGCCAAGTAATATACGTTAGCGGCGAAGAGTCGGCCGGGCAGATAAAAGTCAGATTTGATCGGCTCGGAATTAAGGCGGAAAATATTAAATTTTTAAATGAAACTAACGCGGAAAAAATTATCGCCACTATTAAAAAACTTAAACCCGATTTAGTTATTATTGATTCAATCCAAACTATTTACTCTTCTGGCATTCTTGGCGAAGCCGGCAATATAAATCAAATCCGCGGCTCGGCGGTTAGCTTTTTGGAAGCTGCCAAAACCGACAATATCGCAATTATCCTAATCGGCCATATCACTAAAGACGGCTCTTTGGCCGGACCAAAATCGCTTGAGCATATTGTTGATACCGTTCTTTATCTTGAAACCGAGACCAGCCACGGCTACCGCATTCTGCGCGCTACCAAAAATCGCTTCGGTTCAATTAATGAAATCGGGATTTTCGAAATGACGGCTAAAGGCTTTAAAGAAATAACTAACCCTTCTTCAATCTTTATAGAGCCAAATCAAAATTTTACCGGCTCGGTAATCAGTTGCATCATGGAAGGTACGCGGCCATTTTTAATTGAAGTCCAAGCTTTAGTCTCTAAAACCGTCTTTGGCTACCCGCAAAGAAAAGCCTCGGGCTTTGACTTAAACCGCTTGCAGGTTTTAATCGCTGTTTTAACTAAACGCGCCAATTTGAATTTAACTAACCAGGATGTTATTTTAAACGTAGTCGGCGGCTTAAAAATCAGCGATCCGGGGCTGGATTTAGCGGTTTGCTCGGCTATCGCCTCCTCGCTTTTAAATCAAACTGTCGGTAATAAAACTATTGTCTTGGGCGAAGTCGGATTAGGCGGAGAAATAAGGCAAATCGCCAGAATTGAACAAAGGCTGAATGAAGCCGGCAAACTTGGCTTTACCAAAGCTATTGTCCCGGCCAACGATTATGTTTCAAAAAAAATTAAAGCGGTAAAAATAACAAATGTCCAGGAAATAATAAAATTGATAACCAAAAATTGATAACTTGTAAAATAAAAAGAAAAAGAGGCAAGCTTATTTTATAAGATTGCCTCTTTGTTTTTAGGAAATTTATTTCCTGATTGCCTGAAAAAAGTTTGTCTTTAGCCCGATTGTGGCCGCGAGGTCTACTAAAGAAAACCATTTATCGCCGAGGTCATCCACCGGCAGATCCTCGATAGTATTTTTAGCTCTTTCAACCAGCCAGCCCTCAATGTTAAATGGAACATTTTTAGTAATATTTGGCATTTCCCAGCCGAATTGATAGCAATACTTCTTTAATTCTGTCAAATTAAACGGTACTTTTTTGCCATGAACCAAAAAAAATCGCAGTTCCGGATCGGCAGGCGCCATCATTATATGGCATAAGGGACATTCTTGTTTTTTAATCTTAGCCGTTGTTGATGAACCGGTTTTGTTATAAGGGCCTTTTTGAATATTTGTTTTGCTCCGATAAAAAATCCTTGTTCCGATCATAATTTCCCCTCCTTTAAAAATTAACATTAACATCAGCTACGCCCGGGCCGCTTTTTAAAGATCACTTCTGAAAATTATTAATTAATTTTTTATTCTACACTATTTATATTATTTTTTCAAGTACCTCTTCCAAACGTCTATCTTATTAAAATTACCATATATTTTATTCCAGATGCGTCTTATTTTCCAATTTACTTAATTTCTCTTTAAGCAAAGGCCATTTGGCAAGTCCGGCGCCTTGATTAACAATTTTTACGGCCTGTTCACGGGCTTGCTTTATTAGAACATAATCAAATAATGAAGCGATTTTCAGCCCTAAAAAACCTTTTTGCTCCAGACCGTAGACTTCACCCGGCCCCCTGAATTTTAAATCAATTTTAGCCAAAGTAAAACCGTCATGATTTTCAGACAAAGCCTGTAAGCGTTTCGCTGATGTTTCCGACTGATTATCCGTAAAAAGAAAGCAATAAGACTGATGACTGCTTCTGCCTACCCTGCCCCTGAATTGATGGATTTGCGCCAAGCCGAAACGATCGGCGCCTTCAATCATTATCACGCTGGCGTTAGGCGCGTCAACTCCGACCTCCACGACCGACGTGGAAACCAAAATTTTTATTTTATTATCCAAAAATTCTTGCATGATTTTTTCTTTTTCCGCTTGTTTCAGCCGGCCATGCAATCTGCCGATAGTTAAATCGGGAAAAATTATTTTGTCTAATTTTTTAAATTCTTCTTCGACCGACTTGACGCCCAGCTTATCGGAAATATCAACCAAAGGGCAAATAACAAAAACCTGCCGGCCGGTTTTAATCTGCTCGCCAATGAATTTGTAAGCCGCGGCACGCTTATCTTCAGGCACAATTTTAGTTATAATCTTTTTTCTTTCTTTGGGCATTTCGTCTATGACCGATAAATTCAAATCGCCGTATAAAGCCAAGGCCAAACTTCTGGGAATCGGCGTGGCGGTCATGGATAATAAATGGGGCGTTAAGCTTATCCCGTTTTTTTGCAATAAAAGCCTCCTTTGCCCCACTCCAAACCGATGCTGTTCGTCAATTATGGCTAAGGCCAAATTATTAAATTCAACATCTTCCTGAATTAAAGCATGCGTACCGATAATAATATCGGCATTTTTTGCGATATCAGCGGCATTTAATTTTATTTTTTTGTCATCGGGATTTACACATTTTTTTGTCATTGGGTTTTTGACATTTGTCATTTTTTTCTGGCTTCTCGTTACCAGCCCAACTTTAATATTAAAATTTTTTAACAAACGGCAGATAGTATCAAAGTGTTGTTTCGCAAGTATTTCCGTTGGCACCATTAATACCGCCTGCTGATTATTTAAAATTACATTAAGCATGGCGATAACCGCGACTAACGTTTTACCGCTGCCGACATCGCCTTCTAAGAGCCTTGACATAGGCCTGTCTTTCGCCAAATCCCCTAAAATCTCCCAAGCCGCTTTTCTTTGCGCGTCAGTCAGCTTAAACGGCAGGCTGGCAACAAATTTTTTGGTTTCCGGCTCGCAGAATTTTATTTCCGGCGACCGGCTCAAGCTTAAATTTTTTTTAGCCGATTGCGATTGCAATTGAATTAAAAAAAGCTCGTCAAACGCTAAGCGCCGTCGAACCTTTTTAATTTCCGAATCATCTTTGGGAAAATGAATTTTCTTGATAGCCTCGGACAAATCCATTAGTTTAATTTCTTTCTTTACTTCAAGGGGCAGCCAATCGTTAAGCAGCGCGCTTAAACTTATAACCTGCTTAATTAAAAATCTGATTTGTTTTTGCGTTAAATTGGCGGTTAAATGATAGTTGGGCACTAATCCCTGGGTATGCACCAACCCACCCCCCTTGTAAAGGGGGGTTAGGGGGGTAAATATTTTTTCATACGCCGGCGATTTCATAATAAAACTTCCGTAGTCTTCTTCAACTTTTCCGGCTAAAGAAATTTTATCGCCAACGCGCAAATTACGGGCTAAAAAAGGCTGGTTAAACCAAATCGCTTTCAAGGTTTCCGTGCCATCAGTTATTAAAGCTTCAATTATACTCATTTTTCTCTTCCAGCTCCGCTTATTCTGGATTAATTCAATTTGTCCGACTATATTAGCGCTAGCGCCGGCAGTAAGCTTAGCAATCGGCGTTAAACTTGTATAATCGTCGTATCTGAAAGGAAAATAAAACAACAAGTCATGAACAGATTCAATGCCCAATTTTTTCATCTTTTTAGCCGTAGCTTCGCCTACCCGGCTGATTTTCATTATGTCGGTTTCCAGTGTTATCATAATCCTATTTTATCACAAAAACCCCAACAAAAAATAGCCCTGAAAATTCATAGCTATTATTTGTGCCCTCAAGAGGACTCGAAACGCCTCGGTGCTTTACAACCGAAGAAGAAAACGGTGGCGCGCTATTGTGCGCCTACGAGGAATTGAAACTCCTCGGTGCCAAAGCGGGGCGATTTTGAACTCCGGAAGCTCACACTCCCCGCCTGCCATTGCCTGTGCCCTCAAGAGGACTCGAACCTCTGTTACAAGCTCCGGAAGCTCGCGTTCTATCCGCTGAACTATGAGGGCAAGGGCACTGGCGGGCAGGTATCCGTTGAGCCTGCCTGCCGGCAGGCAGGCTATAGGCGCAGAAGTTTGATATATTATGCCAGATAAACTTATCTGCCTCTTCGCCGGCCGAAACCCGGTCTTGAACGCGGAGCGACTCCCCGGCCGAAACTCATGGTCCGGCCATATCTTTTAAAAGTCGGCCGCGTATTAGCTTGTTCAAGCTCGGCAAATTTAGTTAAAGTTAATTTTTTATTTATCAATCTTTCAATGTCGCGAATATCTTTCCATTGATCGGGCGTAGCGAAGGAAATCGCTTTGCCTTGAGTTCCTGCCCGAGCGGTACGACCGATGCGATGGACATAATCTTCCGAATCGTCCGGTAAATCGTA
This sequence comes from uncultured Gammaproteobacteria bacterium, assembly GCA_964526325.1. Lineage (GTDB taxonomy): Bacteria > Patescibacteriota > Patescibacteriia > Patescibacteriales > GWC2-42-12 > JACPHD01. The sequence continues at coordinate 31,313 of CAZGKM010000005.1, forward strand.
ATTCACCACAAGCTCAATGTCGCTCACATCAATACCGCGAGCGGCAATATCTGTGGCTATAAGAATCCGATATTTTCTTGATTTAAATCCGGCCATGGATTCTTTGCGCTGATTGAATGACAGATTGGAATGAATTTCCGCTACCTGATGCCTTGATTGTTTAAGATTATGGGCCAAATGCTTAGCGCCATATTTAGTTCTGGCAAAAACTAAAACCGAACCCTTATATTCTTTAAGAATTTTTTCCAACTGCATATATTTATCTTCTTTTCTCATGACATAAACTTCCTGATTAACGCACTCAACCGTGGTTCCGGACGGAGCGACTTCAATATGGACGGGCATGGACATATGGGCCGAGGCTAATCTTAAAATCGCCCGAGGCATAGTAGCGGAAAATAATAAAGTCTGCCGCTTTTCTGGAATCCGCTTAATAATTTCTTCTATTTGCGGAGCAAAACCCATGTCAAACATCCTATCAGCTTCGTCTAAAACCAAAACTTTAACGTGATCCAATTTTACCCAGCCTCTTTTTAAATGGTCAATTAGCCGGCCCGGAGTGCAGATAAAAATATGCGGGTTTCTCTTTAAGCTCTGCACCTGGCTGCCGATAGCTTGGCCGCCAATTAAAGCCGCGGTTCGCAGTCCCAGCCTAGAGCCTAATTTCCTTAAATTTTCATCAACTTGCATAGCAAGTTCGCGGGTAGGCAATAACACTAAGCCTTGCCCATGCTCAAGCAGTAAGCGCTCAATCATCGGGATGCCAAAAGCAAAAGTTTTGCCGGTTCCGGTTTGAGCTACGCCAATCATGTCTTTACCGGATAGAGCCACCGGGATTGATTTGGCTTGAATCGGGGTCGGCGTATCTAATTTCAAATTTTTAAGCACGCTTAAAATATCAGCGCTAACGCCTAATGCTTTAAAATCCAGTTTAGTTTGTTTAATTTGTTCTATCATAAAAAATAAGCGACCCGTTTCTTAGGAGTCACTTATTAAAGCTACTTAAATGACGTGAGATCCAAAGTCTTAATAATGCTTAAATATAGCATTAATAAGTTATGGTGTCAATTTCTGGTGCACTCGACAGGAATCGAACCTGTATTACAAGCTCCGCAAGCTTGCGTCCTATCCGTTGAACGACGAGTGCCCTACTTCGTTGAAACTTCGTAGGACGAGCATTTATGCATAAATGTTTAATTTATACTGCTTGTCCGCCGAAGTTTTAACGTAGGCGGAAACGACGAGTGCTTATATTAATACGGCACAGGATATTAGCCTGTGCCCAAAATAATTATTATACTATTTTAATCTATAATTTAAACATTTTGGCTAAAGCCTCGGATAAAGGTTGGTCGGTTCTTTCCAAGTCCTCAGGTAAATACTTTAGCAGATTATCACGAATTGGCAAGGGATTCATGCTTTTAAGAGGCACTGACAATCTCGGCCTAACCACATTCTTAAATTCAAAATACAAATTTTTTATATTCTCGCGAGGCTTATAGACAATGGAAAAATCTTTTATTATATCGTAATCATAAAATTTTCTACCCACAATCAAACCTTCGTCGGTTATAACAAAATCTATGGCCATAGGCTCCTGGCCGTCATGGATTATAACAACGAATGCGCCGATTATAATTATGGCGGCAAACAAAAAATTTCCGCTGAAAAACGAATAAATTAAAAATATCAAACCGACAACGGCGGAAACAATATACCAATTTCTTTGCCTTTCATGCTTGTCATATTCCGGTATGCTCCAGCTAATAATTTTTTCGCCGTAATTGATTGCCTTGGCTGATTCTTCCATATTTTTAATTGACAAAACTAGATGAATTATATATATTTATTATAGCATAAATGAAATCAATTATCAATTATGAATTGCCAATTACGAATAAAATGCTTAATTCGTAATTTTTAATTTGCTTACCCTTAATCGCTAAGGCGAAGAAGGGCAATCGGTAATTTAATCCGGAGAGATGGCTGAGCGGCTGATAGCAACACCCTGCTAAGGTGTTAGGCTTTAACGAGCCTCCAGGGTTCGAATCCCTGTCTCTCCGCATGAAATATCAAGACAAGGTCTACGGAAATTGTATTATTACCGAACCGATAATTTTAGAATTGGTTAATTCTCCCGCGCTTAAAAGATTGCGTGATATAGATCAAGGCGGCTACGAACAGCTGATTGCCCGAGCACGGAATAAAACCAATAAATTATCCGGTCATGACCGCCTGGCGCATTCGATCGGCGTTTATCTGCTATTAAAAAAATATAACGCGCGGCTCGAAGAGCAAATCGCCGGCTTAATCCATGATGTTTCCCATTCGGCTTTTTCCCATTCAATTGATTATATAGTTGACGGTGGCAGCGGGAAAGAACAAAATCACCAGGATAATTCGCATAACAGCTTTATTAAAAAAACGCTCATACCAAAAATTTTAAAAAAATACGGTTTTAACTTAGAATATATTTTAAGCGAAAAAAATTTTCCTTTAAAAGAAAGGGTCTTGCCTGATTTATGTGCTGATAGAATTGATTATATTTTAAGGGAAGGGATAATTTTCAAAAAAACTACCGCCGCCCAGGCTAGAAATATTCTTGATAATTTGATTGTCAATAACGACCGCTGGATATTTAAAAATTTTAAAACTGCGAAAAAATTTGCACAATTATTCTATAAAATGAACCGTGATTATTATGCTGACTTTTCCGCGGCGATTATGTTTAAAACTATAAGCGATTGCTTAAAATACGCTTTAGGTAAAAATTATATCGCCAACGGAGATTTATACGCAACGGATAAACTTGTTATAGCAAAAATAAAAAAATATTTAAAAAAAGACAAATATTTAGACATGCTTTGGCGAAGAATGAACGGTAAAATCAAGGTTAAACAAAACCGTAAAAAATATGATGCCAGAGTTTTCTGCAAATCAAGAATCGTTGACCCGCTATTTATGGATAAAGATAAAATTAAGCGGTTATCAGAAGCCGAACCGAGTTGGGGTAAAATAGTAAAGCAAGAATTAAAGCCCAAAAAATATTTTTTAAAGTTCGAAAAATGAAATTTTTACTGTCAATAAATTACCTTATTTGGCTGGTGCTATCGGCAATGTTTTTCGCGGTTGGCGAATTTTGGTCTAAAAAATTTGCCATCAACCCCAAACCTTCCTATGTAGTATTAATTATAGTTATTTATTCATTTGGGGCGCTTGCCTGGCTGCCGGCAATCTTGCAGAAAAATTCACTGGCTATCGCCGGCGGAATTTGGTCGGTCTTAAGTTTATTGGCGACAGTTTTAATAGGAGTTTTAGTTTTCGGCGAAAAACTTAGCTTTATGGGCATGACAGGCATTATCGCAGCTTTCGTTGCCATAATATTGCTATATATAGGATAAATTATTGGAGAGATGCCAGAGCGGTCGAATGGGACGGTCTTGAAAACCGTTAGGCCTTCGCGGGTCTCTAGGGTTCGAATCCCTATCTCTCCGCATTATTTTTTCATAATTTTTCTTTTACTTTAATTGACGTTTAATAAAACAAAATCAAATGAAAGAAAAACCCTTTTTGTTTTGTATTAAGAGCGTAAAGGTCAAATTAATTAAATCATAAAAAAAGAAAAAATATGAAAAAAATTACATTAAGTTTAGGAGCATTAGCGCTAATTTTAGTCTCAGCCGGATTATTCGCGGGAAAAATTTCAGCTTATCAAGGCGATCCGAATATCAAAGGTCCTAATTGTTCGGCCGAGCGCCACGAAGCAATGATTAAAGCTTTCGAGAATAATGACTTTAACGCTTGGAAAAACCTTATGCAAGGGCGAGGCAGGGTGACGCAAGTTATCAATCAAGATAATTTCGCACAATTCGCGGAAGCTCACCGCCTAACACTCCAAGGCAAAATCGACGAAGCGCAAAAAATTCGCCAAGAGCTTGGCTTAGGACTACACAATGGTTCAGGTAAAACAGCCGGCGGAATGGGCATGGGCAGAGGTTTAAATCGTTAGAATCTACGCGTCTCAAATAAGCCAAAATCCGAGCATAGTCGGATTTTGGCTTATTTAAAAATATGAACGATAAGCAAAAACTCTCCGACGAAGAAATTGTTGAAAAAGTCCGATTGGTCAATCGGGAGTTTTATGCTGTAATCATGGAAAGATATCAGAATAAACTCTTGCGCTATGCAACTAACTTAATCAAAGATGAGCATAAAGCGGCCGACGTGGTTCAAGAATCTTTTATAAAAGCCTTCGTTAATTTAAAAAGTTTTGATATTAAAAAAAATTTTTCCAGCTGGATATACCGCATTGTTCATAATGAAGCGATGAATATTGTAAAAAAATATCAAAAAGAAATAGAAATCCCGGATGGTATTGATTTTAAAAGTGAAGAAAATATTGAAAAAAATTTCGAGCAAAAAGAAATCGTTGTAAAAATAGAAAAATGCTTGAAAAAAATACCCTTATTATATTCTGAGCCACTGACTCTTTATTATATAGACGAAAAATCATACGAGGAAATAAGCGATATATTGCGCATGCCAATGGGCACGGTCGCTACACGAATCAGCCGGGCAAAAATATTAATGAAAAATATATGTCAAAAAATTTAAAAAATATCAACCATGATGTCATGAGTCAAATTCGGCAGGGTAAATTAAAAATGCGACCGAAACTATATTTTGTTCTCGGATCAATATTTATGATATGCGGCCTAGCGGCCTCGGTTATAATTTCTGTGTTTTTTGTCAGTTTAACCAGATTTGCCCTGCGTACGCATGGTCCAATGGGCCAATATCGCCTGGAACAATTACTTTCTAGTTTTCCTTGGTGGGCGCCAATACTTGCTGTTGTCGGCTTGGCAATCGGCCTATGGCTTCTTCGCCGATATGATTTTTCTTACAAAAAAAATTATTGGGTTATAATTATTGGATTTATTACGACAATTATAATTTCCGGCTGGATTATTGATATGACCGAATTGGACGAAATATGGTTACGCCGCGGTCCGATGCAAGGGCTTATGAAGCAATGCCTTCAAAAAAATATTGTACCTGGCCAAAATTGTGGCAGATATGAAAATAATTAGAATCTTAAAATTAACTTTAGAATGTTTTCCGGATAATTATTGACTTTTTGTCACAACAAAAAACGATCTTCGGATCGTTTTTTTGCATTTACGTCCAAGACGACCAATATTGCCTAATATTGTTTTGAATAAGTAACAATGATATAATATAAACAAACCATTAATTAAAATAACCAAAAAAAATATGGACTTTTTAAAAAACTTCGATTTTAAAACAACATCAATACTGAAAATAGCCGGATTGGCTGTCGCGGCAATAATCGTTATTGCCATGGCCTTTCGCCTAATCGGCGCATCATTTAATGCGGTATTTCAAAAACAAGGCATTAAAAATATCTCATCATCGGCTATGCCGGGATATGATATGGCTAATTTTTCCGGAGAAATGGCGGCTTTTGACAGTAAAATTTCACCCGGTTCTTCGGCCGGTTTATCGGTCAGAAACGTAACTTCAGCTCCAAGTTCCATGCCTATTTATCAAGATAACGGAAGCACCGGAGATCAAGCCGAGGCTTTTGAGGTTACCGAATATTACGCAACTATTGAAACCCGCCAACTCGATAAAACCTGCGCGGTCATTACCGATCTTAAGCCGCGGCCAGATGTAATTTTTGAAAATGCCAACGAATACGACCGAGGTTGTAATTATTATTTCAAAGTTAAACGGGATAAAGCCGATGAAATTTTAGCTATAATCAAAGACCTAAATCCCAAAGAACTTTCCGATAACACCTACACTATTAAAAATTTAATTGATGACTTTACCGGCCAGATAGAAATACTGCAAAATAAATTGTCTTCGATTGATGATACTATGAAAAAAGCCGTTAGCGCTTATGACGAAATTACCGTGCTGGCAACAAAAGTGCAAAACGTTGAAAGCCTGGCTAAAATCATTGACAGTAAAATAAATATAATTGAGCGGCTCACCCAGGAACGGATTAACATAAATTCCCAGCTTGAAAGCATAGGACGGTCAAAAGCCGAACAGCTTGACCGGCTTGAATATACCTATTTTCGCTTAAATATAATTGAAGACAAATTTATTGATGTAAAAAATCTGAAAGATTCATGGAAATTAGCCATAAAAACCTTCGTGCACGACATCAACCAAATAGCCCAGGATATCAGCATTAATTTACTAGGTCTTCTTTTCTTGGCGCTTCAATATATTATTTATCTTTTGGTCCTGCTGGTTATTGCTAAATACAGCTGGCAATTAATTAAATATATTTGGCGCAAATAAAAAAATCATCAAAATAAAAACCGCCCCGTCTATACGCCGGCGGTTTTTTTATTTACCCCTTAGCCACTACCAGCCCCCAAACCTCGCCCGCGCCCGAAGCTTTTAACACTTTGGCACATTCATTAAGCGTAGAACCGGTAGTGACTACATCATCTATGAGAATAATATTTTTTTTATTTATTTTACTCCCCTGCCACTCAAAACAATTTTTTATATTTTCCAGCCGATGAATTTCATCAAGCTTGGCTTGAGGTTTTTTATGCTTAATTCTAACCAAGCTATTATTATCCAACGCCAAACCGTATTTTCCCGCCACTCTTTGCGCCAATAACTCGGCTTGATTAAATCCGCGCCAACGCAGGCGCTTTTTCGACAAAGGTACGGGCACGACTAAATTATCATTAAAATTTAAAATTGCTTGCGGCAAATTTTCCGCGCGCTTAAAACTTCGCCAATCAACTCCGGAGGCTAAGCCGGATTTTAACACTTTGCCTTTTTCCAATAACCTATCGACAAACGAAATCATCAACTTGCTTAAATCATCGGCAATCCCGTCAATAAAATGATATTTCAAGCTTCTTATAGCCCGACCGATTATTAATTCATCATAAAACGCAGCTATCAAAACGCCGTTTAAATCGTAAATAATTTGGCAAGACGGACAAAACTGCCCAAAATCATTTTCTTTTTTGCAGTGCAGACAATACTGCTTGGGCTTAAATTTAACTTCTTTAAAACAATCTCCGCAAAACCAATAGCCTTCCCGACCGCAGCCCAAACACTCAATCGGAAAAATCAGGTCTAAAAAAAATAACCAGATTGCGCTGGTTTTTTGTTTTATCGAATTTATATTAATTTTCATACTATAAATCTACCTTGCAAAATATGGTAACCAGGGAGATATGCATAATAAAACCTTTTCTTTGCCGTGATGGCTTTATTTATTCTGCCAATCAACCCCGTTAACGCGCCAAACACCTTGTTCACGGACATATTTTATTATTATATCTTGGTAGAAAGTCGTGCTATTGCCGCCTATGCCGGCCGATTCTCTTCTTTGGGTTTTAACTAAAATTTCGGCTTGCCCGACGTCAGAATCAAATTGCCTAACTTCGTTTGAAATTGCTTTAGTAACAATACCGTAATAAATCGTGGTCTGAGTTTTTCGGCTGCGCGCATCATTAATATAATTTTCCGCCCAAATCTTCATTGTATTGGTCATAAAAATCTGCAAATCGCGGATATTCCCATAATCGGACTGATTAGAAAAACTGCCGAACCTTTCGGCGAAAGCCGAAGCCATTCTGGCCAAATCGTCTGAGCGCACCTCGGATTTTTTCAAAGGAGAAATCGACTGAACCGTTGTTGCCGGTTTATCCGTTTGTTCAACTGCCGGCTTTATCGTGTTCGCCGGCTCCTCGACTACCGGCTGGGAAGCAGCTTGCTCGGCAGGACCGGAAAATTTATAAAAAAAGATAATATAAATAATACCGGCTATTATTGCCAAAGCGATAATAATTATAATTACACCCCAGATTCTTCTATTCATTTATCCTGTTAAATAAGATTTGAATCTCTTTTTAGAGAAACAATTTATTTATAATTAATTCTTAAATTTTTACCCTGCTTATTCAAGCGTATCTACTTCTAAGCTAAAATCTTAATTTTTTAAATTTTTTAAAAAATTATTTAACAGGGTGAATATTTTTTATAACTCTTCCTCGTCATTTTCCTCATTATTTTCATTCACCCCGCTTAGCATATTGGAAGCAAATTCTTTCTTTTCTTGCTCAATCTCGAGCAGTTGCCGCGGGTCGGAAGTGATTAATTGATCTTCGGTGTATGAAGCGACAATTTTAATGGCAACATGCTTATTACCGGCAAAAAATATGCCTTCGCCCACGCCGCACTCAAGCAGTAGATACTTTTCCCCTTGGGTTAAAACAAAAGTTTTTTGCACCAGTTCAATGGCGGCCGGAGACTGCTTCAACAATAACTGCAAAGCCGAATTATTAACAATCGCTTGGCCGTAAGGCGAAGTTAAAAAATCATTAACATCTTGGGTAATTGTCGTTACGCCTAGATAATATTTACGGCAACGCTTGACCAAGGCATAAATAAATTTAGCGCTGTCTTCGTGCTGCATCAACCACCAGGCTTCGTCAATCACCAAAATTCGTTTTTTCAATTCGGAGCGCACCACATTCCAAATATAATTAACCACGGTATAAATAGCGATTGGCCTAAGTTCATCTTCTAAATCGCGAACGGAAAAACAAACTAAATTATTATCCATTTTTACATTAGTCGGACTGTTGAATAAGCCGGAAAAAGTACCTTGGGTATATTTCTTCAGCCTTAAAGCCAAGCCGGCGCCGCCCTCCATGCCCTCTAAAATATCTTCTAAATCCTGCATAATCGGCGGTTCGATTTTATCCAAATCAGAATCCGGAGTAATGTCTTTTTTGGCATAAGTTTCAAGCAATGCCCGATCAACAATAGAATCTTCTTCATGAGTTAAATCTCCTAACATTAGCCTAACTAACCCTTTAACGGTTATTACGCTGCTTCTTATTATATCTTCGGCTTTTGACTCGCCGGCGATTGAACGCGGCAAATCAAATGGATTAATTTTATTTTCGCTGGCTAAAGATATATTAATATAAGTTCCGCCGACCGCTTCGGCTAAATGTTTATATTCGTTTTCCGGATCAATAATAATCACTTCCGTGCCCATCATTAAACTGCGCAAAACTTCAAGCTTAATAGCGTAGCTTTTACCAGCTCCTGAAGTAGCGAAAACTACGCTATTGGCATTTTGCAAGCTAAAGCGGTCAAATAAAATCAAACTATTGTTATGGCGATTAATGCCGTAGAGAATACCGCTATCCGAAGTCAATTCGCTTGAAATAAAAGGAAACGAGGAGGCTACCGGTGAAGAATTCATGTTAAAAGCAATATATAATTCATCGTTGGCTAAAGGCAACGTGGAATTAAAGCCTTGTTCGGCTTGATAAAAAACTCTCTTGGAATAAACCAGGCGCGATCCGAAAATATTTTCCACTTCTTCGGATAATCTATCGAGTTCTTTCTTGTTGTCTACGTAAATCGTCAAATACAAAGCAAATTGGAAAAATTTTTCTATGCCTTGAGTTAAGGCGTCTCTTAACGATTCAATGTCCCGCAATGCTGTTTCGCGCAGAGGGTCTCTGGCCGCTCCTTTTTCCGAATCTGATATAATTTGGGCTTCTAAATTACCGACCTTTTTCTTCAATTGTTTTAAAATTATCGCGCTCTCAACCGGATAAAAAAACATGGAAATATCAAAGGTGGAATTTAAATTGATAATCGGCGCAAACCAGCCAACGCTGATATAGCGCGGATAATTGATTACAAAAATAGTTCTGACGAATTTCGACCCCAACTTTAAAAAGTCCGGGCTTACTTCAATTGAAGCCGGAGCAATTAAATCCTTGATCGAAATCGCGCCACGGCGATAAGATTTTTCTTCCTCAATCAATTCACGGGTCAACGAAGGCGTTTCTTCGACTTGTTTGACTTTTTGCCCTTCAGCCAAAGCTTTATTTCTGGATTCAATCTCTTCTTGTTTTTTTATTTCATCTGGATTAAACATAATAATTGTATTTTGTATATGATATTAAGTATTTAGTATTAATTATTATATAATACATTATGCCTCATACTAAATACTAATCCGCCAATCTTAAATCTTTTATATCAATCAACTTCTGGTTAACCGCGGTTTCCGGATTATAGGTATTATAAAATAATTCAATTAAGCTTTGAGTATCCAGCGGCACGGCGTTAACTCCCATTGATGCCAATCCGCCGATGACATTTTCCACGCGCCTGGTCAATTCAGTCCTTCTTCTTAAAAATTTATCTTCTTTCATTTTAATAAGAGAAGCCGGCCTTAAAGACTCAAGTAATTTAGAAAAAAATCCTTTTTGCTTATCGGATAAGGGGTTATAAGGAACCACTATATAAAATCTTTTGTTCATTATTTTACCCAATGAAATTAACTCGCTAATATATTGCAGATACTCGGTTGTTTGCATTTTTAAAAGCTCATTGGTTTGTTCTTTTTCTTTTTGCTTTAAAAAAGCCAGATAATTATCAATATTAAGCTCGCGCGACTGGATAACGATTTGTAAGGGAAAATCAATATTATTCAAAAAACCCACATAAGCGGAAATTATCGCGTTTTGCTCGTCTTCACTTTTTAACGCAAAGTTAATACTGGCAACCAAAAGAACCGCGCGTAAAGTGCCATCGCGCATAATCACGGTATCTTCGCGAAATTCAGCTATATCCAAATACTGCTGGGTTGAATTTGTTATTTTGTTTCTATTTAATTTATTGGCCATTTTTACAATTTTATAATTTCTAATTTAAAATTAATAATTAATTTATTTCTCTCTGAACATTTACTACTTCGGTTTCGCCATCTTCGCCCTGATAAGCTCCTTTAGTATCAACTATTAACGATAATTCGGCTAAGCGAGAAGTCGTATAATGTTTATTTATAACTTCATGCAAACTCGGAGCAAAACGGCTCTCTTCAATCCCGTAATCGTCGTCGGATATGGAAAAAATATTATTCCAGATCCTCAGTCTTGGACGCTTAATAGTTTGGAATAAATTTAAAATAAAATAATGGAAGGGCCGGCCGTTTATTTTTAAAAATGCTATAATGCCGGAAATTCCCAGCACCAGCAAGCCAAAAGCCACAAATAAAGAAAAATCAAATAATTTATAAGTGGCCGCGATAATTAAAAATCCAACCAGCATAATAACAAACTGCCTGGTAGTTATTGGACCGAAAATTTTGTCTTCAACATCTATAAATTGCGGGACAATGAATTGCTGCATAATAAATAGTATTAAGTATCAAATATGTTGATAAATGCGAAAAATAAAAAATTTAAAATATTTATGCTTAAAAACGTAAACTTTTGTTCAAATCCATAATTGTTTTAAACTCATCCGCGGTCAAATAATCCAAACCGGCCATTTTTCTTTCTTCTATTATAACATCAACCGGCTTATTTTCCCTAATGCTTATGCTGCCAATTTCCAAATACAGCTTATTTATCGGACTTTGGCGCCAAAGATTTATTCCTTCAAATTTTTTGCCGTAATTTTCTTCTTCGAGTAAATTAATTTTATTTTTAATCTTGTCGGCGCTTCTGAACGGATCTCTGTCCAACCGGCGAAAATTAATTAAATCCATGAATTTAATCTCGTCCAACGGCCCCATAACGCGAGGCACATATTTAACATCTTCAATTTTAGCTTTCTGGCTCTGATTTAAATTTTCCGCTTCAAACCTGCGCTTTATTAAAGGCATCGTGCCCGCATCGTTCACCGGCGGCGGCGGAATTGGCTTGATTTTTACAATTTTTTCCTTTATTTTAGGCGCATTTTTTTGCGTTATCGGAACAGAAATAACCGCCGGAGTTAACGGAGCCAGTTCGTGGCCAGTATCCAATTTTTTTAGATCGTTTTTTATTCTATCGTCTCTTTTTTCAAATTTAGAAAAATCATAAGCCGCGTCTCTGGAAATTTCCGGCTTTGGGGGAAGATCGGTTTTTTTGAACTCAGGCAAATTTATTTTTAATAATGGCTTGCCTGCTTGACTAGAGCTTGAGTTAAGAACTTTATTGGCGAGTAGCATGACTTTTTCCGCTGAATCTTCGTCAAAATTTAAACCGCCGCTTAAAAACGGTTTCATTAAGGTCGCTTTAACACCCAGCATATTCCGAATGCCGCATAAATAAGTTCTTAATATTTTTGAAAATCTATCGGCTAAATCAGCCGAACCAAAATTAATTTCAACGCGGCTTATTATTTCTTTCAGTTTATCATCAACCGTGCCTGAAGCCACGCCGGAATTTTCAGCTACAATTATTTTTTCGGTTAAATTTCTGATTTCTTCTTCATCGTCGGTAGAAAAGAAAAAACTGGCGCCCTTAACTTTTGATTCGCTTATCGGCGGCGCATCCATAGCCGGCATGCCAGTTAAAATCGGCGCAACCGGCTTTATTTTACCGGCTAAAAAATAATCTCTAAGCGAAGAAAAAATCCCTTGCCTTAACTCAAGCGCCAATTCTTCGGATTGCTCTTTTGATAAATTTTCTTTAAATAAATAGCCCGGCAAATCATCAAGCGCAATTTCTTTTACCATAACTTTCATGATTAAAGCGGCCAGAGCAATATTATATTTCTTCTCAAGCGCTTCAATTTTCTCCATAGCCTTTGCGTCGGAAACTTTTTGCCTTAAATCATCCGGTAAACTATTAAATTTTTGTAAATACCCAAGCATGGGAGTTAAATTAATTTTCAATTTCTAATTTCTAATTTCAAAACAATAAGCTAACAAATTAATCCGTTAAACTTGCCTTTCGGCGGTAATCGCTTAAAAAATAAAAATTGAAAATTGAAAATTATCTCCTTATTTCAACTCTTTTAAATCTTCGGTCATTTGTTTTTTAAGATCTTCGGCGCCGGCGAACTTTATAATTTCTCTAATTTTTTTAATTTCTTTTATTTTTATAATTTTATCAGACGCTTCCATGATAAAATCTTTAATATATAATTCCAGAGAAGCCGGTTCATTAAAAGTCTCTTTTTGGCCGTAATGCAAGAGCCCTATATATATTTTACCATTAATTTCGCTTTCTACTAAATAGACGCCATAGTTTATATCAATTTGATCATTATCCAAATTAATCGTAGGAAAACCCAAGCGCGCACCTCTGCCTAAACCTCTTTTAATATTAGCCTTAAATTCAAACTTTGGCGGTTTTTCTCCAAGCACAATCTTTAGAAATGCCATAAACAGGACTAAACCTGCTATTATCTGAATAGGGCTTAAAATATTGCGGTTAATAAAATAATCCAAAATTACGGCGGAAAACGGCCAAAATAATTCTAAAATGGTGGCTGATGATGCCGTGACTCTTTTTAAGCCATAATAATAGATAAATATGGCCGCGGCGCCGCTTGTAAAAACAATTAAAATCAGAAATTTCCACTGGCCGCCGGTAACAGCTGAAATCTTAAGCAAATCACCAACCAATAAAGCATAGACCGAAACCAATAAACCGGTAATGCCGAATCTTAAAGCCGCCGTAGATTTAAAATCAAGATGATTGACAATTCGCTTGCCGAAAACAGTTGACGAGCCAAAAGCGAAAGCGGCGATAACGGCGAAAATTGCCGCATTATGCAATAAATTTAATTCTCCTAAGCACAGGCCGGTTTTCCCAAAGGCTAAAAAATAAGCCGCGGCAATCGCAATAGCAGCCCAGATATAAAATGATTTTTTTAAACGTTCGCCTAAAATCAATCTGGCCATTATCAAAGCAAAAATCGGCTGCAGTTTTTGCAGCAGTATGACGGTAGCGAAAGTAACCGATCCGTACATGGCCGCAAAGAATGCTTTAGTAATCATAACCGTGCCTAAAGCGCCGCCGAAAAACGCGACCCAACCAATCGCCGCCCACTCTTTGCCTTTTAGCAATTTTATTTTAGACCAGCTTAAAAAAATAAACGGGCTTAAAACTAAAAAACCTAAAGCATGTTCAAGAAAAACTACCAAAACAGCCGGTAAAACATAAAATTTCGGACGGATGAAAACCCCGTCTAAACTCCAAAGCAAAGCCGCCAGCATAATGGCTAAAGCACCGAAAACCCACTGCTTTTCTAATTTAAACAATTTCTGCATAATTTATATTTACTTCTGTCATTCCGGCCTTGAGCCGGAATCCAGGGTTAAGTGCTACGAATAAGTTTCTGGATTGCGGCCTGCCTACCGGACGGACAAGCTCGTAGGCCGCAATGACAAAAAAATTTATGCCTTTCCTTCTTTCTTTAAGATGCCCGCCATATCCGTTGCCTCCCAAGTAAAATCTTTATCCGATCTGCCAAAATGTCCGTAAGCCGCGGTTTTTCTGTAAATCGGCCTTCTTAAATTTAAATGATCAATAATGCGCTTGGGGCGGAAATCAAAATGCTTTTTTATCAACTCCAATATTCTTTTTTCCGAGATTTTATTGGTGCCGTAGGTATCAATATAAATCCCGACCGGTTCGGCCACGCCGATAGCGTAAGCGACCTGCAATAAGCACCTATCGGCCAAACCGGCCGCCACCACATTTTTAGAAACATACCTTGCCATATAGGCGCTTGAACGGTCAACTTTAGTTAAATCTTTGCCGGAAAACGCCCCGCCGCCGTGCGGCACTACTCCGCCGTAGGTATCAACGATTATTTTTCTTCCGGTCAGGCCGGTATCGGCCGGCGGTCCGCCGAAAATAAATTTACCGGTTGCATTAATAAAATATTTGGTTTTATTATCCAATAATTTTCCCATTACCGGCTCTATGACTTTTTCCCTGATATCCGCTCTTAATTTTTTTAAATTTACTTTTTCGCTGTGGTGCGCGGCAATAACCACCGTTTCGGCGCGAACAGCTTTTTCGCTGTGATATTCGATGGTTACCTGGCTTTTGCCGTCCGGCCTTAAATAAGGCAAAATGCCGTCTTTTCTGACGCGCGCCAATTTCATGGTTAATTTATGAGCAAGCACTATAGGCAAAGGCATATATTCCGGCGTTTCATTCGTAGCATAACCAAGCATCAAGCCTTGATCGCCGGCTCCTTGCTCTTTATATTCGCCCTTGCCTTCGTCCACTCCCTGAGCGATATCCGGACTTTGCTCATGAATAGAAACCATAATGCCGACATCATCGCAGCAAAAACCATATTCCTGCTTATCATAACCGATATCGCGCAAAACATCGCGCACGACTTTATCAACATTAACATAAGCTTTAGTGGTAACTTCGCCGCCCACGACAACCATGCCGGTTGTGCAAAAAGTTTCTACCGCGCTGCGGCTATCAGGGTCGGTTTTTAGCATTTCGTCGTAAATTCCATCCGAAATTTGATCGCACACCTTATCAGGATGGCCTTCGGTGACCGACTCCGAGGTTATCAATCTTACATTTTTTTCTGGCATAATTTTTTTAGCATAATTAGATGCAATAAATTTCTAGCTTTGTCGTTCTACCCGCCGAAATGGCGGGAAAAAAATATCTAATATTTTCCTCGAACTTTTTAAAAAGCCCAAAACGACAAAGATCAAAATTAATACAACTGCAAATGCCTTATATTAATAATTATAATATTTATACATTATTTAAAAATTAAAAATTATAAAATTAAAAATTTTCTATGTTCCTGCTTCCCATGCCCTTAAATATTCTTCCTGCTCGGCCGTTAATTTATCTATTTTAATTTTCATGGATTTAAGTTTTAAATCGGCTATCCATTGCTCTAATTCAACCGGTACGTTATAAACTTTTCTTTCTAGTTTCCTGTAATTTTTTGCCACGTATTCGGCCGATAAGGCCTGGGTAGCGAAACTCATATCCATAACCGATGCCGGATGGCCTTCGGCCGCGGCCAGATTAATCAACCTGCCTTCGCCCAAAAGATAAATACTTTTAACTTTCAACTTTTTACTTTTTACTTCTATTACATATTCATCAACATTATTTCTGATATTTTTATTAATTTTAACCGCCATTTTTTTCAAATCATTAATATTTATTTCCACGTCAAAATGCCCGGAATTACAGACTATAGCGCCGTGTTTCATCAGCTTAAAATGCTCTTCCCTGATAACGTTAATATCCCCGGTTAAAGTACAGAATAAATCGCCGATGCCGGCCGCTTCTTTCATGGGCATAACATAAAAACCGTCCATCGTCGCTTCCAAGGCTTTAATCTCGTCCACTTCGGTAATAATAACTTTAGCGCCCAGGCCGCGCGCCCGAGAGGCAAAACCGCGCCCGCACCAGCCATAACCGGCCACGACAACATTTTTCCCCGCGATTAAAATATCCGTGGCGCGGATAATGCCGTCAATGGTTGATTGGCCGGTACCGTAGCGGTTATCAAACATATTTTTTGTTTTGGCGTCGTTAACCGCGATAATCGGCACTTCTAATTTACCTGACTTTTCCAAAGCCTTTAGCCTTATAACTCCGGTAGTGGTTTCTTCCATGGAGCCCCAAATATCTTTAACCTGGCTTCTATATTCCGTATGCAGAAGCGTTAATAAATCGGCACCGTCGTCCATGGTTATGTTTGGCTTAAAATCCAAAGCCGCTTTAAGATGAGAATAGTAGCTTTTTTTATCTTCGCCATGAATGGCAAAAACTTTAATCGCGTAATCTTTAACCAAAGAAGCGGCAACGTCATCCTGGGTTGATAAAGGGTTGGAGGCGCATAAGAGAACCTCGGCTCCGCCGGCTTTTATGGTACGGACTAAATTGGCGGTCTCGGCCGTAACATGCAGGCAGGCTGAAAGCTTAACGCCGCGGAAAGGCTTGTCTTTTTCCCATCTAAACTTAATCAAATTTAAAACAGGCATGTCTTTAGCCGCCCATTCGATTCTTTTTTTTCCTCCTGAACCTAATTTTAAATCTTTAACGTCATGTTGCATAATACATAATTTTTAATTTTATAATTTTTAAATTTTATAAATAATTTTTTAATATCTTAATTTTTAAACATTAAAAATTTAAGCATTATTTAAAAATTAAAAATTACAAAATTCAAAAATTATTATATCATACTATAATCTTTCCCCATAATTTTCCTCATATCTCTTTTTTACCTCCGGCCAGCTAAACCAATGATTTTGCGTTCCCTGATTTTCCACCGCGTAAGCCGATACTACCATGGCCAACCGCGCGCATTTTACGAGCGGCAAGTCCATAACTAAACCCTTAATAAAGCCGGCGCGGAAAGCATCGCCGGCGCCAGTCGGATCTATGACGGCTTTCTTTTTAGCCGCCGGCACGACAATTTTTTTGTTTTTGCTATAAACTTCCGCGCCTTGGCCGCCTTTGGTAATTACTAAAATTTCCGCCATTTTCCCCAACGCGCTTAATTTTATTTTTAATTTATTTAAAATCAGCTGAATTTCATAATCATTGCCGATAAGCATTTTAGCGCCTGTTATGGCATATTTTAGGTCGCGAGCGCCGTAATAAGCGATCTGCTGGCCCGGATCAAAAATATAGGCTATATCATTTTGTCTGAATATTTTAGCATATTCTCTCATTCTCGCAACTATGTCAGGCGCGATAATGGCAATTTGTCCCCCTTCCAAAGGGGGGTAGGGGGGTTTGCATTTTACCCCTTTAACAAAGGGGGCTAGGGGTATTTTATTGCCCCCCTTCAATTGGGGGGTTTGGGGGGTTAAATTCCCAGGATAAAAAGCCGTAATCTGATTATCGTCTGTATCGGTCATAATATAAGCGCTGGCCGTTAATTCGTCTTTAATAATTTTTACGCCGCTTATATCTATTTTATTTTTAAAAAGCCATTTTTTATACCTTGTAAAATCTTTCCCGGCCACGGCGATTAATTTCGGCTTTTCGCCGAGCATGGCTAGATTATAAGCAATATTGCCGCCTGTGCCGCCGAAACTTTCCTTAACTCCCCTAACGGTAAAAGATAAATTTAGAATATGCGTTTTACCGGCTAAAATATGTTCGGAAAATTTTCCCGGAAAATCCATTATCCTATCGTAAGCCAACGCGCCACAAACCAATATATTATTTTTCATGTTTATATTTTCATTTATCCCTCTTCTAGGGGGGCGTATCATTTGCGTTAAATACTATTAATCATGCGTTAGGCGATTAATTTCTTCTTCAATGACTTTATGCTCAAAAGTGCCGGGAGCATATTGAGTCTCTAATTTTCTCAGTTCTTCCATATTATTGTTCAACCCATAAGGGACCGAAAAATTATCAGCCAGTTTAACTTCCTGTATCATTTTTAATATACTGGGTGATATTTCTTCAATTTCTCCGTTTCTAAACATTATGCTTTTACCGTCAATATCCATAGGTACTTCCCCCTCAAATCCATATCGATTATTTGACGGGACTCTTATTTTTTCGTAAAAATTAAATAAAATCATTAATTTATTTTTATCTTCTTCCGCTAAATGCTTGATAAATTGGCCATTAGTCAGATATTCAATCCTTTTTAAATTATCTATTTTTTTTAAACCTAAGCTGGCATGATAATTCTTCAGCCAATCGCCAACGGTTATAGGCAAATCTTTTATATTTTTATATTTATTGGCGTCTAAAATACGGCAATTTGAATCCAATAATTTATTTTTTATTGATTCTTTGGCCCGGGTCCGTTCCTCTAAGCCGCTGATGGCCAATAAATTAACTTTAATTTTTTCCCATAAATCATAGCCTTCCAATTGCAGGGCTAAATCAAAGTGTTTCCTGATTAAATCGCCGATTTCTTCATAGTCGTCAAAATAATTTAAAGAAATAAATTTAAGCTTATTTATCTGCTGATAAATTTTATCAAAAAATATTTGATTATTTTTTTTAACTTCATCGTTAATCATCTTAACCGCTTCGGATAAATCCTTGTAATACAAGTAAGCCTCCTTATAATCGTCGTATTGAATAAAGATTTTTATTTTTTCTTCTACTTCACTTAATGTGTTTTTGCTAATATTAATCATGTTTTAATTTATGTTTTAGCAGACTTAATTTGCTCCGCGGCGTTTGTTGCGCCTTTATGGCTTCTTTTATCAATAACTTTAATTACCGGATGATTTGAATCTATACCGTTATTAATAAGCTGCTGTTTTCGCGAAGCTAAATGTTCAATGGCGTTTTGCATGCCTCTTTTTTCATATTGCTCGCCAAGCGCTTCTTTATTTAATTTTATATACATAGTAGCCGCTTTAGATAAATGCCAAGTTTTTTCATTTTGCTCGCCGTTGCCTGACGGATCATCATAATGCCCAAGGCCTAAGCGATTTACGCTTAGGGCAAACTTTTGCGGTTCCATTTTCATCATTTCCGCTAATTGCGCCGTTTGAGCTTCGTCTTCCGTTGCTTCTTGCCAATTACCGCCTTTATCCATATTCATGGCGGCGTATCCTCCGAATTGATTAAGGCTTTTACACATCAAGCCCATCTCTGCAATTAATCCCCGAGAAGATTGCACAGACATTCCTCCCTGATCTTGAAATTTTTTGGCTAAATCTTGCATGCCTTTTGTTCCCGTGCCGACTTTCATTATTTTCGCTAAATCGTTATAATCTCCCTGCTTAGTCATTTTTCTGGCAACCGCGGCTATTAGCCCTTGATTTCCTTCTTTAAGCGCGTCTTTTAATATTTCACCGAGCCTGTCGGAATTATCTATATGAGTAAGCTTTTTTTCTTGCGCCGCTATTAATTTTGCTTTAGCGTCTGCGTCAGCGATATCAGCTCCTTTAACTTTATATTTTAAAGCTAAATCTCTATTTTTTTCAATTTCGCCCTTTTCATTTTTTGTACCATCTAATTCTTCTACTCTTTTATCGTTAACTATTTTCGTTCTTAATTCTTTTTCTAATCCTCTAGTCTGCGCTCTAATATCTTCTCGAGAATCTTGTAATCCATTAAGTTCTTTTTGTTGTTCGGGAGTTAAAGAACCTTTTAATTTATATTTACCAATTTGTGAGGTAATATCTTTCTCCTGGTTTCTTAAAATACCCAATTTCCCTTGCGCCTGATATTTATCCTCTGAAGTCCATACTCCCATTCTTTCATCTTCTAATTTTTTGGCTCTATCGTTATATTTATTTCTTCCCGTTCCCATAGCAAATCCTTTTATCCCATCCCACGACTTTAAATTCTGCCATGCCAAACCGCCATGCGTCAGCATGGCCATACGGCCTCCTGCTTTGGCTTTTTCCGTTAATTTTGCTTCTATATCGCCTGCCCTAGCGGCTTTATTGTCAGCAAACTGATCTTTTAGCCTGCCCCAGCTTCTAACTAAATTAAAATCAACCGCTCCTTTGGTTGCTTGGCTGGCTTTATCAATGCCAAAACTGCCAAGTTCTTTTGTTCCCTTACCTATTATACTGCCGCCTTTCTGCACCGCCGCCATGCCTTTGCCCGCAATACTCGCCGCCATTCCGCCCATCTGTTGAGTTACCATTAAGCCGCCGATTAAGAGGGCTAATGTAATAACATAGCTTTGAAAATTTGTAGTGCTAAATAAAGCATTAGGCGAGGTTGTCTCGCCTTCCACCGTTATAGTGCTCCCGCCTGACACATTTAATGCTTTTCCAGCTGATGTAGTTAATTCACCCGAAGAGGTGCTGGCGGTCAATAACGCTAACCAGATAAAAAACGCTAAAAGCGGACCGACAATGACATTTTTTGAAAATTCGCCCCACCATTGCGAAGAGTATTTCTGGCCGGCCGGAAAAGCCGCGGCCAAAAAAGCAATCGGCGATAAAATAGTATAAACCCAAAGCATAATTATTCTCATCACTAACACAGCCAATATCACTAATATAACAATCACCGAAACCATCATTGCAAAAACTCCCATTATTATACCGGCCGCTACGGCCATGGCTGAACCGCCAGAAAAAGATGCGTCTTTCACCCCTGTTAAACTTCCATATTTCTGCATTTGGAACATATCAACAAAACGCGCAGTACCGGTTTCGGCAAAACCGTTTACAAAAGTTAACATTATAACTTGAGAAAAATCTATTATTAAACCGCAAATAGTTTTAGAAAAATTTATCAGAACCGCCATAATTAATAATTTCGGCAGTATTTTTTTCCATTGATAACTTTCTATTCTTAAAATCGTAGCAAAAGCCACAACCAATAATATCAAAATAAAAAACATGTTGCATAAATCCCTGACTATTATCCAACCTTGCGTTACCGCTTCTACGTTTATTATTTTATTGAATCGCGCCACCCAAATTAACACATCTATCGCTACGGTAGCGATATAACCGATAACATAGCTTAATAAAAACGCTATCCAACCTATAACTGTAACTATGCCAACCATTACTGGATTTGCCTTAGTATCTTCCGCTAAAACCGGCTGAACTCCAAAAAATAATCCGAAAATACTACATAACAATATTGCCGAAAGTATAATATTTTTATTTTTTTGTAATTTTTTTATCATTTTATGAAAATAAAGATACTAAGGCTTCAATAGTAGCCCAGCCTAACGACTTAAGCGCGCCATAAAACATTTCTAATTTTTCCCACCATCCTGCCCCTAACCATGTCGCAATCATAACAACTAAAGTTGCTGCCACCGATATTATTAACAACGCCATCAAATCCAAAAATAACAACGCCATAACTTCAACTATGCCGATACTCTTGCTTAAGCTCTCGCCCGCTCCTCCGCCAGCCGCACTAACCTGCTTCGGAATCCACTCCTCGCCTAATTTACAAAATAATTTCTCTCCTAAAACCATCCTTAAAAAAACATGGATATTTATATAAATCAAGCTTAAGCCGAAACTCGGTATTAACACGCCCCAGGCCCAGCGCAAAAGGTTATTTGTTGCCTGTTTCGCCGGTGCCGCCACTTTTTCTTTTAATTTCTCTTTAGCCCTTTCCTTTAAATCCAAAGTTCGCCGCGCCGCCTGAACTCTTTGCCTTAAAAACCGGGGTTCACCGCTTGCTTCCGCTTCATCTCCGCTCTTTTTACCGCCCTTGTCCTCCGTAGCCTTGGCAGAGGAGGAGCCTCTTTTTTCTTCTTTTAATTTTCCGGCCGCGTCATTTTGTTGATTTGCGTTTAATAATTGTTCATCTATATTTATCATAATTCATTATTTTGCATAATTTTTCCTTATTTTTCGTTTACCCAAACGTTCCCGCCAAAACTCTGCCAATAACCGCAGTCGTTTACGCCGTAGCCGTCATTGCACCAGCCCCAATTGTCTTTAATTTTAATTTTCGGTTGAACCATGCATTTTCCGGCTCCGTCAATCGAACAGTCAACATCAGAACCATCTCTATTGGCTTTAGCTTTTAAATCCCAATAGCTATATAGATGATAAAGCGAATGAGGATTGTCCGAATTTGGCCGGCCGCGCATTTCTACGCCGCTGACAATCGTCTGTTCGTCGTCACCCCAGTCAATAGCATACATAATCAGGGGCAATTGCTGCGAATCAACTTGGCTGGTAAATGTTAAATTGGCGAATTGGCTGGAATATAAATTTACATTGCCTGCCTCAACCGCGTTTACTTTAATATTGTCTATAATGGGCGGATTAGCGCAAAAATCGCCGGGATAAGCAGGCCGAATACCGCCAGGGCATAGCGTGCTCGGCGGCCCCCAAATAGCGCCTTCTAATATTTCATAATGACCGCTGTCCCATTGCCATGCGCCATAACTTTTAGCAAAAATACGTTTAACTGTTTCGTTAGTGTGCAGACTGCCGGCTCGAACATTATCCGTAGCCGAATCTTCAAAATAAAGCGGTTGATTGCCTTCGGTGTCCGGCTTACTATCCCATTCATAAGGATTACTACTCGGATAAGGATGATTAATCCTGCCAAAAGGTTCTAGATCAGTTAAATAACTATAACCTCCAACAGGTACGCCAACCCCGGTTATGCTCGGATCATTGGGAATAATATAATCGGTTCCTTTGTACATCCGAGCGCTCCAATATTTATTTTGCCCCACAGAAGTAACAGTCTGGACTATTTTAGACGCGAAATATGTTTTTGTATTAATAACTATATCAAAAAAAGTCCCATGGCCACTATCGTGACAACCACTATTTGATCTTGTTGATAACACCACCGCTTTTAATTTATTATTCACGTCAAAACATGCCGCCGCTTCAGCGACATGGCTACCATCAAGAGCTACTAATCTTCTCCATTCAATTGTAGAGCCGGATGGACACAAATCTACTGTATTATTATTGGCAGCGGTTAAACATCCGATACCGGTTCCACAAATTGAAACTGTCGAATCCATATCAAAACATATATATTTATCTTCATACATTTTGCATTTATCGGCTCCCAATTGCGCAGCTGTAAAAGTTAATGTTTCATTATTGTAAGTATGGAGAAGGCCGCTAACACCGGTAGAATAAGCGACCGCCTGCTCTGTTCTTTCGGTCGCATAATATACCGGAAACCTATCGTTATACCCCGCGCCTTCTTCTATGCCGTCGCCCTTAACCTTATCAATCGGATACCATAAAAGGCAGGAGTTAGGGTTGCCGGGCGCGCGGTCATATTCAAGGCAATAGCCGTACCAGCCTTCTTGCCTGGCGCCCGAATCTTCGTAATAATCACAAGACAAAGAATCGCTCTCCGGATAAAGCCGGCAGGCTTGCGGAGTATACCAGTCATCCATGGAGTTTAAAGACGGCCTGACTTGAATATCGTCAAAATAAAAATTGCCTTGAGTATCAGAATCAGAATAAAGAGTGATTTTTATTTGACTAATATCATTATTAACAATACTAAATCTGCCCAATTTAAACGTCCAGCCGTTGCCGCTTAATAAAGAAATTTCCGGGCTTAAAGCCATTTGCCCTTGGCTTTGGCCGGAACCGTTAAAAGCTTCGACTCTGATTTTAGCCGAACCTGACTTTAAATTTATAGTATTAATATTGGCGGTTATGACATAGCTAGTGGGATTATCGGCTGTACCGCCGACCACTTCAACAAATTCGCTGGTGGCGCTAAAAGTTGAGCCTAATTTCAAAAAATTCTGGCCCTCGGGCGCGCGGCCGACGCCTTCGGATTGGGCTTCAATCGGATTATTAACGGCTTTAAAGATATTATCATTCCAAGAAATATTTTCAGCTACCCAGCCGATCGGATAACCGTTAGAGCCGGCGATTTCAAAATTGCCGTTAGCCAGATAAGCCATTTCTCCGGCCTGCCTCATAGCTCCGAAAGGATAATAATCGGCTTTTAAGCTGCCGTTTAATAGGCCGACTTTTGCATAACCCGATAAATTGCTGATTTTATCCGCGCCTAAAGTATCAACCGCCTGATTTGTTTTAGGCGACCTGATAAAGCTATTGCAATTGCCATTCTCGTCAACCCCGTCGCACAAACCGATGTCAAAACAGGTATTATTGCCTTTTTCGTCTTTAATATAGCTTCGGCAAGCCAGCCATTTATCACAAATGCGATCCGGCGTAACTTTTATTATAATGTTTGAATCTTTATCAATATCAGCACCGGAAGCAGGCGCCTCGCCATCAACCGTAATATCCGCGTCCCAATCAAGGTCGGCCAAGCCGGCGCCTGATTGTTTTCTTTCGTTAAATAAAACACAATTTTTATTGTAATTAACTATGCCGTTACAGCTCTGGCGGTCTAAATTCTGCCTTAGCTGATAATCTATGGCCACTTTCTTTAATTCCACCGTGCCGAGATTATTGCCGGCGGTAATCGTGCAATTATTTCCGTAGTTTGCGCCCGAATAAAAAATTCTGCTGTTTTCATAACTTTCGACCGGCAGGCTAATAGAATTTACTAAATTAGATAAGATATTATTATTGCCTAAAATATAAATACCGGCGCCCGGGTCCGAGCAATCAATAGTTAATGAGCCGGCGTTGGCTTCCCGCGCCAAGCGATAAACCGTATATACGTCTAAAGATACATTTTGAGTTAAACCTGACCAGCCGTCATTAGTGCTTGGATTATTGTCCAAATCCTGAAAACTGCCGTTAAAAATTATACTGACATTAAATTTAGACAAAGGGTCAAGATATTCGCTGCAGCCGGCTTCAGAGGCCGCGCATATTCCGGCCCAGTTTGCCGTAGGCTGGCTTACTTTATCGCCGAAGCCGCCAAAACCGAAAGTTTTATCATCGCTAGTCGGGCATAAATAATCCAAAGTTTCTAATTTACATGTAACTCCGGCCGAACAATCAGCGCCGGTTAAACAGACCGCGCCCCCGTCTCCGCCGCAACGCTTAATTTTTTTCTTAAACCAACCGGCATAATCACCTTGGTTAACGGCACGGCGCCACTCGCAAATCTGATCGCCCGGATCTTTAAAATAGCTTTCTCCTCCGTCATAAGCATAAATCTGGCAGCCGACCGCGTTTGCGGCGCATAAAATTTGATTGTATTTATTCGGATCATTTCTTAGATAAATATCGCTATAAAGTCTGGTTGTTTCGTAGCTATAAGGCTTGCCTAAATATTCACAGCCTTTTTCCTCAACTTCGCATAATTTATTCTCGTCATATACCACGTAGGCGTAACTATCCGCCGGCACGGTTACTATGCTGGCCGGATCGGAACCGTTAAATATTTCCTCAAACGGATTGGTTGAATTATACGTGTCAATCATTAACTCGCAGCCTACGGCTAATTCGGAACATAATTTACTGAACTGCTTTAAATAATGAGTTTTATCCGCCCGGTCGGTATACTCGGCACAGCCAAGCATATAGAGAGGATAAGGATTGCCGGCCTGATCCTGATCGCAAGATGCCGGGGTAAGCCAAGAATTTTTAATTAAATAATAACGGTCAATGATTTCGGTTAAAGTAATATTATCAATATAATAATCTTGGCTCGCTTCTAAAAGTAAAAATTCTTCGGCCGCGACCGCATGATTTAAATCCGATAAATTGGTGCGTAAAATCTGCCAGTCCGAAGTTAAATGCACCGTGGCGAAACCGGCTTTAGCGACACTATCATTAGTAAAGCTTAAACTTAAATCGGTAGGCGCCGCAGCTTTGGCGATAAAGCTTAAAACATAAGATTTGCCCTCGGTTACCGCGCTGCCGACCGGACGCTTGGCTTTAAACAGACCGGTAATTTTAATGGAATTGCCCGTGTTATTGGAATCCAGCATCAGCGCTTCACTTGAAGGCGTGACAATTGAACCGTCAACTCCGGACCAGACGCCGGTAATGCCGCCGGAAAAATCATCAATAAAAATATTTCTGACATTATTGCCCGTATTGCCTATATATTCGCGGCAGCCGTTTTGCGCGGCAGTACAAGTTACGCCCTGGCTTGGCACGGCCTGATAAAGGCAAGTGTTATTATCATCCGACCAAACTCCGCCGCTTTTGCAGACTATGCATTGTTCACTGGCATCGTCCCAATGCCGGTCGGCGCCAACGCAAGACGCGGCCGACAATATATTCTCGTCAATATTTAAAGCCGTGCGGCGGTAAGGATGGCAATCGTCCGAACAGGCGATAGTATGGCTGTATAAACGGTAAAACAAACCGCCGTCGCGGTTATAAAACTGGCGGCAGTCGTCATTATGGCGTGGATCGCTTGCCGGTAAATTATAGATTGTTTCATCGCATTTAGCCGCGTCATACGGCGTAGTTAAAACCGGCTCCGTATCAATACCCGAGCCGCTTTTATTAAGGCTTTCAACTTTTAACTGGTAGCCTGACTCATCCGAACCTTCCCAATTGTAAAACTCGGCGCAATCTCCCTCATTATCCGCCTTCTTAAGGCACTGCCTTAAATAAGTATAATATTCTATGCCTTCGCCGCCTTTAGCCACTTCATCCAAATTTGTAAATTGATCGCAACTAACGGCTTCGGCCGAACAAACTTTAGCTGTTTTAGGTATAAAATAAGCGTCCCGGCTCGTATCAAAAGTGGTCTCTCCCTGAACATAGGTATTGTAGCCAACGCATTCGGCCGGACAATAATCTTGGGCCGCGACTTTAGCCGGAATTTTAGCGCCGTCCGCCACGCCGGTATAAAGTTCGCAGCCGGCTTCTTCGGCCGAGCAGTAGCTAGCGAAATTATCGCACTCGCTCGGCGGATTGGCGCCGGCGCAGTTTAAATATGATGGCGCTATTTTTTCATAAATTAAAGAGGGTGATGAAGCAGCCGCATAATCGCTATAAGCCGTTGGCTGTTCGCCTCTTTCCAATTTTATATTATCAATCAGACAGGATGAAGAATTAATCGCGAAACTAATTTCGACGGCATCTTCGTCCGAAGGATAAGCGTAAGCTAAACTATATCTTAGCCACTCGCCGCTATCATTAAAATTTGACTGCTTGTCTTCAATAGAAAATTTATCTCCGACCGCGCAATCTTTAGCGTAAAGCGATAAAACATAACTTTCGCCGGCTAAACTGTAGTCGCCGGCGCCTATGGCGATCGTCCGGCTGGCTAAACCGTTCATTTTCATACTATAACTGCCTTGATAAAAATCCGTACCGATTCTTGAACCGAAATTCAGCCAATCGCCGGCCGTTAAATTATTTTCCATGCCGGAATTAACTAAAAGATTAGCGCCGTTGCCCGGAGTTAATCTGATTAACTCATGGCAGCCCTCGCTTTCCTTGTCGCAATCTTCGGCCTGATTATTTAAATGAATCTTATCGCCCGAATCATTGGTGCAGGTAAATTTATCGGCCGCTAAATCGTAATCTTGGCAATAATCCAAACAGCCGGCGTTTCCGATATTGCAATTGGAAGAATCCAAAGTATTTTCCAAATAAGAAACCGTTTGGCCGTTAGGACCGCTAAAAGTCTGGCAAGTATTATTTCTGGGTTCGCAAGATCTTGAATTAAAATCCCATTTCCGCCTTTCTTCCGTGCAATAGCCGTAAAGCTGGCATGAGCCATCTACTTTTTCTTTAATGCAGGACTGCTCATCCGCGCAATAAGTATCGTTGCGTAAAACGGATAAACTGCTTTCGCTGCCCTTACCCGTCACCGTTTCAGAAATTATTTCCGGACCGGCGCCTTCGCGCTTGCAGAAATTTTGCGGCGCTTTTAAAACCCAGTTGGGGTCAACTAAGCCATCGCACCAAAGAGAGTAATAGCCAGAGTAATCATCTATATCATCCTTAAAACAAGCGACTAAATCTCTTAAATTTTTCGTGCCGCTGTCTGAATTTTTCAAATCTTTAATTTTCTCGGCTGCGACTTCCCAGCCTACGGGTATAATTCTGAATTTTCTTAAAATCAGCATGGATCGGTAAGGATAACCTTCGTTGAATTTAGGCTCAAGGCCATCGGCATTAAAACCGAAAATTCCGTTGCCGTTTAAATAGCCTTGTTCTATAGCCTGCCCGACCGTCAGCCTTTTTTCAATGGCTTCTCTGAATCTTTCATCTATAACGCAATTGGTCGGTCCGGCCTTATTCGGATCCGGACAAGAAGCCAATTCAGCTAAAATATCATAATCGCCTCTTACCTTAAAACTAGGCTCAATTAAACTTTTCATCCTATCGGCCGCACCGGCCGCGCCTTCGGCCTGATTTTGAGCGTTAATATCGGCTAAATTGCCATAGGTTCCCGGGAAAGTGGTAACTAAGCCTTTTTTTAACCATTTATCCATCAATTTGCCTATTAAAGTATTAACAAAAATATCAATAGCATCAGCCGTAATATCGCCGGTATAAGTTAATTCTTTTTTAGTGGAATCATAAAATACACTGCCCATTTGTTGAGTTACGGCCAAACCTGGAGTCTTAATAAATTTACTGATTGGATCAACCACGTCTTTAATGCCTTGATTTTTTTTCGCTTCCTCTAGGGCTAAATTAACTTTTTTATTAATTTCATTTTCCATGCCGGTTTGCATGGTTAAAGCTATGCCTAAATCATTAGACCAAGGATTAAACATATCCTGGAATTTAGTCAAAAAATTCTTGTCTTTTAGCGCCGCGTCCCAATTTTCCGTCATTTTCGTAAAAGTGCAAGCCGGTTCTGTCGGTCTTTGCGTTTTTTCCAGACCCAGCCCTATTTTAATCTGAATATCTAAATTAGGCTTGCAAAGATTAAAAGCTATCGGACCTTTCTCTCCCCATTGTTGTATAAATGTCCCGGCAGCGTTATCAGCCGCGTCTTTAACGACTGTGCCGAAATCTCTGGTTTCAAACATCGGCCCTTGCCCCCAATCTCCTGTAGCTAAATAAGTCGCAGTGTCATAAGCTAAATTATTTAGAAAGTTTTTTACGGCTGCTTTAAAGGCAATGGCCGCGCCGTGTTCTTCTGCCCACTTTCTTGCCTGTTTCGCCCAACTCTCGATTTGATCCATAGCTTCCTTATTTGTTCCCGTATCCACTGCCCCTTGCGTACCTTGATCGCTGGTTTGAATAGACGTTGCTCCTCCTCCTGCTGCAAATTCTCCCCACCCTGCATCTTCCGCATATAAACCTTTCGGCTCAACTAACAACCCTACCAACAAAAAACAAAAAACAAAAAATAATATTTTTAATTTAAAATTATTATAGATTTTTTTAAATATTGTCATAAAAAATTGACTAATTTTTATAAATATGACATTATAATATTCATAAATATCGCACCTAAAAATCTAAATTTATATTTTTAAAATAGGAGGATGACATGAAAAAAATATCTTCGGTAGTATCGGTATTAATGATTGTTCTTTTTGTTTCTTTTTTTTGTATATCTTGCAGCCCTATAAGCATGGCGGCGATAGGAGTAGACGTCGGCTTGAAATTATTAAGTCCTGATGCGTCTAACCAGGGCAAAAAATTTAATGAAATTGAAGGTTCTCGGATTTGGGACCCAGGAAAAAAGAAATACTATAAATACGACGAAAACCATAACCGAGTATATCAATAATTCGTCTCCCCCAGCTTCGGCCCCGCGTTCAACTAAAAAGTTGATAACGGGGCTTTTTCTTTTACTGTTTTTATTCTAATAAAACTTTTCTTACTGACCGCCTAAGGTCTCCTGAAAACTTTTTAAAAGGTCGGCATCGCTGATTTTATCCAGAATGGCCTTATCCATGCCTTGCTCTAAAAGCAGCTGGCGCAAGCTAACCGCGTCAATATTTTTTAAAATATCAATTTGTTCGCTGTTTAAATCGGCCGCGCCGGTAGGAGCCGGCGCGGTAGCGCCGAACTGGTTTAAAAGATTATTTAAAGTGCTGTTGGACGAAGCTGGAACGCTAGAAGCTTGATCGCCTCCGCTTTCTTCAATCAAGCCGGCCCCCGAGCAAGTCCGCCCTTGCGGGCAATTCGGATCAAAATTTTTCTCTATTTCCTCGCCGTCTTTATAGCCGTCCGAATCCGTATCTTCTAAGTAAGGCGAAGTATTGTAAATATTAAGCTCGTCATAATCGCTTAAGCCGTCACCGTCAGTATCTTTAGCTTTTAAAACGTCGCTACTTTGCTCATCGGTTGCAACCTGGCTTTGGCTAACCGGCCCGTTGAACGGGCCGTAAATATTGTTTTTTAACTGGGCGAACCATAAAGCCAAAATAAAAACAGCAAAAACCGCCAGACTCGCGGCCGCGATTTTCTGGTTTTTGCTTAACGGCGGAGGTACTTGTTCTGGCTTGTTCTCTAAATCGCCGCCAATTTCGTCAAATTGTTCGTTTTCAAGCATGGGGACTATATTTTAATGACAAATTTCCAATGACAAATGACAAAAAAATTTCAAATGACTAAATTTCAAATTTTGACATTTGGATTTTGACATTGATTTGACATTGGGTATTTGTCATTTTATTTTTCTAAAAGTCTCTTATTTTCGCATCCAGCTTTTTCTCTAAAAATTTAACTAATTTTTCCTGCGTTTCATCCACTTCCTGCGAGGTTAAAGTCCGATCGGCTTGATAAATAATATGGAAAGCCAAACTCTTTTTCCCCAGTCCGAGATTTTCTCCCTGATATACATCAAATAGCTCAACTCGTTTAATCAAGTCGCTGAATTTTTCCATCTCGGTTTTGATATTATTATACAATAATTTTTCATTTATCACAAATGCCAAATCCCTTAAAGCTTCCGGATACTTGGCCGGCTCCTCAAACTGCTTAACCGGCTTGTTTTCGGTTAATTTAAGCAGCTCTTTCAAATCAATTTCCGCTATAACGGCGTTCTTTTTTAAGCCGTAAACGCGGGTCAGGTTTTTTTCCACAAGAGCGACGCGTCCGATAAATTTTTTGTCGGCGTAAATTCCGGCCGCGGCCGATTTATCCGCCCAAGGTAAAAACGAATTTTCACTTTCAAATACAACGGTTAAATTAAGCGAATTTAATAAATATTCTATTACTCCCTTAAGCCGGCTGAACAAATCAACGGCCTCGCCGCCAAGCGCCAGGCTTAAATATTTTTCCTGCCTCGGTAATTTCTCGCCGCTTATATTGTCTTTATTTATTTCTCCGGACGCGTTTAAAAAAATACTGCCGATTTCGTAGATGGAAATAAAATCCTCTTTAGCCTGATTGGTTTTTATATTTTCCAAAAGAAGCGGAACTAAGCTCGGCCGAAGCAGGGCCAAATCTTCGCTTAAAGGATTGGCTAATTTTATGGCTGATGCTGAATCAATTTTTAATTTGCTTAACTGGCTGGCGCCGACGAAAGAATAATTATAAACCTCGGTTAAGCGCGCGCCTATGGATAAAATATTTTTTATTTTTCTTTCAAGGGTTTTAGCCTTATTGGCTAAAGGCGGTTTTATTTCCATCCGCGGCAAATTTGATTTTATTTTATTATAGCCGTAAATTCTCGCTACTTCTTCGGCCAAATCTTCGGGCAAGCTTATGTCATGCACCGCGCGCCAGCTAGGAATAATAACGCTGAATTTTTCGCCGCGCGCTTTTAGGCTAAAACCGAGTTTCTCTAAAATCAGCTTGACTTGC
Source organism: uncultured Gammaproteobacteria bacterium (assembly GCA_964526325.1). GTDB lineage: Bacteria > Patescibacteriota > Patescibacteriia > Patescibacteriales > GWC2-42-12 > JACPHD01. The sequence goes on from CAZGKM010000005.1 coordinate 63,156, forward strand.
TTTGATGAAAAATTCTCTCCGATCCGATTATTAAGCCATGTTAAATCAAAATTTATCGGACCCAGTTTTAATTTATAATTCTTTTCATCCGTTAAACCGCCGGCGATTTTAGCGGTCGGGCAAATTTCAAGAATAAGTTCCACGGCGCGGCCAAGCCCTAATTCGCATAAATTCGGATCCAAGCCTTTTTCAAAGCGCATGGAAGACTCGGTTCTTAAGCCTAAAATTTGCGCGGTCCGCCGGACTGAATTAAAATCAAAATTAGCCGATTCTATAATAATGGTGGTGGTTTTTTCGCTTATTTCGCTGTCAACTCCGCCCATAACGCCGGCCACGGCCACGGGCTTTCGGCCATCGGTGATTACGAGCATATCGGCATCTAATTCCCGCTTTTGCCCGTCAAGCGTCTCTATAACCTCGCTTTTTTTAGCCGGCCTGACCGCTATCTCATTAATAAAATTTTTATCAAAGGCGTGGAGCGGCTGGCCCAGTTCCAACATGACATAATTGGTAACGTCCACAATATTATTTATCGGCCGCATGCCGCAAGCTGATAGCCGGTCGGCCAGCCACTTGGGCGAAGGCGCGACTTTTATGCCTTCAATGCCTATCGCCATGTAGCGCGGACATAATTTAAAATCTTCAACTTTAACGTTAAGGCAAACCCTCCCCCGCCCTGCCTTCGGAAGAAAAGCATTTTTGCCATCCTTATAAAGAGAGATTTTCATCGGCTTAAATTTAGTATTTAAAAACGCCGAGATATCGCGCGCCAAGCCGTAATGCGACCATAAATCGGCCCGATGCGTAATGCTTTTATTGTCAACTTCAAAAATAACATCATCTAATTTTAAATAATCGGCTAAACTCTGTCCGACTTTGCCCCCTTTAGTAAGGGGGGGTAGAGGGGGTTTATCCAATATCATAATACCGGCATGATCATCGCCTAATCCCAACTCGTCTTCAGCGCACAGCATGCCGCATGATTTCACTCCCC
>CAZGKM010000006.1:0-24525 GCA_964526325.1 uncultured Gammaproteobacteria bacterium
AAAAAACCACGCCGAATAAATTTAATTTTCTGCCTTTGGCTTTATAGGCTCCGCCTACGGCAAAAGCCAGCGTGCCGAGGAGGTCAAGAAAATAGATCATATGATTTGATTATGATAAAAAATAAATGTTCGTCTATGTCGAGTTTATTAGACATAGGACGAACCTTTTTTATAAAAAAGATTCAAAATTAAAAAAGCAATTCCCCTAAAAAAAATTCAAAGGCAAGGGCGGGCAAAAAAGGAAAGGGGTCGGGGGAAAGGAAATTTTTGCCCGCCGTGCCTTTTCCCCGCCGAAGGCGGGCTAATCCGCCTCCCGCCTCCGCCGAGCCTTCGGCGGGTAAACTTTTTCAAGCCAAGATTATTTTTCGTGCCAATTCATTGGCGCGCCGCCCATTTTCTTTTAGCTATACGCATTATCCTTAGCTACTTTAGCATACAAATTTTTCTGAAAGGCAAAGAAAATTGAACGGATATTTTCTACGCTGCCAAGCGATTGTTCGGCATTAGCAATCGCATGATATTTCAAATTCAACAAAATCGGCAGTTTTTCTTCATCAAGCTCCTCAACTCCCTTTTCTTCATATTTTGATAAAACAAAATCTAAAAATTCTTTTTGTTTTTCTTCTAGGCCTTTGAAAATTTTATCTTTCGATTGTTCTACTCTTTGCACTCTGGAAATAGGTTGAGTTAAAAATGAAATATAAGTCAATACATCAAATAAATCGCTTTGTTCGGCATCAATCATTTTTTGTAAAGTTTCCAATTCATCTTTGCCATAACCAACCGCGGCAATTTTTTCTAAAAAGACTTTGCGGGTGGTCGGGTTTGACCAAATCTTTCTAAGCTCCTCCTCACTTTTGAAAAATTCCGGCATAGCGCCAAACATATTATCCATAAATTCTTGAATAGAAATTGGCTTACCGTCAGCGCTCCAAAATGAAGTAGAAATCATGTGCTTTATCTCACGTTCCTTGCCGTCACGCAATTTTATTTTCAATTTTTTCTTTGGCGGATTTTTTTCACATTCGCATGGTTCTTTTCCGCAAACAGAACAAACCCTTGGTGGTGGATCTCCTCCTGGGCCATCTCCGCCTGGACCATCCGGACCATCGGTGGTTCCATCCACCGGCTCACCGTCCCATTCGGGATCGGAAAAATGCTTATAAGCATCCACAAAATCATAAATCGTAAAATATTCCTTGCCATCAAAAAGCCTGGTCCCGCGTCCGATAATCTGCTTAAACTCAATCATGGTATTTACCGGTCTCATTAAAACAATATTTCTAATATTGCGCGCGTCCACGCCGGTAGAAAGTTTTTGCGAAGTAGTTAATATAGTCGGAATAGTTTTTTCATTGTCTTGAAATTCGCGCAAAAATTGCTCTCCTCGAGCGCCGTCATTAGCCGTTACGCGCACGCAATAATTTGGATCCTTGCCGTCTTTCATTTGGTTTACTAAATCCCGAACGGCCAGCGCGTGATCTTGGGTCGCGCAAAATATAATTGTCTTTTCGTTTTGATTTATTTCGTCCAACACTACACGAACTCTTTTAGCTTCACGCTCTTTTATAACAATAATTTTATTAAAATCCGGCTCTTCATAAACTTTTCCTTCCTCCACCTCGCCTTCAATAATCTGGTCGTCAGAAGTATAAACATAATCATCAAGCGTAGTTTTAATGCGCTTAACTTTGAATGGAGTTAAAAATCCGTCATTCACGCCTTCTTTGAGCGAGTAAATATAGACCGGCTCGCCAAAATATTTATAAGTATCAACATTATCTTTTCGTTTTGGCGTAGCGGTTAGACCAAGTTGAACCGCCGGAGAAAAATATTCCATAATTCCCCGCCAATTACCCTCATCGTTCGCGCCGCCGCGATGGCACTCGTCAATAATAATAAAATCAAAAAAGTCGGCCGGATAATCACCGAAATACGGGCTGCCATTAGAGCCGCTCATAAAAGTTTGAAAAATCGTAAAATAGACGCTACCACTCATCGGCACTCCGCCTTTTTTTCTAATATCCAGAGGATTAATTCGAATAAGCGCATCTTTATCAAAAGCGGAAAAAGCATTAAACGCCTGATCGGCTAAAATATTTCTATCAGCTAAAAATAAAATTCTCGGCCGGCGCGCGCCATCATGCTTTAAAGTCCAGCGAGTTTGAAAAAGTTTCCAAGCAATCTGAAAAGCTATGGCGGTTTTTCCGGTTCCGGTTGCCATAGTTAAGAGTACTCTGGTTTTTTCTTCGGCCACGGCGTTTAAAACATTATTAATGGCGATTTCCTGATAATAACGTTTGCCGTATTCGCCTTCGTTAGGCACGCTAGAAAATTTTTCTTTCCATTCGTTTGCTTTAGCGTTTATTCTATTCCATAATTCTTCCGGCGTGGGAAATTTATCAACTAATCCCTCTTCGCCGGTTTTCATGGATATTTCATAAATCTCTTTGCCGTTTGATGCGTAGGTATAATCAATCTGCAATTTTTTCGCGTACGCTTTGGCTTGCGCCACACCCTCGGTCGCTTCTAAATTTTCGGCTTTAGCTTCAACCACGCCGATTTTGCGATTTTTATATACTAAAATATAATCAGCGATTTCCGGTTTATCCCGCGTTCCGCCGGTTTGAATTTTACCATCGGTAATATGAAACTCGCGATGGACTTTTGATCCTTCGGTTTCGCCCCAGCCGCTTTCTTTTAGCTTTGGGTCAATATATTCAGCTCTTGTTTCTGCCTCGTTCATATTATTTATCTAATAACTTTTCTTAGATCAGGAAATCCATAAATTTTATTACGCGTTTTAGTGAGTGTTAAGTCGGCAATAATTTTCAGCTCGACAAATTTATCTATTACAGTATATAAAGTTTGGTTATTTGATATTTTAGCAATTTTTTTGATGGATTTTGTAGTAAAGGTTGGTTTAATAAAAATAGCATCTAAAAATGAATTCGCGTAAATTGAATTAATCTCCGGCATTCGTTCTTTTAGATCTTTGTATAATTTTTCTATTTTAACAACTCGCTCAAGAGTAATTTTCGTTTGCTCATAAACGGCATCAAGAAAAAATTTAACCCAAGGAACCCAACTTCCTTTTTCGCTAATATCTCTTAATAATTTATAATAAACATCGCGATGTTCTTCAAAAAATTCACTAATATAAATATTTGGATAAGCGGTAATTTTCTTTTCATAGAGAAATAAAGGAATAAGAAGTCTTCCTACTCTCCCATTTCCATCCATAAACGGGTGGATTGCTTCAAACTGATAATGCGCGATGGCAATTTGAACTAAGGGGTCGATTACTTCTTTTGAATAAATATATTTTTCGAGATTTGAAAAAAGTTCCGGAATATGTTGAGGTTCCGGGGGAATAAAAGTCGCCTCATTGATTGTGGCACCATATGGACCGATAAAAACTTGGCTTTTTCTAATTTGACCAGGTGCTTTATTCTGTCCGCGAACCGAATTCAACAAAATTTCATGTAAATCTTTAATTACATTTTCTGTCAAAGGCCTTTTCTCTAAAAGATTTTTTCCGTATTTTATGGCAAAACGATAATTAAAAATTTCTCGATAATCTTTTTCTTTTTCGTTTTTTTCTGATTTTGTATCCTTAGCATCAAACATTAAAACTTCATCAAAAGTAGCTTGGGTTCCTTCAATTTTGGAACTCAAAACAGCTTCCTTTGTTTCAAAGGATCGTTGAATAATTTCAGGATTAGGCAGTCTTTTGACGGCTTCGTCATAACGAGCCACAATATCTCTTGCTTTTATGATATTTGAAAAAACTGCGGAATAGTCTAATTTAGGAGGTAAAAATGGCGGAATAAAAGATTTTTTTGTCATATTTTTATATTAATTCTAACTGATAGAATTATAACATATGTTATTCTAGTTTACAAGTCTTTTCTAGAATAAGGAAAATACTAATCCAGAGCCTGGAATAAGCAATCTCTTGATTCCAGTTTAATAAGATATACTAGAATAAGAGAAATAGATGCATACAAACTTTTAACTTTAATGTTTAAAGATAGCGCTTTTTTATCACCCACTTACTAAATTTTGATCTTTCGTCTTTCCATATTTCAAATCCATTTTTTTCAAAAAACCTTTTACGCTTGTCCAAAGGTTGCCCAACTCTATCTTCCTGCAATTCTCCAACTATATACTTAATATCATTATCGCTTGCTATTTTATCTAACAAATTAATTATTTGACTGCCTATTCCTTTACTCCGATATCTTTCGGTTACATCCATATCAAGAATCTCCATTATCCTTAAACTTTTTACATCCTCACAATCTACTTCACAAATATTTGTATTACAACGTAAAATAGATTGTTCTGATCTTAATACAAAAAATTGATTTGAAATAACTCTATTTATTTTAAAGCCATAAATTAAAAATTTTGAATTATAAAACTCTCTATCACTAGCTTTAATTTCATTTGAGTCAAAAAAAATCGGAGCAACATAAAAATTATTTTTGAAAAAAATATTTCCTTTATATACGAATTTATATTTTTTATCAATTTTCAAATTCAGATAATTAAAAATTATAAATTACCATTAAACGCCTTCTTCTTTTTCGTCATTCCTGCGAAAGCAGGAATCCAGAAATTTTATAACTCTCCACTAAATGCCTTCTTTAAAACCGACTTTTTCAACTCTTCTAAATCCGCCAATTTTTGTTTATAAATTGCTTCCAGTTTTTTAGTTTCAGCAGATAAGATTTTAATTTGATTAACAGCTATCTTCTGGGTTGCAATGGGCGGACATTTTACTGGAAATTCTCTTACATCTTTTACATTTAAATTTGGAACACCTGAGCTACTAATACTTTTCTTAGCTAAAGATTTAATAATAGGCGAATTCAAATAATGTTTTAGGTAATAGCTATCTAACTTATCAAATTTAGGTTTAATTAAAGTTAGACTCACATAAACACTAAACTCAAATTCATGTTCTACAACTCCTGCCTCGCCAAATTTAGAGCCAACCCTAGAATATAATATGTCGCCTTTTGCTGGCTTGTTTTTCTTGGTAAGCTCTTGATGAAATTGTTTTGAAATATGTCTGTATTTATCTAAAACCACTTCACCATCTCTGACATTTTGCGCTGATAGAAAAGGGACTCCTTCACTTTCGTCAACATATTTTGGAGTTGCTGCTACACCACAAGTTATTAGGTCGCATATTTCATCCAACCTTTTATCCTCCCAACTCTTCCCTGACTTAGTAAACACACTCTGCAAATACGATTCAAAAAGCTTTTTAGAATTCTGCAAATTTTTTTCAGCATTTTCTTTCGCCTTTTCCGTCTTTTCAAAAATCTCATCTAAAATTTTTACGATACGGCGTTGCTCGGGGAGGGACGGGAGAGAAATTTCTATGGTTGAATATTCAGAAATCCAATACCTCTTATGAACGCCTGTATGATCAAATTCAATACTTTGCATTACATAAAATAAAAACCTGGCATCTGATATGTCTTTTACTGGATGTAAAATTTTCATCGCTGATGATTTTACTTTAAATGGAAAATCAACAAATTTAGTTGCTGTTGTAAAATCATCAAAAATAATAACTGGTAATTTGTTTTCAGGAAAAATACCTTCTTTTTCCCTCGTTTTGCCTAAAATAAAAGACTTGCCAGCAGTCAAAACCGGAGTATCGTAATCATCGCTATACTTTGTAGATTTCACAATGTATTTACTCGGCTGTTCATACTCTAAAACATCGCCAAGTTTTTTTGTTTGCCAAATCATTAATTAGTATATTTTAATCAAATTATTATCAAAAACGTATTCGTATCTTTCTGGAGCCTGAAATCCGTTTTTGTTAAAATCACTCAACAAATCTTTAAGAGAAAATGAATTACTACCATCCTTTATTTTTATAAACCACCGACCTTCTTTTTTATTTCCAAAAAAATGTCTTTGTGGATTGGTTATATTTTCTTGTATCAGAGACTTAGAAAATATTTTTGTATTAAAGTAATTAACAATTTTATTGTGTATTAACTCTAAATAATTTTTCCCATTATCTTGTCTGCCAAAATATTCCCCGTGTACAAGCCGGTGTCTAAGCCCAACGTTTGGCTGTTCTTTTGTGCCAAATAGCTCACTTACTAATTCTTTTCCTAATATATCATAGATCAAAGCCCAGTCTTTTTGGCTATCCTTTTTAACTAACGATTCAATCGCAGAAAACATAAGCAGTAATTTTGCTGAATATCCAGTTGCATTTACTGCATCATTCCAGTAATAATAAAACTCCTCTGGTATCTCGGTATGTTTCAAAAGTTCTTTTAATGCCTCTTGCTCTTTTTCCATAAACATCAGACCAACAGAATTAACATCTTCAATATATTTAAAAAATGCAACATCTTTTGATGTTTCGTGAATTAAAAACGGTTCAAGGGTAAATTCAATATATGACTGACAAATTAACGAAATTCTAGGAATCAATTTCGATAACTTTTTTGTAAATATATTAATGGCATCAATAAAATTCTTCGATTGTACATCTGAAGATGCGATCCATGCATCTGTTTTCCAGCCATCTCTATAATTAAAATCCCAGTGAGAAAACTCGACACCTTCAACTCTAAACGATGCAGGCTTTTTCTTATTATCCATAACCGCACAGTGAGCTAAAGTTAAAATTTTGTGTTCAATCCTATAATTTTTAACTTCGCTCATAATCTTTTCTTTATTTCATTTAAAATACACTTACTTTCGTCATCTAGTTTTTTTATCTCCTCCAAAATTTCCTCCGGCTCTCTTAGTGCCACCTCCCCGCCCTTGTTTGGATTCTTTACCGACAAATCAAAAGTTTTTTGATCTATTTTTGAAACATCCACGCTCCATGAATTTTCACTATTTGCTTTACTCTTTTGTAATTTCACGAATTCTGCTAAATCTTTTTCGTTAAGAGAATTGGTTTTACCTAAATTTCTATCCAAATTTAGTTGATAAAACCAAATCTTTTTTGTTGGCGAGCCTTTTTCAAAAAATAAAACCACGGTTTTTACGCCCGCGCCGGCGAAAACTCCGCCCGGCAAATCTAAAACCGTATGCAGATTGCAATTTTCTAAAAGCAGTTTGCGCAAAGAAACCGAGGCGTTATCGGTATTGGAAAGAAAAGTATTTTTTATAACGATACCGGCCTTGCCTCCAGCTTTTAAAATTTTTATAAAATGCTGAAGAAATAAAAAAGCCGTTTCACCGGTTTTAATCGGGAAATTTTGCTGAATTTCTCGGCCGATACCGGCGCCGAAGGGCGGATTAGCTAGAATTATTGAGTAACGGTCTTTTTCTTGAATATCATTAATATTATCCGCTAGCGTATTCATATGCCTAATATTCGGCGCTTCAATGCCATGGAGAATCATATTCATGATACCGATAATGTAGGCCAGAGATTTTATTTCTTTGCCAAAAAAAGTTTTGTTTTGCAGAGTTGCCATTTGGCTTGAAGAAAGCTTAGACTGATTATCGGTAAGATACTTATAAGCTTCAACTAAAAATCCCGCACTGCCGCAAGCACCATCGTAAATCGTGTCGCCAATTTTTGGCGCCACTACTTTAACGATTGTTTTAATGAGCGGACGCGGCGTATAATATTCGCCGCCGTTTCGTCCGGCGTTACCCATGTTTTTAATTTTAGCTTCGTAAAGATGCGACAGCTCGTGCTTTTCTTCATAAAGCCGAAAATGCATGCCGTCAACGATATTTAAAATTTCCCGCATTTTATAGCCGCTGGAAATTTTGTTTTTCAATTCTGAAAAAATTTCCCCGATTTTATATTCAATAGTATTCGGCTCTTCGGCTTTAAACTTTTTTAGATAAGGAAAAAGTTTATTATTTATAAAATCTTTTAAGTCATCACCGTCTAACGCTTTATTATGATCTAATTTACCGTCGCCATTCTTCGGGCAAGCCCAATTATTCCAATGATATTCCGGAGCTAAAATATATTTATATTTCTTTCCGGCTAACGCCGCTTCGGTTTTTTTAGTTTCTTCTAAATCATCGAGGTATTTTAGAAATAAAATCCAGGAAGTCTGCTCAACATAATCAAGTTCGGTTCCGCAGCCGGAGTCGGTATGAAGAATATTATCAATGTTTTTAAATAATTGTTCAAACATATTTATTTATAATTTTTTAGTTTGTAAACGCATTATTGGTAATGATTATATGATCTTTTACATCTATCCCTAATAATTTTCCCGCCTCTCTCAATCTCTCGGTGATTTTTTCATCTGCTCGGCTCGGCTCAGTTTCCCCGCCCGGATGATTATGGGCTAAAATCACGCTCGCCGCCAAATATTCTATCGCTGGTTTAAAAACTTCTCGCGGATGAACCAGACTAGCGTTTAAAGTACCAATTGAAATAGTTTCTTTATGAATTAACTGATTGCGTGCGTTTAAATACAAGGCAACAAAATGTTCTTTCTTGGCTGTTCGTAATTCCTGGAGCTGAGCGACTGCATCTTTGGCATTATTTATGGTTGGTAAATTATTATCTTCAACTTCAAGCGCCCGTTTAGTTAATTCAAATGCAGATAAAAGCGCCGTTGCCTTGGCCGGACCAATGCCTTTTATTTTAGCCATCTCAGAATAAGGCAGAACTAGCAGTTTTTTCATTTTATGTTTTGCTAAAATTTCTTGCGCTACTTCAATGACATTTTTCCCGGCTCTGCCCGTACCCAATAAAATTGCTAAAAGTTCTTTGTCTTTTAACGCAGTCGCGCCTTTTTCAATTAATTTTTCCCTAGGCCTCTCATGTCTCGGTAAATTTTTAATTTTCATACCCCTCCTTGTTTTATTAATTAAACCCTTATTTTTTATTTCATTAAATCATCAATACTAACACCTAGCGCACGGGCAATTTTTTGCGCCGTTTCAACAGTAGGACTTTGAATAGCACCAGATTCAATTTTAATAATGGTCGGATGAGCAATATCCGCCATTTTTGAAAGCCGATCCTGCGACAACCCCTTTTCTTTTCGCAACTTCTTTATATTTTTAGAAATATTTGGCAGTTTTTTTAACATGTGATATTATAATAGTGATATGACAATATCTATATCAACCTATCCATAGATGTCAATTTATATGGTTATATTTTATCAGATAATCATTAAATCGTAAATGCGGGAGCTCCTTGCCGTTGCGCGCGAACGGGTGGGCGGGTCAAGCGCAACCTAATGGCGGCGCATCCCGTAACCGGGATACGAAAAATAATCTTGGCTTGAAAAAGTTTACCCGCCGAAGGCTCGGCGGAGGCGGGAGGCGGATTAGCCCGCCTTCGGCGGGGAAAAGGCACGGCGGGCAAAAATTTCCTTTCCCCCGACCCCTTTCCTTTTTTGCCCGCCCTTGCCTTTGAATTTTTTTTAGGGGAATTGCTTTTTTAATTTTGAATCTTTTTTATAAAAAAGGTTCGTCCTATGTCTAATAAACTCGACCATATGAAACCTTCAGCGTTATGAGCGCATGGAATGCGCTCGCTTCGCTCGCGCATTAAGGCAAAGTTTTTAAATTCAGCATTAAAATCAGCCAAAATTTTCCACTCCTCCCTCCACTCCCAAGCCACCTCTCTATTTAGCAAACGGCGGTTCGTCGGGCGCGAAGCGCCCAAGACAAAAACAAAATTTTTCTAAATAATGATTTAAATACTGATTTCGCGGATAACGCCACGATTTATAAAAATATTGTTTTTGTCTTACCAATTTTTTCCGTCCGCCGCCTAAGCGGCGGTGACAAAGCAAGTTTTTTAATTCCGCGCTCTAATTTTAAACATCTATGAAATACTTTCTCTATGCCCGAAAGTCCACCGAGGACGAGGAAAGACAAATAATGAGTATTGAAGCGCAACTCGCGGAGTTGGCCGAATACGCCAAACGAGAGAATATTGTCATCTCCGAGCAGTTTATTGAAAGTAAAAGCGCAAAGAAGCCGGGACGGGAAATATTTAACCGGATGATGAGCAAAGTCCACGACAGCAAAGAGCCGATTGGCTTGATTGCTTGGCATCCGGACAGATTAGCAAGAAACAGCGTTGACGGCGGGCAAATAATTTACAGTATAGACATCGGCAAGATCGCTTCTTTGCGCTTCCCTACTTTTTGGTTTGAACCAACTCCGCAAGGCTTGTTTATGCTCCAAGTAGCTTTCGGGCAGTCTAAATACTACTCGGACAATTTATCGGAAAACGTTAAGCGCGGAATTAGACAAAAACTCCGGCGCGGCCAATATCCGGGCTTGGCTCCTTTCGGTTATGTTAATAATCCTAAAACCAGAAATATTGAGCCAGACCCTTTTAAATCTAAACTGGTTAAAATCGCTTTTGAGGAATTTGCCACGGGCAAACATACTTACAAAAGTTTAGGTCGGCGCCTGGAGTTTTTGGGCGTAGTTGGCAAGTTAGGCCAGCCGCTATGCAAGGCGGTTATACATCGGATGTTAAATAACAAAATCTATCTGGGAATAATTGAAAGAGGTGGCGAGTGCTATGAGGGCGATTTCCCGCCAATTGTTTCCAGAGCGGCTTTTACAGCCGTTCAGGAGGTCATTAACAATGGTAAACGGATTAGAGTTAAAAAGAAAAAACACGGTTTCCCTTTTCTCGGACTTTTAAAGTGCGGCGAATGCGGTGGGGCTATTACTGCTCAACTCACTAAAGGCAACGGCGGCATTTACACCTATTACCGCTGTACTAAAAAATTAGGCAAATGTAGCCAAAAATATCTTGATGAAAAAAAACTTTTTAGCCAACTGACTGAACGGCTAGAAAAAGTCGCTCTAAACGATAATTGGAAAGAAAAAATGTTGGCTAAAGTTAAAATATGGGAAAGCGAACAGAAAGATGATAATAAATCTTTCGCCCAAAGTTTAGAGGAAAAAGTTAGAGACACAGAACAGAAATTAGATAAACTTGTTAACGCGTATTTAGACGGCACAATTGAAAAAGATATTTATTTAGCTAAAAAGAACGAACTCGTGCAAACAAAAACAGACCTCTCAGAAAAGAAATCTGATTTTGGGCGAAAGAGAAACAATTGGCTCGAACCATTGAAAAAATGGATAATTGACGCTAACTACGCCAAAAAACTTGCAATGTCCGAAGATTTTATGGAAATAAAATCTTTTACGGAAAAAATTGGAACGAACCGCCGTTTGCTAAATAGAGAGGTGGCTTGGGAGTGGAGGGAGGAGTGGAAAATTTTGGCTGATTTTAATGCTGAATTTAAAAACTTTGCCTTAATGCGCGAGCGAAGCGAGCGCATTCCATGCGCTCATAACGCTGAAGGTTTTATATGGTCGGGCTGCCGGGAATTGAACCCGGATTACACGCACCCGAAGCGTGCGTAATACCGTTATACCACAGCCCGTAAATTACCAATAATAAAATCCCCCGACCTTACGGCCGGCCCCTTTGATAAAGGGGCTAAATTATTATTTTGCTCTAATTAAAATATTTAAAAAATAACTTATAACCGATAAAACAATACTGAAAAGCATGGCGGTCAAAAATCCGCTGACGGAAAAACCTTCTATAACCGAAGCGGCCAGTAATATCAATGAAGCGTTAATGACAAAAGTGAATAAGCCTAAAGTCAGAATATTAATCGGCAGGGTTATTAAAATCAAGATCGGTTTAACCAGAACGTTAACTATGCCTAAAAATAAAGCCAGCCATAAAGCCGGCCAAAAACCAGCGACTAAAACCCCGGGTATTAAATTAGAGCTTATCATAATCGCTACGACCATGACCAGCCATTTAATAATTAAAGACATAAATTTAATTTATTATTAATAAGGAAATGGATTGCGGGTCCCTCCTGCGCTAAAGCTTCGGCGGACAAGCAAACCCACAATGACAAAGGTTGGTGGATTGCGTGCAAACTAACTAAAACCAAATTATTAATTTTTTCCGGCAATTTCAAGCACTGCTTCAAGAGCAATTGGCAGCTCCTTAGTCCCGGTGCTTTCGCTAAAATGCCCCATATTATGCTCAATAACAATTTTTGAATCCAAAAGATTTTCAAAGTCGTCTTTGTTTTCCAACGGAACATACGGATCATCATCAGAAAATATCGCAATACTGCTTTTGATGTGCGCCTTGGCTTTCTTTAGATCTATAGGTGTTTTTAGCCATTCATCAGAAACATCCCGAACAACTTCGTCATCTTCCAGATTGGATAAATTTTTAAAAAACCCGGCAACGAATACCGCGCCCCCAACCAAAATATTATTTTGCAGCTCAGCAAGAAATCTTACTATTGCTTGATTGCCCATACTATGCCCAACAAAATATGTATTTTCGTCTAGCTCTGTAACTAATTCCTTAAGTTTTCCTACCCATGGAATAATTCTTGGCTCATCTGGATTTGGGAGTTGCGGAACAATCACCTCAAACCCATTAATCTCCAATTCTTTCCTAAGCCAAGGAAACCATCCTTCCTCGGGACAACCGTCCCACCCGTGTATTATGTATACTTTCTTTTTCATAATTATTAATTACCAATGGAACCGCAAATTCTTCAATGTTTAAAAGCGGGAAAGCGGTTCAAATACAAAAATATCATATGATGGACCTAGCCAGAATCGGACCGCCGTCTCCGCAACTTGCCCCGTCACTTATATTTGTGGACTCACCGGGAATCGGACCCGGACCTCGACAACTTGCCCCGTTTAATTATTTGGTGGACCTAGCCAGAATCGGACCGCCGTCTCCGCAACTTGCCCCGTCACTTATATTTGTGGACTCACCGGGAATCGGACCCGGACCTCAGCAATGCGAATGCTGCGTAATACCGTTTTACTATGAGCCCCCGTTAAGTGACGGGGTGAAAATGTCGCGCCTGCCTGCCGGCAGGCAGGTAATACCACTATACCATAGGCCCCAAAAAAATCATTTATTTCTCCCCTATTCTTTTTATTCATTATTGCCCGGCTCTTCTATCCCCGTTTGCGGAGCCGAAGGAGCGCTCGTCGGCAATTCCGGTCCGGAAACTTCCGGCTGATTATCGGCGCCGCCCGTAGTTAATTCTATGCTATTAACGATAACATCTTCTGTCGGATGAGCATTTTCATTAATGTTTACTTTTTCAATTTTTTCCACTACATCTATGCCGCCGGTTACATAACCGAAATTAGTGTGTTTGCCGTCCAGCCAAGGCGTAGCCTCGACCGTAACGATAAAAAATTGCGAACCGTTCGTATTCGGCCCGGAATTAGCCATGGCTAAACTTCCTTTTACTAATTTATGCTGATTGAATTCGTCCTGAAACCTGTAGCTCGGCCCGCCCTGGCCGTCGTTTGACCAGTCATCATCTTTACTGTTCGGATCGCCTCCCTGAATCATAAAATCTTTTATTACCCGATGGAACTTAGTTCCATTATAAAACCCCTCTTTAGCCAGATTTAAAAAGTTATTTACCGTAATCGGCGATTCTTGGGCATAAAATTTAACCGCGATATCGCCGAAGTTAGTCTTAATAATCGCGCCGTCATACTGCTCGGATAAATTTTCCAGCTGCTTTTGCCCGGCTGATTGATCCGGCGCTGATACTGGCGGCGGCGGGATAGGCGCGCCGGCCGTAGATTTTCCGCTTGGCTTAACTTTTGGCGCTAGGCCGTTTTTTATTGCCGTCATTCTATCTATTATATCCGCTTCGCTATAATTGTCCATAGTTTTAGGTACGCTCGATTCGTCATAGCTAAGATTGCTATTTGAGCAAGCGCTTAAAGTTAAAGTTAAAGTTAATAACAAAATTATTTTTTTCATATAATTCTTATATTGTTAATTATATATTTTCATGCTTTTGCAAATTTGCTTGGCTATCAAAATAAAATCTCATTTTCTTAAATTTGCCGGCTAAAATATCAGGCAGCCAAAAAATATCGTCTTGCCACATTTTATCATAAGGAATTTCGTCAATCTTAAACCATTTTAACTCTCCCTCATCGCTGACTGTAATTTCACCGGAATAATCTTTGGTCAAATAAACATGCACCATTTGATTCCATTCATCTTTACCGGTAAAGAAAAATTCCAGCTCGGCTAATTTTTTTAAATTTTTTACCTCTAGGCCGGTTTCTTCCTTAACCTCTCTTACAACCGCCTGCTCTATTGTTTCTCCCGGCTCGGTTTTACCTCCCGGACCGTTCCATTTACCTTCGCCAAAACCTCTGCGCTTATACTGTAAAAGTACCTCCGCTTTAGAGTTAACTATATAACATAAATTATTATTTAACATAAAATTCTTTTTTTATCTCTTCGTCATCTTCCATCTTTTTGTCTTCAATTTTCTCCTTGGCCTTTTCCCTTAACTCGCGCAAATCCATTTTATTAAGCTCGGCGCTGCGTTTTCCTAAATATTCTTTATTATTCAATCCCTGGTCTTCAATTACTTCGGATAATAAAACGTCTAAAATCGCGCCGATTTTCGGCCCGGGCTCTATTTTTAATCCTTTCATTAAATCATCGCCGTTAATTTTCAGCATCTTTACCGACACTGCGTCGTGCCTGACTTTCTCCATCATATATTCCAAATGCCTTAATTTATACGGCTTGGCTTTAGGCACGCCCGAGCCTAAGCGGTCGGCGATGCGCAAATCAATCAAATCGGCCAGATTCTCTTCGCCGACTTTTCTTATGAGCCGGCGGACCGAACTTTCGGTCACTTCGCCGACATTATAATAAAACATATGATTTCTGATCAGGGTTGTTATTTTTTCCGAATCGGCATTGGAAAATTTCAGCCTGTCTAAAATTTTTGACGCGACTTTAGCTCCGACCAAATCATGATTATAAAAAGTGGCGTCGCCTTTAACGATCCTTTTGGTTTGCGGTTTGGCTATGTCATGGAGCAGTGACGCGAATTTAACCTGCCATTTTTTGCTGGGCGTATATTTTAAAGACAAAACACTATGGTTAAAAACGGTATGGATATGGTGCTTATTTTGATTAACGCCAACGCCGCGTTCAAGCTCCGGAATAATATATTGCAAAAGTTTAAATTCATGAAGCGTCATGAGGCCTTCATAAGCCTTGTCGGAGGCAAAAATTTTAATTAATTCATCGCGGATGCGCTCCCCGGAAATAAATTTAATGCCGCCGGCTATTTTCATGATAGCTCTCTCGGTCTTGCCTTCAATGGAAAAATCAAGCTGGCAGGCCAATCTGACAGCGCGCATCATGCGCAATGCATCTTCTTTAAACCTGTCTTCCGGCTCGCCTACGGCCCGGATTATTCTTTTTTTCAAGTCTTTCTCTCCGCCGAAAATATCTATTATTTCAAATTCTTTTTCTTCTTTAACTTTCAACTTTTCACTTTTAACTTTTAACTTCATGGCCATCGCGTTGATCGTAAAATCCCTTCTGGATAAATCTTTTTCCAAACTGTCTTCAAAAGTGATTTTATCCGGATGCCGGCGGTCGCTATAACCTTGCTCGGAGCGATAAGTCGTTACCTCAACCACGTCTTCGGTTTCCCCGTTAATTAGCTTAACCGGCACTAAAACCGTACCGAAAACATTTTCGTATTTTCCGTCGGAAAATAATTCCAATATTTTTTCCGGCCGCGCGTTGGTCGTTACGTCCCAATCTTTAGGCTTTTGCTCCATCAGCAAATCACGCACGCAGCCGCCCACGATAAAAGCTTCAAAGCCGTTGGCTTCCAATTTTTTTACAATATTTTTTACGTATTCGGGAATTTTTACCCCGTTAGAAATTTCCATGGTTATTTGATATAAGTTCTCCACGCTCTTAAAACCCCGAAAAAATTTATTTACTATTTACCCCGTTAAATAAAGCCGCTGATGAAATCGGCGGTAATAAATCAATCGCAGTCGGTGGTTTAAGGCCACCGACAAGCGATACATATTTAACGGGGTTTACATTAAATTTCTAGCGGGGTGCATAAACTACACAAAAATTTAAGGCAATTTACGCCTTATTTATAGCTAAAATATACAATAAATAATTCTTTATGTCAAAACAAATAAAATAAATAACCCCGGAAAAACGGGGTTATTTTTTGTAAATTAACATATCTTAAATTTTTTAAAATTGGCCGAAGAATAATAGTAATGTTTTTAGTTGGCTCATCCCGGGAGAAAATAATATTAAATAGTTTGTAAATTCGTATTTAACCTCTCTGCTAATCGCAGCAGTTAAATAAAAATATTATTCCCTGTACGCGGAAGAGCACTTAAAAACAATTTCTTATCCTCCGGACTTTCTATAATACGGCAAAAATTGCTAAAAGTCAAGCGACTTTTTTTAAAAAAATAAAAATAAATTCAAAAATAATTACTTTTCAACCTTTAATCCACAAATTATTAACATTGAATCAGCCGGATGATTATTTATTTCTATATTTTCTTGTTAAATAGCTTCTATTCTTCCAAAAAAGTTCGGCCTGATCCAAAATCTCTTTTTCGCTTTCTTCCGATGGCTTTTCTAAAGTCTCTTTATAAAAACTGACGAAACGGCCGAAATAAAGCGGTTTTAAAGCATTAACTAGCCCGCCGTTTAAATCCAAAACATCATCAGCGTAAATCATATCATAAATAATTTTATACCAGATATATTTATCAATTTCCACTCTGCTTTGATCGTACATTCTTGATAATTCGGAAAAAATACTCGGCCTTATGCTTCTTTTTAAAACATCCTGGTTGGTCATGAAATCAAAAATAGAAGCTGTTTTCATGCCTTTGTAATTAACGCTAAGGGTCTGCGGTTCGGCCAGGTCTCTACTTCCTAAAAAAGGAACTTCTTTTTCTTTCTTTAATTCAAGCCATCTGCTCTTATTGTTTTTAATATTCTTTAATAAAGTCGTAACCACTTGAGAAAACATCGGGCCGAGTTTTGGCGCGCTCGGCTTATGAATTTTTGCTCCTAAACCGGTCTGGGCGATACGCAAATCGTTTAAAATCGCGGTCATGGTCATAAAAATATCAATGCCGTATTTATAGGTTGTACTGTGCCATCTCGCTTTTAGGCAGGCGGCCGTTAACTTTGGCGAAAAAGAAAAATCACCGCCGATTGGCTGCCTGATGTTATAGCCGAATAAGCCGTAAATCAAGGGGTAGCAGATATGGTTGGTAATAGAGCCGTCATATTCGTTTCGGGCGTAATAGGGCGTGATATAATCATAGCCGTTTAAAATAGGCTTAAGCAGAAGATTCATCCAGCTCGGCTTGATGCTTAATAAATCGGCGTCAACCACGGCCACGGCTTTAGCGTTTAATTTATTGGCTTCATGAAACAGGTTGTAAAAATTATAGCCTTTGCCGCGCATGGACTTAGGCGTAGAGATGTAAATTTTTGGGGTTTTTGTTTTGGTTTTTAAAAAAACGGACTTAGTGCCGTCCGGTGAATAATTATCGCAGTTGATTATAACCGACTTTAAGCCGGGAAAAAATTTACTTAAGCCAAAATCAATTTTTTCCACCACAAAACCGATGTTATCGGCCTCGTTAAAAGAAGGTATGCCTACAATTAAATCGGCCTTTCTGATTTTGTCTTTATTGATTGAGAAATGCCTGATTTTATTAAACATGAAATCTTTTTAACCATTTTAATAAAGCCCAAGCGATCATGCCGCCCATTACGGCCGTCGCAAATTGCGGCCAGGACATCATCTCCGCCACCTTAGAAGCCGTCTCCTGCTTAATCAATAAGCGGCCGATAAAACTAACGCTTAAAAATAAAAAGGAAAATTTTAAAGCCGCGCCCGAAATAACCCCGAGCCAAAAACCTTTGCTATCGTCTTTCGTCCGGTTATAAAACCAATCTATAGTTAAAATAAAAATTACATTGCCAATCATTATGAAAGGCACGGCCGGAGCTAAGATTGCCGGAAGAAGTCCGCCGGATAAAGCCATTAAACTCGGCACTAACGCCGCGACCAGCGCGCTTCTGACGCCGACTAAAAATAAAATTAAAATTAAAATGGCGTTAATGACCGGGCCGGTTATCCATTGCAGATGGATAAAAAACGGTAAAAACATAGCTACGCCGGCCAAGCCGATAAATCGGGTTAATGATTGGACGTTAACTTTTTCCAAAATTTCTTCTTTAATATTATTCAGCATATTTTTTAATTAATTTTTATTTCCCTATTTTAAACCAGCGAAAGCGCTTCATGCTTGCAGGCGGAAACGCAAGCTCCGCAATCAAGACATAAAGTTTTATCAATCTCGATCGACTTTTTTCTGGTAATGGCTTGGACCGGACAAACTTCAACGCAACCGGAGCATGCCCCGCCGCAAGAACAACTTGAACATTTGCCGTCTTTAAAGCAGCATTTTTCGTAATCTATTTTTATCATATACTATTCGGTTAAAATTAAACTTTTAGCGACGATGCCGTAAAGAGAATCCAGTTTTTTGGCCAGGCCGTTAATTTCCTTGGCCGTGCCCTGAACCGCGACCGTGATTAGCCCATGGCAATTATTAACGCAGAGCGGCTGGACATTAACTCCCAGGCGAGCCATAACTAAATTGCCTTGTTCGCTTAATACTTTGTTAACATCAGGCGAACTGGCATGGCGGTCTTTAACTAAAATTGTAATCGTGCCCAAATGTTTTTTAGTTTCCATAATTTTTAATTAATTTGCCCTCTTTATTAAGCCTTTGCAGGGAGATATAAAAATTATTTTCTCTTTTTATACCCCGTATATAAAACTTGATTTTTAAGCTTGCCTTTACTCTCCAGCCATTTTAAAACCCCAACCGCTTCTTCGTTTTCATGCGCTCTTCTGATTTTACTTTTTACGTCAATTTTATATAAAGCTTCCAATCTTTTTTTTCTAATCATTGCGTTTGTCGGGATAGGCTGGCCGCCGCCGCCGATACAGCCGTCCGGGCAAGCCATAACCTCGATATAATCATAATCTTTAAGTTTTTCTAAAATCGGCTTTATGTTGCCTATGCCGTTAACGGCCACTATCCTTAATTTTTTTCCTGCCATCTCAACCAGCGCTTCCTTAACGCCATCCTGGCCGCGCACGTCTTTAAAATCTATCCGGCTATTGCAAAGTTTTAATTTTCTTTTATCTTTTATATCCGCGCAAGCCGAACTTTGAGCCGTCATTAATAAATATTCCGCGGTTCTTAAAGCGGATTCCATAACTCCGCCGGTCGCGCCGTAGATCGCGGCCGCTCCGCTTGATACGCCCAAAGGATTATCCGGCGCGTCCGGTTTTAATTCGCAAAAATCAATATTATTCTTTTTTATGAGCCAGGCCAATTCCCGCGTGGTTATTACATAATCTACCGGCGGATTGCCGCCAATTTTTAGTTCGGCCCGGTCGGCTTCAAATTTTTTAGCCGTGCAAGGCATAACCGAAACCACGACGATTTGTTTAGCGCTAATCTTCATTTTTTCCGCCCAGTAAGTTTTAATAAGTCCGCCGCTATGGATCTGCGGACTGCGGGCCGTCGTTAAATTAGGTATTAAATCCGGGCGGTAAAATTCAATATATTTTACCCAGGCCGGACAACAGGAAGTAAACATAGGCAGAGTGCCGCCTATCTCCCCCTTAGCAAGGGGGAGATTAAGAGGGGGTGCTACCTTTTCCAGCAATTCCTCGGCTTCAACCATAGTAGTGATATCGGCTCCGAAATTTACGTCAAACACATAATTAAAACCCAATCTCCTTAAAGCCGCTACAACTTGGCCTGACATTATTTTACCCGGCTCAATACCGAATTCTTCGCCTATGCTTACTCTTATAGATGGGGCGAACTGGGCGACTACGACCTTGGATTTGTCATGCAAAACCTTTTCTACCAATTGCCAATGGTCTTGCTCCTGGGCCGCGCCTACCGGACAATGCACGGCGCACTGGCCGCAATAAATGCAATCGACTTTGTCGGCCTTTTTGTGCATAAAGGGAAAAACGCTTTTTTCGCTAACCGGGACGATTTCTTGATTAATCCCCTTGCCGCTTAACTCCAAATAATTTATTTTTTGCAATTTATTGCAGGCTTCCAGACAATTGCGGCAATCGATGCATTGCGTGCCGTCAATTTCCACCGCATTGGCGAATTCATAAACTCTCCGCTTACCCTTCCGATCGGCGAAGGTAGTTATTTCAATTTTATATTTATCGGCCAATTCCAATAATTTGCAATTTACCCGCCAAATGCAAGTCGGGCATTTCTCAATATGCTCGGCGAAAATTAATTCAATATTTAAATTCCTTGAGCGTTTAACCCGCTCGGTATCGGTCCTAATATCCATGCCGTCTTCGGCTTTAGTCGAGCAAGAAGTAGCCAATCCTTTGCGCCCGGAAATCTCCACAACGCAAATTCGGCAATTGGCTTTAGGCGAAAAATCCGCGTGGCCGCATAAACCGGGAATATCAATCCCGTTCGCTCTGGCGGCCTTCATAATAGTATCGCCTTCATCGCAGATTATATTCAGACCGTTTATTTTAATTTTTATTTCTTTCATATATTCGTATTATTCGTAGTCTATTTATGGATTTGTGGATAAACCCCATCACCTATTTATAGGTGTGGGGGTAAACATTTTTCATAAAACTTTTTATAGCTATCGGCGCGGAGCCTCCGAGCGCGCAAAACGAAGAATCGCTTAAATTATCCAGCAAATTATTAAACATCTCCCAGTCAATATTCTCTTTGCTGAAAATTTCATTAAGACGATAAGTCCCTTCGCGGCAAGGAGTGCACTGGCCGCAAGATTCATTAACGAAAAAATTGAGCCAGTTTTTTATAACCTTTTTATATTTATTTTTGCCCAAGCTATAAACGGTAACCGAACCGGCGCCGCCGATTTGGCAATTTAATTGAGAGCTGTTCAACGCTTCGCCGGAGGCGTTGCCGCCGACTTGGACAAAAAAAGAAAATTTCGGATAATTTTTGGTTTGTTTAAGTAAATTTTCAATCGTTAAATTGTCCGGTAATTCATATACTCCCTCGTTCAGGCAATCGCCCGTAACCGTGTAAAATCTTTTTTTGGCGAACTGCCCGGCCGCGGTTAAGCTGACGTTATAAAAAGTTTCAACGTTATTTATTAAAGTCGGATACCCCCATAAACCCTTAACGGTCGGAAACGGCGGTTTTAATCTTGGTTCAATTCTTCCACCCTGAATGGTATTCAGCACCGCGCTCTCCTCTCCGCCGATATAACCGGCATTAACCGGCTTAACGAATATTTCAATCTTGGAATCTTTTAATAAAACAGCCAGTTTTTTATTTAACTTTTTATTATAATTATGATTTAAAAATATATAACCTTGGTCGGCATTTAAAAAATCAATGGCGATTTTCATGCCGTCAATTACTTTTTCCGCATGATGCTCCAATATGTAACCGTCTTTTAAAACGCCAGGTTCGCCTTCGGCCGCGTTGCAAACCACATAGCATTTTCTTTCGCCGGCTTTTTTATCCGCCAAAGCTTCAGCGACGGCGGACCACTTTTTAGCCGTAGGAAAACCGGCGCCGCCGCGCCCGACTAAATTAGCTTGTTTAATTTTAGATAAAATATCGCTCACAAATTTTTAATTTTATAATTTTTAATTTTAAAATAATAATTTAATTTTTTAAAAATCACCCAGGGGGTTCGGGGGTTGGAGTTGGCGCCATTGCTTACAGCAAGAAGATAATTCAACAAAATAGCCAATCGGAAACCCCCGAGACTTTTTGCTTACTTTTTGGTCACAAAAAGTAAGTCCTAGCGAAGCGCCACAAATGCTAAAATTTATAAATAAAATCATTCCTCGCAATGACAATTATAGCAATCTTTTTTTATTAATATACTCACATAAATCCGCAAGACGGCACGAATATCCCCATTCATTATCATACCAAGAAATAATTTTTAACAGGTCGCCGTCTATGACTTTCGTTAAAGGCAAATCAACGATTACGCTAGCCGGATTGCCTTTAAAGTCCGAAGATACTAGTGGCTCTTCGGTAACCGCCAGATAGCCTTTAAAACTCCCGGACGCGGCTTTTTTTAAAGCTTGGTTAACCTGCTCGGCCGTTACCTGCTTTCCCGTAATAAAAACCGTATCGCAAAGCGATACGACCGGCGTGGGCACGCGCAAGGCCAAACCGTCGAATTTTCCGGAAAGTTCCGGTATGGTTTTGGTTACGGCCTTAGCCGCGCCGGTAGTCGTCGGCACGATATTTAAAGCCGCGGCGCGGGCCCGGCGCAAATCCTTGTGCGGACCGTCAACTAAATTCTGATCGGCCGTATAAGAATGGATAGTTGACATTATGGCTTTCTTTATGCCGAAATTATCCGAAATTATTTTCGTCACCGGCGCTAAGCAATTGGTCGTACAGGACGCCATGGATATAATTTTATCGTTTTTGGTTAAATCTTTCTCGTTAACCGATAAAACAATGGTTTTTATAGTTTCGTCTTTGGCCGGGGCGGAAATGATTACTTTTTTAGCTCCGGCTTTAAGATGTAAACCGGCTCCGGCTTCGTCTAAAAACCTGCCGGTGCATTCAAGCACTATATCCACTTTCAGTTTTCCCCAAGGCAATTTGGCCGGCTCTTTTTCCGCCAGCACCGGAAATTTTTTACCGTCCACCAGCAAAACTCCGGCTTCGGATCCAATTTTTTTTTCATATTTGCCGTAACAGCTGTCATATTGCAGTAACTGCGCCAAAGTTTTCGTATCGGTTAAATCATTGATAGCTACGATATTAATGCCTTTTTTATTAAGCAAAATCTTAAAAGAAGCTCGGCCGATCCGGCCAAAACCGTTTATGGCAACATTAAGCATATAATTTATTTAATTTAAAATTAATTATGTAATCTATTATAGCATAAAAAGTTAAAACAAAAAAACAGCCCGGAAAGCTGTTTTCTTATTTATCTTATTTTTATATTTTCTTAATTTTCCCTACTTCCACCTCAACAACGCCCCCGGCTTCGCCGTTACCTTCGTCCAGTAAAACTTTTACCGTCTGTTTTAAAATATAGCGCGCTAAAACTCTTCCTTTTCTGCCGTCAACTTTAACTTCGCTGTCAACCGGCGGCAACTTTCCCGCCATATTTTTATAGCCGTCTTCTTCGTAAGAAAGGCAGCACATCAACCGGCCGCAAATTCCGGAAATTCTTTCCGAACCGCGATGAACGCATTGCTGAAGCTCGGCCATTTCCGAAGTAATTGAATTAAGTTCGCCCAAAAAGCGGGCGCAGCATAAAGAGCGGCCGCAATGGCCGAAGTCGCCGCAGAATCTGGCTTCATCGCGAATGCCGATTTGCTGCAGCCTTATGCTTCGGCTAAAATGCTTGGTTAAATCTTTTACCAGCTCTCTAAAATCAATTCTTGAATCGGCGATAAAAGGAAAAGTTATTCTTGTGCCATCGAAAGAATAGTGGACGTCGACCAATTTCATGGGCAATTGATATTTCTCAATAATTTTTTTACAAAAAGTAAAATCTTTCTTTTTCTGCTTTTCGTCGGGTAACTTTTTTAAATCTGCCGGTTCGGCCTTTCTGATAATTTTTTTTATTTCCACGGCCGGCTCTCCATCTTCGGCCTTGGCCTTAATTTTCTCGTCCGGTAAGTTCAGCCAGCCGACTACCTTGCCCAATTCAACGCCTAATTCAGTCTTAACGATAACTTGATCGCCGATACTTACGGTTAAATCAGCCGGATCAAAATTATATCTTTTATCCCAAGAGGAAAATTGTACTTGGACTGCGCGCATATATAATTTCTAATTACAAAATTCAAAAATTTATAAGCTATATCTAATAAATCTCTCTACTTTTATATCGCCTAAGATATTTTCGACTTTTTTACTGTCATCTTTAATATATTCCTGTTTTATAAGGCAAACTTCTTCATAGAATTTAGCCAATTTACCCAGCATGATTTTATCAATCATATTTTCCGGCTTACCCTCTTTTAAAAGTTGCGCCGTATAAATTTCTTTTTCTTTGTTTATTTCATCGATTAATACGTCTTCCGGACGAATATATTTCGGATTGGCGGCCGCAATTTGCATGGCTATATCGTAAGCGATATCGCTCTGGCCTTCTTTGGCTAGCGCTACTAAAACGCCGATTTTTCCGCCCATATGGGAATAAGCCGCCACGGTACCGGTTGAATCAAGCATTTCATATTTTTTTATATCCAATTTTTCACCGATAATTCCGCTTAAGCCGTCTAAATTTTCCTTAACCGTCGCGCCGTCAATGCTTAAAGCCATTAATTCGGTTAAATCTTTAGGCTGTTTTTCCATAATTAGCCGCATAACCTTTTCGGTAAACTCCTGAAATTTTTCGCTTCTAACCACGAAATCGGTTTCGGCGTTTATTTCCACAATATAGCCTTTTTTAGCGTCATCGCTTAAAGCAACCTTAACCACGCCTTCGCCTGCGTCGCGATCGCTTCTTTTTGCCGCCTTGGCAATGCCTTTCTTTCTTAAAATTTCCATGGCTTTGTCAATATCGCCGCCGGACTCATCCAAAGCTTTTTTACAATCAATCATGCCTGCCCCGCT
>CAZGKM010000006.1:24625-61344 GCA_964526325.1 uncultured Gammaproteobacteria bacterium
TATCGCCGCCGGACTCATCCAAAGCTTTTTTACAATCAATCATGCCTGCCCCGCTCTTTTCTCTGAGTATTTTTATTAATTCTGATTTATTTTCCATATGTTATTAAATTTAATTATATTATTTTAAAATTAAAAGAAAAGTTGCTGGGGCCTGCCCCGCTTTTATCTCTTAGTATTTTTATATTTTCCATATTATTATAGCAAATTTTTAATTTTATAATTTTTAAATTTTTAAATAATACTTAAATTTCTAATTTTTAAAAATTAAAGTATTAAAAATTATTTATAAAATTACAAAATTAAAAATTAAAATTTATATAACTATTTATTTTTCTTTATTTTGGCCTTCAGCCTTGCCTTCTAAAATCGCTTCTTTTACCAAATTCATAACCAGCTTAATCCCTTTTGACGCGTCGTCGTTGGCCGGAATGATATATTTTACGCCATCGGGATTAACGTTAGTATCGCAAACCGCTACAACCGGAATTTTTTTCTTCATAGCTTCGGTAAAAGCAGTTTTTTCTTTCTTGATATCCCAAATAAAAATAATATCCGGAGTTTTGGTTAAACTTACCAAGCCGCCAACATTCGTTTCAAGCTTGGCAATCTGGCGGTCAAAATCAAGCCTTTCTTTTTTAGTATATTTATCTAATTTCCCGCCGGCTCTTTTTTCCGATAAATCCTTGAACTTTCTGATTAAATTTCTGATGATGGGGAAATTGGTTAAAAATCCGCCCAGCCATTTTGACGAAACATAAGGCATGCCGGCTTCTTCGGCGGTTTTCTTTAAAGTGTTTTTAACTTGCATTTTAGTGCCGACCAGAAGAATGGCTTTGCCTTCGGAGGCTTGCTTTTTTAAATACTCCAAAGCAATGCCCAGCATTTTTTGCGTCTTCCTTAAATCAATGATGTGGACCCCTTTTCTTGAGCCAAAAATAAAAGGCTCCATTTTAGGGTGCCATTTTGATGTTCGATGCCCAAAGTGCATTCCAGCCTTAAGCATCTCCTCTATTGATGGTAGTTTCATAGTTTTCTTTTCCTTTAGTCCTCTACTCTTTAATGCCAGATTAATTTTCCGTCATTCCTGCGAAAACAGGAATCAAGAATTAATCCGAAGGAAAAATAAAAGAGTATGAGAGATTTATAAATTAAAATAGCCTTAAAAAGCTATGCGGTCAGATTATAATATTAGCGCCGATTTGTCAAGCTTCGCCCGTTAAAAAATATTTTCTAGCGGGACTTGTCCCGTTAGAAAATATTTTCTAACGGGACTTGCTTAAATTTAATTATTATGTTAACCTAATCTCATAATTCAATCTGCCAAAAGATTGTTTTTAATTTTATAAATTTTATGAAAAAAGACATCCATCCGAAATATTACCCGAAAGCCCAAATGACTTGCGCTTGCGGCAATAGCTTTACTACCGGTTCAACATTGCCGGAATTAAAAGTGGAAATTTGTTCGGCTTGCCATCCGTTTTACACCGGCAAACAGAAACTCTTAGACTCGGCCCGCCGAGTAGAGAAATTCCACGCTAAAGTGGCGGCTAAAGCCAAAACCGCGCCTAAAAGCAAGCGAGCTAAGCGCGCGACAAAAACCAAAGCCAAAGCGGCCAGAAAAACCGAGAAAAAATAGCTACATCAAACGGTTATCCTATTTTGTGATATAATAATATATGTCTAGGATAACTGTTTTTTATTAAATAAACACGTAAAATTCTCAATTTTCAATTTTCAATTTTCAAACAATTTTCAATGATTTAATTTTCAATTAATATTAAATTGAAAATTGGTCATTGGGATTTGGGATTTAACTATGTATGTACGAAGACATTATTAAAAAATTTAACGATCTGGAGATTCAACTCTCCGACCAGGCCGTCCTGACCGACCAGAAAAAATTAAGAGAAATCTCTAAAAAGCATAACGACCTTAAATATGCGGTAGGGCTGATTTTAGAATTGAAAAAAAAGCAAACCGAGCTAACTCAAAGCGAAGAAATGATAAAAAGCGAATCCGATCAGGAATTATTAAAAATTACCAAAGATGAAATAGCCGAACTAAAAAAACAAACCGAAGAATTAATTGATAAGATTAAAGCCGAGCTCAACCCGGCCGATCCTAACGATAAAAAAAATATTATTATGGAAATCCGCGCCGGCACCGGCGGCGATGAATCGGCCTTGTTCGCGGCCGAACTCTTCCGGCTTTACGCCCATTACGCGGAAAAACAAAGCTGGAAGTTAAAAATTTTATACGCCAGCCGCATCGGCATCGGCGGCTATAAAGAAATTATTTTTTCCGTTGAGGGAAAAGATGCTTACCCCGCCAGAAATGGCATTTCTGACGGAGTGTACGGCAGCTTAAAATACGAAGCCGGAACGCACCGGGTGCAAAGAGTGCCGGAAACCGAAAAAGCCGGACGAGTGCATACCAGCGCCGTCACCGTAGCGGTTATGCCCGAAGCCGAAGAAGTGGACGTGGAAATAAAACCCCAAGACATTAAAATCGATACTTATTGCTCTTCCGGGCCCGGCGGACAAAGCGTTAATACCACTTATTCGGCCATTAGAATAACTCATCTGCCAACCGGCCTGATTGCGACCTGCCAAGATGAAAAGTCCCAGCATCAAAACAAGGAAAAAGCCATGCAAATCTTGCGCTCGCGCATCTACGCTAAAATGGAAGAAGAAAAACGCGCCCGCGAATCAGCCGAAAGAAAACAGCAAATCGGTTCCGGTGATAGAAGCGAAAAAATCAGAACCTATAATTTTCCCCAAGACAGGTTTACCGACCACCGCATTAAGCAAAATTGGCACGGGCTGGCGAGGATTATGGATGGAGATATCGGAGATATAATCGCTGAATTAAAAAAGGCTACAAAATAAAAATGCCAAATGACTAATTTCTAATTACAAATTAATGCCAAATGGCCAGATGATAAACCTGCCGACAGGCAAATTAATTATTTGACATTTAGATTTTTGATTTGATTAGTCATTTGTCATTGGAAATTTTGCATTAAAATTCCATGACCATCGCCCAATCTCTAAAACTCGCCATAGCAAAATTAACCGCCAGCCGTATAACCAACGTTCCGCATCTTGAGGCGGAAATTTTATTATGCAAAATTTTAAAAAAACCGCGCGAATTCATTTTAGCTCATGGCGAATTAAAATTAACCGAATCGCAAATCACGAATTATAAATTATTAATTAAAAAACGGCTTAACGGTCTGTCCATCGCCCATATTACCGGCGAAAAAGAATTTTACGGCCTGAATTTTAAAGTTAATAAAAACGTCTTAATCCCAAGGCCGGAAACCGAATTAATGGTTGAAGAAGCTTTAAATATCGTAACTCGCGGCTCGCAACCCGCGACTCTAATCGATATAGGCACGGGCTCCGGCTGCATTATAATAACTATTTTAAAACAACTTCTGGCTTTCAACTTTCAACTTTCAACTTTCAACTTTTTCGCTGCCGATATTTCAGCCAAAGCTTTAGCGGTAGCCGAACAAAACGCCAAAACGCATCATGTTAATAAAAAAATTAAATTTTTGCGCGGCAACTTACTTGAGCCTATTCTTTATAGCCCGAAATACATAATACATAATACAAAATACATTATTTTAGCCAATCTTCCTTATCTGACCCCGGCCCAAATAAAAAATTCCCCTTCCATTAAACATGAGCCCAAGCTAGCCTTAAACGGCGGTAAAAACGGACTGGAGTTATATAAAAAATTATTTCGGCAAATAAACCATCTCGCCCATAATAAAAAATATATTATACATAATACATTATTCATTCTCTGCGAAATAGACCCGAGGCAAACTTTAAAAATAAAACATCTGCTTAAACGCGAACTGCCGGAAGCAATTTGTCAAATAAAAAAAGACCTATCCGGTCTTGACAGGCTTGCGATTATTTCAATAAACTCTTAATCAAAATTTTGCGCCGTATAGCCGTTAGGCGCTAATTTCGCCCAATTAAATTCCGGGCATTCTCCCCGGCCATTATCCTCGGTCGGCAATTCAAAGCCGGCAATCTGCAAAATATAAAAAGAATTATCGCAGCCGTAATCTCCAGCTTGAAATTTATGATAGCGATAATGATAAACAACATCATTTATCGGATCTTTTATGTCTTTATCTATAAATTTCTCGTCTTTTAACTTGCTTAGAAAATCCGCTTTACCGCCATTATAACCAATGCTTAAATCCCAGTCCTGCCAGTCGCTGATTGAATCCGGATATTTACCGTATTTGTCATGATATAAATCCAAGGCTTTTACCAAGATCTTAATATCAGCCCGTCTTTTTATGTCTCTGAATTTAAATTTAATCGTATCAAAGCCGGAAAAAAATACCGCTAATATACAGCTTATAAAAACAATCGCCACTAATTTTTGCATTTTATAGCTATCAAGGCCGCTAATTTCCGGCATATTTTATTGAGTCGATAA
This sequence comes from uncultured Gammaproteobacteria bacterium, assembly GCA_964526325.1. GTDB lineage: Bacteria > Patescibacteriota > Patescibacteriia > Patescibacteriales > GWC2-42-12 > JACPHD01. The sequence continues at coordinate 29,093 of CAZGKM010000006.1, forward strand.
TTTAGGTCCGGCTGAGCCTGACTTAGAATTTGATTCAAGAAAATAATAAATTTGATATTGGTTATAAGCGGTTGAAACGTAATAATAGCAAAATCCATCGCTATCCGTCGTATAGGGAGGAGTTGCGTTCGGTATTGGATTCGGCGCGCTGGCCGACCATAAAGGATCTAAAGGCACGGTTATCAATACTCTGGCATTTGACATTGCAAATCCGGCGCCGGCGCCGGCGTTTAAACATTCGCCGGCCGAAGACGGATAGCCGGTGGCAGAATCATTTAAATACATAGCTAAAGCTCTTTGAATCGTAGCAATATTTCCCACCCTAACCGCGTCCCTGGCATTCATTCTGACAATATTAAAAATCACTATCGCGGATACGGTCAAAAAACCAATAACTGAAATTACCACTAAAAGTTCAATAAGAGTAAACCCCCGCTTGCTATGCAAGCTCACACCGAAATTCGGTGTGGGGGTAAAACTAACCGGTTTATTTTTATTAAAACAATTAAACTTCGGCCGGTTAACGCGGCTAAATATTTGTTTAAGCATAATTTTATTTTCTCTCTGATATTCAAGCATACCAGGCGAGAAGCAAATATAATATATTAAATATTTATGCCTTAATTATACCAGATTTTAAATTAAGCCACAAATAAAAGGACAGCTAAGACAAAAAACAGCCCTAAATAGAGCTGTTTTTTATATTTAATAATATAACGATAAAATTTTTACGCCATTAAATACTCTTCGCGTACCGCAGGGATTTAACGGAGTGAATTATTTTTTATCCGTCTCGTCTTTTGTTTCGGTTCCGGCTTTTTCCTGCGCTTGCGCCGCTTCTTCGCCTTCTGTCCCGCCAAGCGGGGCTTCAACCTTAGGCGCTTCTTCTTCAATCTTGGTCTCTACCACGCCGACGACGGCTTCGTTGGTTTCTTGCGCTAACACTATGCCTTTTGGCAAAACCAAATCATGCAATCTTATGAATTGGTCGAAAATTTCCAGCTTGGAAATATCAACGTCAATACTGCTGACCAAATCTCCCGGCAGACATTCAACTTCTACCGCGTCCATGTTTTTCACCAAAGTTCCGCCCAATTCCTTAACCGCTTTAGCTTCACCGATAAAATTCAATGGAATCTCGGTGGTAATTTTCTTGCTCATATCCACTTGATAAAAATCTATATGGATAATGCCGTCGTTTAAGCTGTTGCGCTGGACATCCTTAATAATAACTTTTATCGGTTCAGCCTCGCCGATTGATAAATCAACCAAGTTAAACTCGCCGGCTATGGCAAAAACTTTTTCAAAGTCATGCTTCTTGACCTTTATATTCTTATTTTCTTTGCCAAAACCGTAAATAACCGCCGGAATAAAACCGGCATGTCTGATATTATTGGCTTTGCCGTTGCTTTCGCTTCTGGCTTGAGCGTTTAGCTGTACTTTTGTTGTCATAAAGTAAACACGAAATAAACGAATATAAAACGAATAGTACGAAATATGCGACTAAATTTAAATATCATTCGTGTCTTTCGTCTTTTATTCGTTTCTTTCGCGTATTAGTTAATAATTAATTTTTGACCTGATGGCGATGCTTTCAATAACTCCAACCAGCATTAAGCTTGAAATCAAGCCGCTGCCGCCATAGCTTAAGAAAGGCAAAGAAATACCCACTACCGGCAAGATACCGAGGTTCATACCAATATTAATAAACATTTCAATAAAAATCAAGCTCATTGAGCCCAAAATAAAAAATATGCCGAAATCGTTGTTGATTCTTTTCAGATGATATAGGCAACGATAAAAAAATATAGCAAAAAACAATAAAATCAGCAAGACCCCGGAAAAACCCAGTTCTTCGGCCACAACGGCAAAAATAAAATCAGTCTGCGCTTCAGGCAAAAATTTCAATTGCGACTGCGAGCCGAAACCGAGTCCGCGTCCGATTAAGCCGCCGGCGCCAACGGCAATAATCGCCTGCGAGACGTTATAGCCCTGGCTCAAAGGATTAAATGAAGGATTTAAAAAAGTGATTATCCTCTGCTTTTGATAATCCTGTAAGGCGAAATACCAGGAGCCGGAAAAAATTACGACTAAAATCAAACCTATGGCCAAAAGATATTTTTTATTAAAACCGACCAAAACAATCATGGACAGCCAAGAAGCAAATAAAATAAACGCCGAGCCGAAATCCGGCTGGGCTAAAACCAAAATTATAAATATTAAAGCGCCGCCGCCGGAAATCAACAAGCGCTTAAACTCTTTTGTTTTAGTCGAAGCCGAAGAAAAATATTTAGCCAAAAATAAAATTAAAACGAATTTTATGAATTCAACCGGCTGGAGATTAAAACCGGCAAGATTATACCAGCCCTTAGTCCCGCGGATAGTTTGCCCGAAAAATAAAACTCCGATCAATAAAGCCAGGCCGAAGACATAAAAATACTTGCTATAGCTTCTTAGGCTATGGTAGTCGAAAAAAGCCAATAAAAAAAGCAGTATTATTCCTAAAACGATAAAAATAATCTGCTTCTTAAAATTCAATAAATCAAGCTGCGACCTGCCTAAGGCGACGCTGTAAATTTCCGCCAAGCCGAAGCAGATCAGAAGAAGCACTGAAGTAAACATTATCCAGTCAAAATTTTTGAGATAGGTTAATAGCTTATTGAACATTGATTTAAATTACCAATAGCTAATGACAAATGTCAAATCAATGTCAAATGACAAATTTCAAATATACTTTAGTATTTAGATTTAAAATATTATTTGTCATTGGAAATTAGTCATTTGTCATTCGTCATTTTTATTTATTTCTCCTGCCCGACGCCGCCGTCATATTTAATATATATATCGTCTGCCATTATATTTATCTCCGGGATTATTTCAACCGTGTCCGCCCGGCCCAAATTTCCGGGCCAGCTGATTTCTACGAGCCTTTCCTGCTCCGACATAAAATCATATAAAATGTAATGATTAACGCCGGTTATTTGGTTTCCGGAGTAAACTAAAATCATAAAACCGACACTCCAATAATTATAAGCCGTATGATTAACGGCTTTAAAGCTTAGCTGATTTAAGCCTAATTTTTCCGACAACTCACTGGCGTAAGCCGGGATAAATTTAAGATCCGTGCTTTTTATGTTTAAACGGCTGTCCCGATAAGATTCCCAATCGGTTATCTTGTGCTGATTAATTCTGCGCCAGCTGATATTTTCCATAATTAACTCCGCGCCTTCAGGATAATAAGAAAAATCTTCAGCTAAAGCGACTAAATATCTTACTTCTTCCGGCAAAACATAGCCTTTTGATTTTTTCGTCTGTTGGCCGGCGGCCTTAAAATAGTAATCAAATTCCACCCACCATTTCGGATTATCGTTTTTCAGCATCGTGTAGAGGTCGTATTTTTTATCTGACGACCTGATAATTTCTACCGGCCCGAGAGCCAAGCTTCTGGCTCCGATCTGGGTAATATAATCATGACCGGCGCTGTTAACCTGCATCATCTGCTTAATTAAAATATCGTCTTCACTCATGCCGCGAGCGATATAATAAGCAAAGCCGTATATTGAATAGACCCAGGAAACGGCGGAAATTAAAATCAAAAACCCGATTAGAGCCATCCTAAAATGCCTTTTATGCTCAACATACCATAAGCCGATTTCCAGCTGTTTGGTCGTAATGCCTTCGGTTGAGACATAATTTTTCAATCCGGCCTCAATTTCCTTGGCTTTGATTTTATCTTGGTTTAAATTTTGGCTGTTTTCCATAAATCTTAATTTAATTATTGTTTTATATATTTTAACATAAATTTAACCATAGTGGCAACCTAAATTGCCTCATTTACTCCCTTGTCATTATTGATATTTTTTGCTAAAATTATGGTATAGAAATAAGCCTTTTATTGGGTTTTGTTTTTATGTTTAAAATAGCTAATAATAAATAAAAAATAATTAAAAATAATAATATTTATGGCGGATAAAAAACTAAAGAAAAAAAATACCGAAGAAGCTTACGGAGCCGAATCAATTACTGTTTTGGAAGGGCTTGATCCGGTGCGTAAAAGACCCGGCATGTACATCGGTTCAACCTCGGCTACCGGACTGCATCATTTAGTCTGGGAAGTGGTTGATAACGGCATTGACGAAGCCATGGCCGGTTATGCTTCGGAAATTATCGTTACCTTATTGTCTGACGGCATGGTTGAAGTCTGGGATAACGGCCGCGGCATTCCGGTGGGCATGCATAAAGTAACAAAAGTTTCGGCCCTGGAAACTGTTTTAACCAAACTGCACGCCGGCGGAAAATTCGGCGGTGGCGGCTATAAAGTTTCCGGCGGACTGCACGGCGTCGGCGTTTCGGTCGTTAACGCTTTAAGCGAATATTTAAAAGCCGAAGTGCACCGCGAAGGTAAAATCTGGATGCAGGAATACGAACGGGGCAAACCCCTGAAAAAAGTCAAGCCGATCGGCAACTCCAAAAAAACCGGAACGATGATTACGTTTAAGCCTGATTCCACGATTTTTGAAACTCTGGAATTTAACTGGGGCACGATTTTAGATAGGCTTAGACAGCAAACATATTTAACCAAAGGCGTAACGATCAGGGTCGCCGACAGAAGAAAGGGCCATCGCGCCAAAAATTACAAATTTTATTTTGAAGGCGGCATCAAGGCTTACGTAAAATCATTAAACCGCAACGTCCAGGTTAAAAACGAAACGATTTTTTATATAGATAAAGAAGTAAACGACTCGCGCGTTGAAGTCGCCTTGCAGTATAACGACGGCTTTAATGAAACCGCCCTGGCTTTCGCCAATAATATTATCAACCCCGAAGGCGGAACTCACGTCGCCGGCTTTCGCACGGCGTTAACCAGAACTCTTAACAGCTACGCTCGCGCTCAAAATTTAATTAAAGAAAAAGACGAGAACCTGACCGGCGAAGACGTGCGCGAAGGCTTAACCGCCATTATCAGCGTAAAATTAACCAATCCGCAGTTTGAAGGCCAAACCAAGGGTAAATTGGGCAATGCGGAAATTAAAACCTATGTTGAGCAAATTTTCGGCGACGCCTTTACGACTTTTCTGCAGGAAAACCCGCGCGAAGCCGAAGCCATAGTGGCTAAATGCTTTTTATCCGCACAGGCGCGCATCGCGGCCAGAACGGCCCGCGCTTCAATTTTAAGAAAAGGCGCCTTAGAAGGCATGACGCTCCCGGGCAAGCTGGCCGATTGCTCAAGCCGGAAACCGGAAGAAAGCGAACTTTATATCGTTGAGGGCGACTCGGCCGGCGGTAGCGCGAAGCAGGGCCGCGACCGGAAATTTCAAGCCATACTCCCCTTGCGCGGTAAAATTTTAAACGTTGAACGGGCGCGCCTGGATAAGATGCTGGCCAACAACGAAATAAAAAATTTAGTCATAGCTTTAGGCGCGAATATTGACGACCAATTTGATCTGGGAAAACTGCGCTATCACCGCATCGTTATCATGACTGACGCCGACGTTGACGGCGCGCATATCAGAACTTTATTATTGACTTTATTTTACCGGCATTTTAACGCTTTAGTAACCAACGGCAATCTCTATATCGCCCAGCCGCCGCTTTACCAGATTAAAAAAGGAACGACGGCGAGATACGCCTACTCGGATGAAGAGAAAGACAAAATCGTTAAAGAATTGGGCGGCGGCGCTTCGGATGGCTCAACACAGGCAGAAGTGATTGAGACAGAAGCTAGCGAAGAAGAATTGGCCGAAGAAAATCAAACCGAAGAAGAAATCAAAATAAATAAAGCCAAAGCCTCGGTGCGCATTAACATCCAGCGCTATAAAGGCTTGGGCGAAATGAACCCGGAACAGCTTTGGGAAACCACCATGAATCCGGAGAGCCGCATTATGAAGCAAGTTAACGTTGACGACGCGGCTTTAGCCAATGAAACTTTTGAAATGCTTATGGGCGTTGACGTGGGACCGCGCAAGCACTTTATCCAGACGCATGCCAAAAAAGTGCAAAATTTGGATATATAAAAATATTTAGAGCGAATAAAAACAGAACATGCATGTTCTGTTTTTATTTATATAAAATTTAATAATTGTTAATTTGATTTTAAATAGCCGCAAGGCTTAAAACCTTGTCATTCCCGTATTCCTTTTGTCATTCCCGCGCAGGCACCCTGCTTTCTTTTTCTGCGCCGAGGCCAGCACCGAGGAGTAATCCAGATTAAACCCGCAGGAAGCCCGGTTTGTTTATATGATTGTTAAATAAAATGTTTGTGCCGTTAGCCCCTGGATTCCCGACCCCGCATTTTGCGGGGCGGCTTCGGGAATGACAAAGGAAAATAATCCTGGATCCCCCCCCGCACCTGCTGGGCGCCTACGCGGAAATGACGAAAATATTACCTTCTCTCTTTTATCTTCTCTTTCACTTCTTTAATAAACTCCTCTTTACTTATTTCTCTGGTCGTTTTCTCGCCCCTGTCTCTAACCGCCAATTTATCGGAATTCATCTCGCGATCGCCGACTACCAGCATATACGGAACTTTTTCGGCTATAGCAATCCTAATTTTATTGCCTACGGTTTCGTCAGATTCATCAACCTCCACTCTGATTTCGTCTTGCCGAAATTCAGCTGCCAATTTTTTTGAAAATTCCACATGTGTTGAGCCGACGGAAACGATTTTTACCTGCACCGGTGAAAGCCAAACCGGAAAAGCGCCGGCATAATGCTCAATAAGAAAAGCCATGGTTCTTTCAAAACAGCCGATAGAGGATCGATGAATGACGATCGGCTCGTTTTCTTTCCCGTTTTTATCTATATATTTCAATTCAAATCTTTTCGGCATGACAAAATCATATTGGACGGTAAAAGCCGTTTCTTCCTGGCCGTTGACTTTCTTCATCTGCACGTCAATTTTCGGACCGTAAAAAGCGGCTTCGCCTTTTGCCTCAAAATAAGGCGCGCCGATTTTTTTCAAAGTATTTCTTAAAACATCTTCGGCCTTCTCCCAAGCTTCGTCATCTTTATAATACTTCTTATTGTCATCTCTATCGCCGAGAGATAGCCGGTAGCGGTAATCTTTGCCTTTTTCTAGGCCAAAAATTTCATTGGCATAATCAATAAGATCTAAAACATTCTTTATTTCATCATTCGCCTGTTCTTTCGCGCAAATAATATGAGCATCCGCCAGGCAAAATAATCTTACTCGCGTGAGCCCGGACAATTCTCCGCTTTTTTCATATCTGAATTGGGAAGCTATTTCAGCTATGCGCATAGGAAGCTCCTTGTAGCTTCTGGGCCTGGAATTAAAAAGTTCAAAATGATGGGGGCAGGTCATAGGCCTAAGTATCAATTCCTCTTCGTCCACTTTCATGACCGGATACATAGTGTCTTTATAATAAGGGTAATGGCCGGATTTTTTATATAAATCCACTTTAGCCAAATGAGGAGTAACTACATGCTGATAGCCTCTTTTGGCTTCTTCTTCCAAGACGAACTTTTCCAGTTCTTTTCTAATGACCGTGCCGCGCGGAGTTAGCATAGGCAAACCCTTGCCCACGATTTCGGAAAATACGAACAAGTCCAATTCTTTGCCGATTTTCCGATGATCCCGTTTTTCCGCTTCTTCTTGCATCTTAATATAATTATCCAGCTCTTGGCGAGTCGTAAACGCCAAACCGTAAATTCTAACCAGCATTTTATTTTTCTCGTCGCCGCGCCAATAAGCGCCAGCCAGCTTATCAAGCTTCCAGCCGCCGCTTTGTATTTGGCCGGCGGATTTAAGATGCGGTCCGCGGCATAAATCTTCAAACTCGCCTAATTTATAATAACTGACGATTTTTTCACCGGCCTTTTTTAAATCTTTTATCATTTCTTCCTTATAAATTTGCCCGCTCTTCTTTTCGCGCGCCAAAGCTTTAGCGGCCGGCAATTCAAATTTTTCAAACGGCGTATTGGCTTTAATGATATTTTTCATTTCTTCTTCAATTTTTTGCAAATCGCTATCGCTGATTTTAGTTTTGCCGAAATCCAAATCATAATAAAAACCGTTATCCACGGCCGGACCGATGGCGAATTTCACTTTGGGGTATAATTTAAAAATCGCGGCCGCCATAATATGCGATAACGAATGGCGAATCATTTCCAACTTAGTAATTTTTTCTTCTGACATATGTTTTGTTTATTAATTTAAAATTTAATGGCCGTAGAGCTTTGCTCGCTATTAAATTTTAAATTGATACATTATATTTTTGAAAATATTAAAAACTTTTTTTAAAAAAGTTTTTAAAGGTTTACAAAAAGCTCGTCGCGAACATCTAAAAATTAAATGTTCGGGACGAGCCTTGAATAGGTCCGTGGTTCCACCCGACTTTCCCCGCGTTTAAGGGGACGCTCTTTTCTAAGGCTTAGCCCCGAATATCCGGGGTACCGGCTATCACGCCGATACTGTATCTGGTAAATACAGCAATCGCCTTTTAGTAATATCAGTATATTTTAATTAAATAAAAATGTCAATTACTTTTTTATTTCTACCTCGATCCGGTCGACCAGATTAGGAGCTTTTTTTATGAACGAAGGGAAAAAATTTATTTGATAGCCGGCAACTTCGGGCAAACCGTTTAAATAAGCTTTTAACTGCTCGTAGTTTAATCCGGTTAAATTATTTTTCTTTATTATTTTAGCGCTGTCCTTTAAAACCGCCTGAGCAACGGAATCGACGCTGACTAAAGCCGCGCCCTGGTTTAAGTCAAAATTTACCAAAGCATAAGCCATGTCTTTCTTGTCTAATTTGGATACTTCCTTATCGTCGGCCAAAGCCGCCGCTAGCTTCGCTTTAACCTGATTATAAATTTCATCATCGTTAAAAGCCACTACCGTAACCATAATTTTCATTTTTATGCTGAATTTTTCTTTTTCTTCTCCAACCTTGCCGTCAACTTCTTGCGTCACCGAATTATTGTCAACCGCGAAAATCGACTGATCGTAATCGCTATATGCCTCTTTTACCTGGTTTTGGGCATTAACTATAAGATCATCTTTTAATTGGCTAACCGCCTTGTCAATATCGCTTTGCTCAATAATATATTTAACCTTCTGGCGGTATTGCATCGGTTCTTTGCTTTCGGCATATATTTGATCCTGAATGCCGGCCCATAATCCGGGTATGGTAAATTTCCCCGGTGCAACCGCCATATCAGGCTTGGGAGTATCGGCGTAAATTTCAGCCTCTACCTGGCTTCCGGCCGGAACATTAACGGTATTTTTTAATCTAAAAAGCTTGTTATCTGAACTAAGCAATCTGGTTGTGGCTACCAAAGGCTGGTTTTTTATATAATTATTTATAATCGTAATTTTACCGGTTACTTCTTCGCCCAATACTTCTTTGCCTTTGGCGCTAAACTCCTTGGTTTGCTCAACCGGCACCTGCTTAACAATGCCGTATATCTGATCCTGGCCAAGAGTATCAGAAGCAGCATATTTTTCGCTGCTTAATACTTCAATAGTTGAACTATCCATAATTTTTTCTTGCGCCGGGATGACAACTATAGTCAGCTTGGTAAAACCGAAATACAATACGGCCGCTACCAGTATCAAAGTTAATACTATAAAACTATAAGCAATTTTTCTATAAACCCCCCCGTTAGAAATATTATTTTTAACCGGGTAAATACTTTTTGATTCGCTTGATTTGGGCGTTAGCGGCTCTTCTTCTATTTTAAATCCGGAATCAGGCATAGCCGATACGATATTAATATTATTGCTTAAATCAGCCGGCGGTTTTTTGGCTTTAGCCTTTCTGGTAATTTTAGTTTTTGTTTTTTTGGACTTGATTTTAACAGTGACTATATTTTTTTCTTCACTCACCCCGTTAGAAATTTTCTGATTTTGTTGTGCCATATTTTTTGGCCCCAAAAAATTCAAATTCGAATTTCTAAACGGGGCTCATAATATAAGTATTAAATATTATAATTTTATCCAACACCTTTCAAATATTATACAGTTTTGCTTCAAATATAAATAATATTTGCAATATCTACGAAATTAATTATTACGAGAGAAAGGTGGCTGAATTTATTTTACCAACTTTTACATTTTTTGTCTAATAATTTTATTCCAAAATACTATTTATTGCTTCAATCAAAGATTTATTGTAATTTACCTTAAAATCGGTCTCAACCAAATTACTGCCGGCGCCGACGCCGGACGATAGTTTAAAAAAAACTTTTTTATCGCCGCTATTTTTTAATAGCGCTTCTTTTAACTTCTCAAGCACAGAAGCTCCGACGCTTGAATTTAAATTAATGTACAAATTATCATCTTTAAAAACCAAATGTTTTGAAATCGGCTTGCCACCGGCTACCGGATAAGATTTTGACGAGGGATAACCGAAAAATTTTCTCGGCTCGCCGTTATTCTTTCCGTTGCCGGCAGAAGTGAACTTTTTTACCGCCTCGCCGGCAGTTTCAATATCCAGCTCAACCGCTTTATTGCAAAGCAGTTTAAGCTCTTGATCTTTATCGGATAATTTTCCTTGGCAAAGCACAACCTTGCCTTCTTGCCATATTAAATTATTGTCTTTCAGCAGGCTCGGGAAAACCAGTATTTCCAAGCTGCCGCCCGTATCTTCAATTTTAACGAACAGCATCGGTTCGTTAGAGCGGGTTATTATTTTTTTTATTTTCGTAATAACGCCGCCGACATAAATCTGATGATCGGATTTATGTTCGGCCAAGCGCGCTACGGGCAAAACCGCTTGATTTAAAAATTGTTTAAACTCGGAAAAAGGATGTTCGCTGATATAAAGGCCTAAAAGTTCTTTTTCCCAGGCTAATTTCTCGCGCTGCGTAGCGGCCGGCGCCTGCTCAAGCTTAAGCTTGCGGCTGAAATTCAAGCTTGGGGTATCGGAAAATAAGCTGACTTGGCCGTTGGCCTTGTTTTTGGTGGTTTCGCGGTTAAATTCCAAAATATTATCCATATTGCCCAAAAGCCGGCCGCGTTCGCCGAATTTATCCAGCCCGCCAGATTTAATCAAGCTTTCAAGCGATTTTTTATTTAAATCTTTATCGCAGACTCTCTCCAGCAAATCGGTGATATCTTTGTACGGCCCGTTCTTTTTCCGCTCAATAATTATTTCCTCGGCGATATGATCGCCGATATTCTTTACGGCTTTAAGCCCAAAACGGATAGTGTCGGGCGCTTCATCGGGATTAACCGCCATATTTTTTTCCGTACCGGACGTCACGACGGTGAAAGAATCAAAAGATTGATTTATATCCGGAGCCATAACTTTTATGCCCATATGCCGGCATTCGTCTATTTCAATGGCAATGCGGTCGGTATTTTGCTGATCGGCGGTAAGAAGCGCGGCCATAAATTCCGCCGGCCAGCGCGCCTTAAGATAGGCGGTTTGATAGCCGATTAAGGCGTAGCAAGCGGCGTGGCTGCGGTTAAAACCGTAGCCGGCGAAAGGTTCAATGAAAGAAAAAATCTTTTCACCGAGCTGGCTTGGTATGCTGTTTTTTACGCAGCCGTCAACAAATTTTTCTTTTTGTTCGCCCAATAATTTAACTATTTTTTTGCCCACGGCCTTTCTTAAAACATCCGCCTCGGCCATGGTGAAGCCGGCTAAATCACGCGCAATCTGCATTACCTGCTCCTGATAAATCGCTACGCCATGAGTTTTTTCTAAAATTGGCTTTAGCTTTGGATGCAGATAAACCGGCTTTTTTCTGCCATACTTGCCGTTGATATAATCCGGAATCCATTCCATAGGCCCGGGGCGGTACAAAGCCACCATGGCGATAATATCTTCAAATCCGGTCGGCTTAAGTTCGCGCAGATATCTTTTCATGCCGCTTGATTCAAACTGGAACACGCCGGTAGTTTCTCCGGCTTGAAATAATTTATAGCTTAGCTCGTCGTCAAGAGGAATTTTATCGATATTAATCAAGAGCCCCCGGGTATTTTTAATGATTTTTATGGCCGATTCAATGATAGTTAAATTTTTCAAGCCCAGAAAATCCATTTTTAATAAGCCCAAATCCTCTACCGGATGCAAAGAAAACTGCGAAACGATAGTACGATCCGACGATGAGGCGTATTGCAAAGGCACGTGGTCGGTAAGCTGATCTTTCGTAATAACCACACCGCAAGCATGGGTCGAGGCATGGCGCGCCACGCCTTCAAGGCGTTTGGCATAATCAATAACTTGCTTGGCGCCCTTGTCGTTTCTGTATAGTTCTTTTAATTCGCCGATTTCTTCAACCGCTTGGTTGATTTTAGAAAACATCGGAATCATTTTAGCCAATTTATCGCATAATTCATAAGGATAGCCAAGCACCCGGCCGACGTCGCGGACCGCAGCCCGCGCCGCCATCGTGCCGAAAGTAATTATTTGCGAAACATGGTCTTTGCCGTATTTTTTTTCAACATATCTTAAAACTTCATCGCGCCTCACGTCGGCAAAATCCATATCAATATCAGGCATGGAAATTCTGTCCGGATTTAAAAAACGCTCAAACAGCAAATCGTATTTAAGCGGATCGATATTGGTGATATTCAATAAATAGGACACTAAAGAGCCGGCGGCCGAACCTCTGCCCGGCCCAACCACGATTTTATTATTTTTGGCCCAATTGACAAAATCGGCAACGATTAAAAAATACGACGGCCAGCCCATCTTTTTAATAACCGATAATTCATAATCCATTCTTTGTTTTATAACCGGCTCAATTTCCTCGTAGTTCTTGCCATAACGCTCAATTAAGCCCTGGCGGCATAAATTGTCTAAATAATCATCAATATTCTGCCCGTCCGGCACGGTAAAATACGGCAGTTGGATTTTACCCAATTCAATTTCCAAATTGCATGCCTCGGCAATTTTTTGCGTGTTGGCGATTGCTTCGGGCGTATCTTTAAAATTTTCGGACATTTCTTTAACGCCGCGGAAAGAAAAATCGCCGCCCAGCATCATCATCCGGTCCCGGTCTTCCTTTTTTTTCTTGGTCTGGAGGCATAATAAAACATCCTGAGCCTCGTCATCGTCTTTATTTAAATAATGCACGTCGTTAGTAGCCACTAACGGAATATTTAATTCCCGCGAAAATTTAATTAAGGCTTGATTGACTTTTTCCTGGCTCTCAAGATTAGGATGGCTCTGCAGTTCCAAATAAAAATTTCCCGCGCCGAAAAGTTCCGCGTATTCCAAAATTCTTTTCCGCGCTTTTTCCGATTTATCGGCCGCGATAAGCCTGGGAATTTCACCGGCTAAACAAGCGCTTAAGCCGATAAGGCCGTCTTTATGTTTTGACAACACTTCCCAGTCAATCCTCGGCTTATAATAAAAACCTTCAAGATGCGCGATGGAAGTTAATTTAATTAAGTTGCGATAACCGATTTTATCTTTAGCCAAAAGCACTAAATGATAATTTCTTTCATCGGATTTTACACTTTTATCAAGGCGCGAACCGGGCGCCAAATAAGCTTCTACGCCGATAATCGGTTTAATGCCGGCCTTTTTGCATTTTTGATAAAATTCTATGGCGCCATACATCACGCCGTGGTCGGTTAAAGCCAGGCTGTCGCAATCTTCATCTTTAGCTTTTTGGATTAACTCATCGATTTTAGTCAGTCCGTCAAGCAAAGAAAAATGGCTGTGAACATGGAGATGGGTAAATTTCATATAAACACGCTAAAGGCACAAATTATTGTGCCTCCTTTTTATAATTATAATATAACATTTTTCAGCAGAATGGCAAATAAATTTTTAAACATAAAAACAGGATATTTATCCTGTTTTTAAAAAATATAATCCGGTTTATTATCTTATCATTTCGCACCATTTATAAGATCCGGGGCAGGAAAAAAGATTAAGCTTAAATCCCGGATCGCAGCCCATTCCGGCTATTTTAAAATTACCGGCCGCCATATGCGCTACCGAATTAAAACAGCAATCATACGCTTCCTTTTTTTTATCGCATTGCTCAAGAAGCTTTTTATAATAAACATTAAAATTTTCCGCTTGGTTTTTATTTCTCGCGGCCTGGCCTGATTTTACCAGCCAATTCAACAATAAAATTACCATAAAAAATATTACGCCATAAACCAAGATATTTGTTAAAAATTTTTTATTTTTTATTTTGGCTAATAAATTATCCATAAAATTATTTTATTTTATGAACTAATTCCCCCAGCTCTTCATCGCTATAAAAATAAATAATAATTTCTCCGCCTTTGCCTTTGCGCTTGATTTCCGCTTTAGTGCCGAAAAACTGGCGGAAAGCGAATTCTTTGTCTTTATCCGCGTAATTTATTTTAATTCTGGCCTGTTTGGTCCCGCCCATAACCCTGGTTTCTTTTAACGAATCGTCAACGCTCATCTTATTTAATAATATTTTTTTATAAAGCGCGAATTGCTGAGTTTCGCTTTCAAGACCAACGATTATTTTAGCGTGGCCTTCGGTTATTTTACCCTGAATTAAAGCATCCTGGATTTCTTCCGGTAAGTTTAAATATCTTAGGGTATTGGTTATAACCGGACGCGACCGGCTCACTCTAACCGCCAATTCTTCCTGGCTTAAATTAAATTCGTCAATCAGTTTGCGATAAGCAATCGCCGTTTCAATCGGATTCAAATCTTCTCTTTGCAAATTTTCAACTAAAGCCAATTCAAGCTTTTGCTGCTCACCGGCTTGCCTGACTATGGCCGGTACGGTTGATAAGCCTAAAATTTTCGCCGCTCTCAAGCGCCTTTCACCGGCGATAAGTTCAAAATTACCGTTTTTTTGCGTTACGATTAAAGGCTGAATAATGCCGTACTGCTTAATTGAATCAACCAATTCCTGCAGCTGATGCTCATTGAAATTCTTGCGCGGCTGCATGGGATTTAGCGCTATCCGATCCGGCTTTAGCTCAAGCACTTTCCCCTTATCGGCTTCGCTCGCCACATCAATCACTGCGTCGCCGGCCGGCGTCATAGCTACTTTATTGACTTTTTGCGGAATCAGGGAGCTTAGCCCCCTGCCAAGGCCATTATTGGGCATATTATTGTAGATAATTTTTGTTAATAAATAATTTATTAAAAATATTCAATTTTCAATTCTCAATTTTCAATGAATGATTTAATGCTAAAATTTTCAATTGAAAATTAAATAATTGAAAATTCATTGAAAATTGGTCATTGGGATTTGAAAATTATTTTACCATCTTCTTTCCAAATCAATCACCTCTCTGGCCAATTTTTCATAAGCCCGGCCGCCCTTGGACGTCGGATCGTAATATAAAATAGAACGGCCATAACTCGGCGCTTCGGCTAATTTAACGCTTCTCGGAATTATGCTTCTAAAAACCCGATTGGGGAAATATTGGTAAAGCTCGTTCATGACCGAGCCGGATAAACGGTTGCGCTTATCAAACATGGTTATGACCGCGCCCATAATGCCTAGCTCGGGCTTTAAATTATTTTGCACTAAGCCGATGGTTTCCAACAGCTGGCTTAAACCCTCTAAGGCATAATACTCGCTTTGAATCGGAATCAAAACTTCGTCCGCGGCTACTAAGCTGTTAACCGTTAAAAGGCCGAGCGAAGGCGGACCGTCAATAATAATATAATCATATTCATCTTTTATATGTTCTAAGATGCGCGCCAGCCTGAATTCCCTATCTTCCATATTAACGAGCTCTATGCCGGCGCCGGCTAAAGCGATCGTGGCCGGAGCGATTTTATAGCCTTCCTGCAAAGTATATTTTATGACTTCAAAAATCGGTTTTTGCCCGATTAAAGCTTCGTAAACGCCGTGCTCTAAATTTTTATGGTCAACGCCTAAGCCTGAAGTCGCGTTAGCTTGCGGATCAATATCCACGAGCAAAACCAGCTTACCGAGATAAGCCAAATAAGCGCCAAGATTTAAAGCCGTGGTGGTTTTACCCACCCCGCCTTTTTGGTTGACTATGGAAATAATTTTACCCATGAAACATCTATGTCATTCCGACCTACGAGTCGGAATCCACCCCGCATTTTGCGGGGCGGGTCAAGCCCGGGATGACAATTTATTTTGATTATATTATACCCCACTTCCCTTGCTTTGACAATTTTAATGATATAATTTATAATAAAATCGCTAGCAAATTTCAGCTAGTTTTATTTTACGGCATACATAGATAATATTGCCCGGGTGGCGGAATTGGTAGACGCGCCGGCAAACAAGCGCGCACATATATCACGATAAAAAATTTAACAAAGAATTATATTTACGTTGAAATTTCAAATAATTACAAAATTTATGTCTAAAAAAAATGTTTTTCTTATTCTACTTCTAATCTTGGTATTATTAGTTGCGCCAGTGATTATTTATAATATTTCACGCTCAAAAGTTAGAAATCAAGGGCTTACCGAAGATGAAGCATTCAAATCTTATCCTGCTCCGCCGGAAAATTTTACCGCAGTCAAATTAAACGACAATAATGTAAAAATCATGATAGAACCGGATTTAAGTCTTATTGGTTACCACATTTTTAAACATTGTACGTATTTAGATGAAACTCCAACTATCATCCCCGGTTATTCGTGGCGATTAATTGGCGTAATATCAAACCAACATATGATTGATGGAAAAGTTGAATTTATTGATAACAATATAAAACCAGAAAAATGTTTATATTCCATAACATCATTTAATTCATGGGGAAATGAAAGTTCAAAATCCAGTTATCAGATTATAGAAAAAACTAATTAAAATAAGCCGCTGTGGTGAAACTGGTAGACGCGCACGACCTGCCTGCCGGCAGGCAGGCTCAAACTCGTGTGAAATTATATGTACTATGTTTATTCTATTAGAAGCATTAACCTGAATTATATTTATACCGGCATTTCTGATAATCCAAAAAGGAGAATAATGCAACATAATAAAGGTTATAATAAAACAACAAAACCTTATAAGCCTTTTAATATTATATTAATTGAACAGTTTGTAGACAGAGTAATGGCCAGACAAAGAGAAAAATATTTAAAATCAGGAATTGGCAGAGAATATTTAAAAAAAATCAATTAAGCCGCTGTGGTGAAACTGGTAGACGCGCACGACTCAAACTCGTGTGGGAGCAATCCCATGTCGGTTCGACTCCGACCAGCGGCACAAGGAGCTAAACCAAAAGGAGGTTTAGCTTTTATGTACCTTAAAATTTAAAAATTACTATATACTGACAACAATAATAGCTACAGCGAAAGGAGAAAAAAAATGATCAGAGAAAACAAATACCCGGTTATGGACTTGATTTATCCGCAACATGTTTTAATCAGTGTTTTTGACAAAAAAAATCTTAATGTAATAATTGACGGTATTTTGCAAATTAATCCCAAGGCTATATTTTATTCAACCGGGGGCACGGGCAAAAAAATAAAAGAAATCCTTGGGCATAATAATTCTTCAAACTACATGTCTGTAGAAGATTTTACCGGTGCTCCGGAAATGGAAGGCGGATTGGTTAAAACCCTGCATCCGAAAATTCATGCCGGACTCTTGGCGGAAAGGAATAATCCCGCCCATGAAAAATATCTAATTGATTTGGAAAAAATAGGAAGCGGCCCGGGCGTCTATTTTGACATTTTCATCGGCAACCTCTATCCGTTCAGCGAAGTCGTTTCCATGGATACGGCGACCTCTGAAACGGCCCGCGTAAACATTGATATCGGCGGCCCGACTATGGCCATGGCGGCGGCGAAAAATTGGCATAGCATCGCAGTTCTTACATCGCCGGATCAATATCCTGATTTCGCCAATTATTTGCAGGTTTACCTTGGCATTAATTTAAGGCAACGATTCTTTCTTGCTCAGGAAGCTTTTAAGGTGATCGGTAATTACCGTATGTCAATTGCATCATATTTCAACCGTATTGACTTCTATAAAGATGTTGAAACCTTTATCAAGTTAGAGGAGGGATAAGTCATGGCTCAAGCAATTAAAAAAAAGGATTTGCCGAATGAAATCCTGAAATTAAAAAATGGCAGACAACTCGCCTACGGCGAAAACCGCTGCCAAAGCCCGGCCTTTCTGTTTGACGGCGGCGGCGACAATCCTTTGGCTATCAGCAAATTTGAAATCGTTTCCGGCGACCCCAGCTATATCGCTATGGCCGATGTCAGCCAGCTAGTTGGCATTCTTTGCCTTATGTCGGAAGCTTTTCGCAATACCAGAGGCAAAGATCCCTACATAGTCATCGCCGGCAAACACGGCAATCCTTGCGGCTGCGCTATTGACTGGGATTATCCGGAAAAAGCTTTAGAGAAAGCCTTGCTCGGAGACCCGGTTGCCGTAATGGGCGGAGAAGTTATCACGAATTTTGGCATAAGCGAAATTCGCGCCGATAAACTTTTCTATTCGGACAAAGAAAAAATCGGCCGTGATAAATGGGGGCTTGATGTTATAGCGGCTCCTGATTTCTCATCTGAAGCCATTGAACTTTTAGGCAAGCGGGAAAAACGCCGATTGCTTAAAAATCCTAATTTAGTTGAAGCCCCTTTCCCTAAAGAAGAATGGACCTATCGCGAATTGCACGGCGGCGACTGGCTAAAACAACGATTATCGCCTTTTATCCTTTCTCCGGCAAAAGTTATTGATTGGACCTGTGAAGAAATTTCTTACAACTTTATCGCCAATCTAATTATCGCTTTTGCCTGCTGTTGGCGCGCTTCTTCCAATACCGTAGCCTTGGCTAAAAACCAAATGCTTATCGGGCTTGGCTGCGGCCAGCAGGATAGAATCGCTTGCGTCCGGCTCTGCCTTGACCGCGCCAACCGCGCCGGCCATAACGCCGAAGGCTCGGTCTTCGCTTCTGACGCTTTTTTCCCTTATGCCAAAAGTGAAACCGACGCCAAAGAGATAAAGCGTCTCACGGCAGTCGCCAAGCAACTGCATAATAATCTTATTGATAAAGAAACAGACGAAAGAATAAATATTCTGAATAATTTTATCAATTTATTTTCTTGTCTGGACCGCCGAGAAGGCCCCGAGCTCCTGGCTGACGCCGGCTGTATCGGAGGAATAGTGCCGGCCGACGGCAACAATCTGGAACAGGTTAAAAAGTTCTTCCAATCAAAAAATATGAGCGTAGCGTTCGTAGCTCCGGAAAACAGGGGGTTTTCCAAGCACTAAAACATCGCTAAAAACACAACCGAGGGTTTCGCGCCTATAAGCCGAAACCCTTTTTTATTTTAAAAAATTGTCATTCCGGACTTGATCCGGAATCCAGATTTAATTGCGATGTTTTTGGCTACCTCAATACTCATGGATCCCTGGTCAAAACCCAAAATTTTCTCCCTTGCTTTTTCCCCCAATTTATTCTAATATAACCAAAAAGCAAAGGAGGTCAAACTGTAAGCAGTTTGGCTTTTTATATTGGACTTTAAAAATAAAATATAATTACTTAAAAACTACGAAAAAAAGGAGAAGGCGCAATGGATGAAAAACTGAATTTAATATTGCCGGGAAATCCCCGGTACCAGCCGAAAAGCCTTAAAGATTCGTTCGGTTATGACAATCTCTACTATACTTTGGCCCAGGTGGAAATAGCTACCATGGAGGTATTGCTGGAAATAGGTGTTATACCGGAAGAAGAAGGTTATATCCTCAACCAAGAGGGTTTGAAAGAAAAACTCTTGGCCATAACCACCACCAAGGTTGATAAAACCGAAAAAGAAATCACCCATCATGATGTAAGAGCTTGGATCTTGGAAGCGCAAAAAATCATCAACTCCGCTTTATCGCGCTGGGTGCACGTCCCCCTTACTAGCTATGACGGCCTGGATACCGGCAGAATCATGCAATTCCTCAAAGCCTACAACCAATCGCTTAAACCGTCTATCAAGGAAGTGGTTAAAATTTTAGCCGGGGTAACGGCGAGTTTTTCCGGACAAATCCAAATCGGGCGCACCCACGGCCAGCATGCCTTGCCGATTACAGTCGGTTTCTGGCTGGCAACTATATTAGCAAGAATCGTCTATAACGCCCAGCAGATGAAAATCGCCGCCGAAAGAATGAATGGAAAAATATCCGGCGCGGTTGGGGCGCATAATGCCCAATATGGCCTGCGATTCAACCAAAAATGCGGCAATAAAAATTTTGAAGAAAGAATCTTGGAAAAATTGGCGTTAAAGCCGGCCAAAATCAGCACGCAAATCCTGCCGCCGGAACCCCTGGCTTATTTTCTCTTTTCAGCTTCAATGCTATCCGCCAGTTTCGGCCAATTCGGACGCGACTGCCGGAATCTGATGCGCAGTGAAATAGGAGAAATCGCCGAAGAGTATGAGCGAGGCCAAGTCGGATCGTCAACCATGGCGCACAAAAGAAACCCGATCAACTTTGAAAACATGGAAGGCATGTGGATCAAAACCAAGAACGAATTCGGCAAGGTACTGGACACTCTGATCAGCGAACACCAGCGAGATCTGGTTGGCAGTTGTGTTGCCCGCGACTTTCCGATTATTCTGGTCAATCTTCAGCAACAGATGGACACTTTATTGAGAAGAAACAAATCGGGCGTGCCTTTTTTGTCAAGGATTACGGTCAATCATGAAGCTTGCAAAAAAAACTTTGAAATGAGTAAGGATTTTATCCTGGCCGAGCCTTTATATATCGCCATGCAGATGGCCGGCTATGACAAGGATGCCCATAAACTGATTAATGAACAAGCCATGGCTTTTGCTAAGGAATTTGGGGTTTCATTGCCGAATGCTTTAACATTACTGGCTAATGACCACGAGGATGTCAAAAAAGCGCTAAATAACATTCCCGAGGAATTACTTGCCCTCTTCCACCATCCCGAGCAATATATTGGAGACGCGAAAGAAAAAGCGCTGGAAATCGCCAACTACGCTATGGCTGTAATATGAAAAATTTAACCGGAAGGAGGATGAAATCATGCCTGATAAAGAAACATTATTAACCACCGATTTGCCAATCGGAAAAAAACACAGCGGCAAAGTCAGAGATGTTTATGATCTTGGCGACCGCCTGCTGATAGTAACCACTGACCGGCTTTCCGCTTTTGACGTAGTTTTGCCTGACGGCATACCCTCAAAAGGCCAAACTCTAAACGAACTGTCCATACTCTGGCTGAAAAAACTGGCAATAATTATTGATAACCATTTTCTGACCGATAATGTCGCCGAATATCCGGCAATCTGCCAGCCTTATGCTAAACTTTTAAACGGCCGAAGCATGCTGGTAAAAAAAGCCGAGCCTCTGCCGGTAGAATGCATCGTGCGCGGGCATATTTCCGGTTCCGGCTGGGAATCGTACCAAAAAAACGGAACTGTCTGCGGCATAACTTTACCGCCCGGATTGAAAGAATCGCAAAAACTTCCCGAGCCGATATTCACGCCATCAACCAAAGCCGAAGCCGGCGAGCATGATGTTAATATTAGCTTTGAAGAGATGATAGAAAAAATCGGCTTTTATAAATCAGCTATCATTAAGCAAGCAAGCCTATATCTTTACCGCGCGTCGTACGAACTTGCCAAATCGGTCGGCATTATCATAGCCGATACAAAATTTGAATTCGGCCTAGAAAAAAACGGCCAAATAATTCTGATTGATGAAGTTCTGACTCCTGACTCTTCGCGCTTCTGGCCGGTTGAAAGCTATAAACCGGGCGGACCGCAGCCAAGTTTCGACAAACAGTTCGTAAGAGATTGGCTTAAAGCTTCCGGCTGGAATAAAAAACCGCCGGCGCCGAAACTTCCGGAGGAAATAATTAATAAAACTTCGGAAAAATACAAGGAGGCGTTTATAAAATTATTTCCGATGTTAAGATAAACAATACAAAAGGACACCGCTTCTCCGCGAAGCGCGTGTCCTCTTTTTTTATCAAAAATTATTTTTTACCCCGTTAAATCAGGCCTCTGATAATATCAACGCTAATAAGCAAATCTAAGCCGGAAATTTATAGCAATGCCAAGCGATATATATTTAACGGGGTTTTTCTTCTAAATCTTTTATTTTCTTCTCAATCTCTTTATTTTCCGGATTTAATTCTAAAACTTGATTGTAATATCTCAACGCTTCTTTAATATCGCCCTTAGCCTCATAAGCTACGGCCATACTATATAAACTATTGGAATGTTTGGACGAAACGCTTAAAGCCAGCTTAAATCTATCTATGGCCTTATCGGTTTCGCCATGATTAAAATAAAATCTGCCAAGCTCATAAAAAATTTCCGCGTCATAGATTTCTCCGGCCAGCTCGTTTAAGAGATTAAGCGCCAAATTATCTTTTTTATTTTTTAAATAAACTTTTGCCAAATCGAATTTAGCTTCATAATAATCCGGCTTAAGCTCAACCGCTTTAATAAAATATTTTTCCGCCAGAGCCGTATCCTTATTATTGACGTACGCTTTTGCCAGCTCCGCGGCTAAAATCGGGTTAGTCGGCTCTAACGCCAAAGCGCTCTCAAAAAACCGCACCGCCCAAATTTCCGAACCGACAGTTAGCGGCCGTATATCCCGATAAATCATGCCTAAAGTTTCCCGGGCCTTAACCGAGTTGGGCGCGGCCAGAACGGCCTGCCGGCCCGCCTCGATTGACCGCGTAATATTCAGCTGAATAAAATCATTGTCCTTTTCGCCTTCGGGCTTTGCCGCCTCAACGCGCAAGCGATTTAAATAAAATTTAGCCAGATTAATATTGTAATTTACCCGGCCAGGATTAAATTCAACCGCTCGGAGCAAATTAGCCTCGCGGTTTAAATTAGAGGCCGCGGCCAATTCGGCGGTAAAAAATTTTATTTCAAAAAAAGCCAAAATCAACCATGAACATGCCGATAAAAATAAAATCAGCGATAACAGGCGGTAAAGCAAAGCGGTTTTTTTTAAATTGAATGATTTTTCTTTAAAAATTGACTTATTGTATATTTGCCAAAAAGCGACCGCGAGCGCGGCGAAAAACCAAAAAGAAAAAATTAAAACCGTATTGGCGGAGAAAAACAGCTGAGAGAAAAACAATAAAATAAAAATCGTAAAAACAGTAGTAATTAAATTATAATTTTCGTTTTCAATTACCGGCTCGCGGTTTTTAAAATATTTAACCAGCAAGATTATATTTATATAAATTATCAAGCTGATAATAAGAAAATAGCTTAGCGTAGACAGCAGGCCGGAAGTCGCCAATATTTCTAAAAAATGCGAAACTGATTCATTAAACCTAATCTGCCAATAGCTATTTTTATTATATTCCGGCGGGCGGTAAAGGGAAAAATCATAAGAGAAAGTCGCCGGACCGCTGCCTAAAATCGGATTTTTGTAAATAGCTTTTTTAGTTACTGAAGCCGATGTTTTATAATCAAGCATTACTTCGCCGGGCAAACTCCGGCCCAAAATTATTTTAGACGGACTTAAGCCGGGAAACGCAAGAAATAAAATGGCCGCAAGCATTAAAAGTGCCGGAATCAACAAACCCCCGCGCCAAATTCGGCGTTGGGGCGAATAATAATTCAGTATTTTTTTAAAACTTAATCCGGCTTCTAAGAAATAAAAAATTATTATTAAGCCGGCGCCTAAAGCCAATATTATCCAGCTTAAGTAAAAATTTATGAGAGTTAAAACAAACAAAAATAAAATTAAGCCGGCGCCTAAAATAACACGTTCAAATTTTTTAAAAATTGGGCTAAATATAAATCCGACGGCCAGAACCGAAGCAACCGCTAAAAAAATAGCCAAGCTTAAAAACGAGCCGCCGGCCGGATTAAATATCACGGGCATTATAGATTGCGTCAAGCCGAATATGGAAAGCAATGAAATAACGGTGGCCGTGGCGGCTGAATAAATAAAAATTCTTAATAACCCGGTTATTTTTTTCGCGCTCTCGGCTACGCCGGCATTAATTAAAAGCCAATAAAAAATTGCTAAGCTTAATAAACCTAGCCAAGCATCGGAAAAACGGCCGTATGAGCCTAACCAGGAAGAATATGCGTCAACGCTAAAAATAGCGGATATGGCGGTCAACGCTAAAAAAATTATGACTGGAAAATTCAAAGGGTTGGTTTTAACGGTTATTTTACCTTCTAGCGCCTGTTTTATGAGCCATAAAAATAAAACCGAAGGCATTATCAGCCAAAGTAAAAATTGCTTATTAAACTCAAAATATTCGCTCGTTAAGGGCAAAAAAAATAAAGGCAGAAAAAAAATAACCGCCTTTATTAAAATTGATACCAGCTTATCTATTATATTTATTAATTTTTCCGGCATAAAATAATTTTATTTGTCATTGCGAGCGTAGCGAAGCAATCTCCGGTTTACCAATCTAAAATTAAATCTTTCCACGAAGGATTTAATTTATTAATCAAAGCTATTTTCTTTTTTCTGGAACCGCCTTTGATTTGTTTCTCTCTGACAATGGCATCGTAAATATTATTAAATGTTTCGTAAAAGACTAATTTTTTTATATTATATTTAGCCGTAAAACTTATTTTACTATTTTGACTTTTATGCTGATTGTTTCTGTTCAATATATTATTGGTTACTCCGGTATAAAATACGTTATGAGTCTTATTGGTATTTATATTCACCCCGTTAAATAGGCTTTGCCTCTCGTAGGGATTTAACGGGGTATACATAATAATTTTTTTCTTCTCTCATATAAATTATTTAACCAGAGATTGCTTCGTCCCCCGCAGATGCGGGGTCCTCGCAATGACAAAAAGAAAGGAGATTGACTTTAAACGTCGGATATCCTAACAAGATGCCCGACGTCTTTTTTAAATTTAAAAAATTACAACGGATCTCCGCCGCCGCCTCCGCCGCCGCCGGTGATATGATAAATTTTAACTTGCACCGCGTCAATGCGCACGGTATTGCCCGAAGGCTGGGAAATGACACGCAAGCGGAAATTTGTGTTTGAAGTTTCACTAACCGTCCAGCCGGCCCGGCCCCATTTATCGCCGGCTCCGCCCAAAATATAAATACTATCGGCCGCGGTTAAAGCCGTCGTGGCTTTAGTAGAAGTATAGTTTGAACCGCTGTTATAGGAAAGCGCGAATTCAATCGTGCCGCCGGCCCCGCCCGAAGTCGAAGCCTCTACTTTAACAATAATGCCTTCAACCGTATTGATAGCCGGAACGTTAAAACTGAAATCGGCAAAATCTTGATTTAAATTAGCCGAAGCGGCCGTAGCGTAGGCGTTGTCCGAAGCGTAAGCGCTAACACCGCCGGTCCATTGGCCTAAAGGCGAACCGGTTGTAGTAGGCGCGAAATAACCGGGCTCATCGCCGATTTCTTCGCCGGCCGAAGGCGTAGTGCCACCGACAGTCGGATTGCCGGTAGGGTTATATTCGCCGACAGGAGAGCCGGCGCCGCCATAACCGCCAAGCTTATAATGCCAAGCCGGGGTTGTATAACCGCTTGAAACCGGCGTTATGCTATATACAGGCAAGCTGATTTGCAATTCATAACCCGGATAAATATCATCCACGCTGGCTAAAAGCAAATAGCTATAGGTTGAGTTGGCGGAAAAATTTCCGAAAGTAATCGAGCCCTGATTTCCGGAAATAGCTACCGTGCCGGCTCCGCCGACGGCCGTATCTTCGGCGTCTTTTGTTTTATTGCCGTTATAGTCAATATACAAAGCGGCGTTAGTAATATTACTTTGGGTAAAACCTCTTACATAAAGCTCTAAAACCGTCTGGCTGACCGTTAAGCTGCTGCCGCCGGGAACGAGGCGGAAGCCGAACAGTTCTTTATTCGTGACCGAAGTGCCGGAAAAATTATTGGTCAGCTGGCCGTTTTCATGATCGGATAAAACGGCCGGGCCGCCGACCGAAAAATAATCCGTAGTCAGATACTGCTCTCTTTGATTCTGGGTGACGCGGAAAGCCTGATAATAATTAGCGTCGTAATAATTAGCAAGACCGGAAGTAACCGAGCCACTTAGAGTAAAATCTTTTCCGGCCGTATAAGTATTGCTAGAGGCTAGAGTTTCCCATTGGGAAGAAGTTTTGTTATAGACCTGCAAGGCCACGGTCGGCGTAGTTGCGCCGGTAATACTGGCCTGGCCGTTCCAAGTTGCGGAAAATTGGGTAATTAGCTCGCTGGCATTTTTTTCGCGGAAATTGAATTGATTATAGCCGTAGTTGGAGCCGAACCAGATTTGTAAATTAGCGCTATCGCTTGAAGAAGCATACCAAGTATAATAAATTTTGGAATCTATAATTTGGATTTGAGGATATAATTTATCATAAGCCGTACTGGTAAGCTTAATGGTGGTGGTGGCAGTACCGTAAAGATTAGAGGTGCCGAACCAGACTTGGTATTTGGCGCCGTCGTATTCATGCCAGATATAATAAATATTAGAACCAGCGGCCTGAAATTGGGGATAAACTTTATCATAAGGCGTGCCGGTGAGTTTAGCGGTGGTAGTGGCGGTGCCGTCAAGATTGGAGTTACCGAACCAAATTTGCCTGTAACCGGAGCCGTCAAGCTCATACCACGTATAATAAATCTTAGAGCCAACGGCTTGAAATTGGGGATAGTATTTGTCATAAGCAGTACTAGTTAGCTGGGTGGTAGTAGTAGCGGTGCCGTCAAGATTGGAAGTGCCGAGCCAGATTTGGTAATAAGTGCTGTTACTCGAACTAGCATGCCAAGTATAATAAATCTTTGAGCTTATAACTTGGAGTTGAGGATAAATATTGTTATTAGCCGTGCCGGTGAGCTTAACGGTGGCAACGCCGGTACCGTCAAGATTAGAGGAGCCGAGCCAAATTTGCCTGTAACCCGCGCTGTCAGGCTCATACCACGTATAATAAATCTTAGAACCCACGACTTTAAATTGGGGACGGTTTTTGTCATAAGCCGTGCTGGTGAGCTTAACCGTGGTAACGCCGGTACCGTCAAGATTAGAGGAGCCGAGCCAAATTTGGTATTTGGCGCCGTCATATTCATACCACGTATAATAAATTTTATAACCCACGACTTGAAGTTGGGGATAAACTTTATCATAAGCCGTGCTGGTGAGTTTAACGGTGGTGGTGCCGGCGCCGTCAAGGCTAGAAGTACCAAGCCAGATTTGTCTGTAACCGGAGCCGTCAAGCTCATACCACGTATAATAAATCTTAGAGCCAACGGCTTGAAATTGGGGCACATATTTTTCATAAGCCGTGTTGGTGAGCTTAGTCGGAGCCGCGAAATTCATGGGCTCACTCGCCTCCTGTTTTTCGCCGAAAGTCTCTACGAAGAGCCAAGTTTGATACCTGCCGGTAGAGCAAGATGACGAATTATTGCTGCATTCCTCCCAGGCGTAATAAATTTTAAGGCCAACGACTTGGAGCTGGGGATAGTTTTTTAAATAAGCCGTATTAGGAGTAACTTTAACGGTAGTGGTGCCGGTGCCGTCGAGGTTGGAAGTCGCGTTCCAAATCTGGTAGCAGACGCCGCCGCCGCAGTTTGTCGTGCCATCGGATTCATCCCAGGTATAATAAATTTTCGGTCCAGCGACTTGAAATTGGATATCGTATTTGCTGTATGGCGTAATAGTGAGTTTGAGGGTAGTCGTGCCCGTACCGTCAAGATTAGAGGAAGCGTGGTAGACTTGATAATAAGTGCCGTCATTTTCAAGCCAGGTATAATAAATCTTAGAACCGACTATTTGGAGTTCCGGATAGTATTTACCAAACGCCGTGATTGTTAACTTAGTAGGAACAAAAGAAGTGCCGTCGAGATTGGAAGAGCCGTGCCAGATTTGATATTTTCCCGTAGTGCAGTTAGCCGAACCATCGCTGCATTCAAACCAGGTATAATAAATCTTAGAGTCCGCGACTTGAAGCTGGGGATAATATTTGTCAAATGCCGTCGCGGTAAACTTAGTAGGAGTAAAAGCCGTGCCGTCAAGATTAGAATAGCCGTGCCAAATCTGATATTTAGAGCCGTCGGATTCATGCCAAGTATAATATATTTTAGAGCCTACAACCTGGAATTTAGGATAAACTTTATCATAAGCCGAAGTGGTAAGCTTAGTTGTAGTCGTGCCGGTACCGTCAAGATTTGAAGAGCCGTGCCAAATTTGATATTTAGAGCCGTCCGATTCCTCCCAGACATAATAAATTTTTGAACCGACGACTTCAAATTGGATAAATTCTTTGCTGTAAGGTGTACTAGTCAGCTTAGTCGTTGTCGTGCCTGTGCCGTCAAGGTTGGAAGTAGCGAGCCAGATTTGGAAATAAGCGTTAAATTCCTGCCAGACATAATAAATCTTTGAACCCACGACTTGAAGCTGGGGTGCATTTTTATCAAAGCCGCTGCTCGTAAGCTTAACCGTGCTCGTACCCGTGTTGTCCGCGGCTAAATTCAAATACGCCTCGCTATCCAAAAAATACGGCAAAGACGAAGAAGCGTCGCCCGCGGCCGGCGCAACGTTAAACACGCCCTTTGAGTAGCGCTTCAGATTATTGGCCGGGGAAACGGTCGTTAAATTAGGATATTGGCTGTAGGCGTCTAAGGCTTTGCTTTTACCCGCGTTATAAACTTGAAAATAATACTGGGTTGAGGCGGCGGCGCGCGAAGTATCCAATCCGAACACCAATTCCGTTGAATTGCCGCCGGCGATAGTAGTCGTAGCGGTCATAATAGAGCTCGTGCCGATAACATATTTGCCCGGCGACCAGCCCATAGCAGAAGCGGCGATTTTCGGATAAGAAACATCCGGCCCGAGCGCCTGATCAACTTCAGTCCAATTGCCAAGCTCGCCGAGCAGCGCTGGCGCGAGAGCTACGGCCGAAGTGGCGGTTACGTCGCTCCAGGAGCAGGAAGCGGGGCAGCCACCGCCCGAACCGAAGCGAAGCTTAAAAGCCGAAGAGCCGGCGGCGCCGTTATTTTCCAGATTGACGCGTAAGAGCATTCTCTCCCCTATTTTAACGTTGGTTAAAGCGGTATTTTTAGCGTCAGTTTTATCGGAAAAACTGTCGCCTTTAGGATAATTAAAATCGCCGATGCCGATAGCGGAAGCATTTTCAAATAAATAAGCGGCTTGGGTTAAATAAGGGGTAAAAACGGCTGAAAAATAGTCGGTAGTAAGATACTCTTCCCTTTTATTCTGGGTTACGCGCAAAGCCGCGTAATAATTAGAGTCAAAGTAATTCGTGAGATTTGAGGTAAGCGAACCTGATAAGGTAAAATCTACGCCGGCGGAATAAGAAGTGCTGGAGGCTAGAGAAACCCATTGGGAAGAATTATTATTATAGATTTCTAGAGCCACGGTTGACGTAGCGGTGCCGGTTATGCTGGCCTGGCCGTTCCAGGTAATGGCAATCGCTTCCGCGGAAACATCGGAATTTTTTTCCCGGAAATTAAATTGGTTATAACCGAGGTTATGGCCGGTCCAGATTTGATATTTACCCGTAGTGCATGACGACGAAGTATCGTCGCACTGATACCAGGTATAATAAATTTTAGAATCAACGACTTGGAGATGAGGATAAAGCTTAAAATAAGACGTATTGTTAAATTGGTTGGTCGTGGTCGCGCTTCCGTCAAGGTTAGAAGAGGCTTGCCAGATTTGGGTATAGGTTACGGCGGCGTCCCATTCATACCAAGCATAATAAATTTTTGAACCCACGACCTGAAATTCGACGGCTGCTTTAGTGTTGGGAGTGCTCGTTAGCTTAACCGTAGTCGTGGCGGTACCGTCAAGATCGGAAGTAGCCAGCCAGATTTGGCGCTTAAGAATTTCGTCCTGCTCGTTCCACGAGTAATAAATTTTAGAACCGACGACCTGGATTTGGGGGAATGTTTGGTTTTTAGAAGTGCTATTTAAAGCGGCGGAAGTAAAACCGGAGCCGTCAAGGTTGGAAGAGCCGGTCCAGATCTGATCCGTACCCGAAGAGCATAGCGAGGAATTATTGCTGCATTGCTGCCAGACATAATAAATTTTTGAACCAACGACTTGAAATTCAGGGTAAACCTTCTCTAGCGTCGTATTAGTTAATTTAGTGGCGCTAAAACCTGAACCGTCAAGATTAGAAGAACCGGTCCAGATCTGATAGGCGGAACCGTCAGATTCCCGCCAGGTATAATAAATTTCAGGTCCAACAACTTGAAATTCCGGGAGTTCTTTGTCGTAAGACGTAGTAGTCAGCTTAACGGTCGTGAAGCCGGTGCCGTCAAGGTTGGATGACCCATACCAAATTTGATCTTGGCTCGTTGTGCAATTCTCCGAGCCGTCGCCGCATTCCCGCCAGGCATAATAAATCTTTGAACCGACGATTTGAAAATCATCCGCCGCTTTAGTATAGGCGGAAGTAGTAAGCTTAGTAGTAGTGGTTCCGGTGCCGTCAAGATTGGAGGAACCATGCCAAAGCTGATATATTATGCCGCTGGCATCAAGTTCCTGCCAAAAATAATAAATTTTTGAACCAACGACTTGAATTTTTGGCTCATATTTATTGTAGGCCGTACTGGTAAGCTTAGTAGTAGTTATAAAATTCGGCTCGGATGCCGCCTGCTTTTCACCGAAAGTCTGCGTAGCCAGAGAAATCTGATATTTGACGCTATCTATTTTCGCCTGAAAAACATAATAAACTTTTGAGCCGACAATTTGAAGCTGGGGGTTGTAATTATGATAAGATGTACTGGCCAGGCTTAACGGCGTTGAGGTGCCGCTGCCGTCAAGACTAGAAGAAGTAATATAAACTTGATAGATACCAGAACCGCAAAGAGCCGAACCGTCACTGCATTGTGACCAAATATACTGGACTTTTGAGCCGGCGATTTGAAACTGTGGACTGGCGGCTTTAAAATACGGCGTATAGGTAATTTTTGAACCGGTAAATAACGCGCCGTTAAGATCCGATGAGCCGAGCCAAATTTGAAATTGCGAGCCGTCGTACCGCCGCCATGAATAATAAACTTTTGAGCCGATTATTTGAATCTGGGGATTATAATTATCATAGGTCGTGTTTGTGAGTTTAGAGGTAGTGGCGGCCGTACCGTCAAGATTGGTAGAGCCGAACCAAAGCTGATAGTAGCTTCCGTCCGCCTCATGCCAGGCATAATAAATTTTAGAGCCGGCGACTTGCAGCTGGGGAGAATATTTAGCGTAAGTCGAACTTGTAACCATGGCGGTAGTGGTGCCCGTGCCATCAATATTAGAAGAGGCGGTCCAGATTTGATGATTAGAGCCGTTTATCTCCTGCCAAACATAATAAATCTTTGAACTCATAATTTGAAAGTTCATGTTTTGTTTATTATATGCCGTGTTGGTAAGCTGGGTTGAGGTGGTTCCCGTGCCGTCAAGATTAGAGGAACCGAGCCAAATCTGTAAATTATTAGGAGAAGTTGAGCTGGCCTGATAAATATAATAAACTTTTGAACCGACAACTTCCAACTGCGGCCATAATTTATCGTAAGGCGTATTGGTAAGTTTAGTCGTTGTCGTGCCGGTGCCGTCAAGATTAGAGGAAGCGAGCCAAAGCTGATTTTTGCCGGTAACGCAATTAGTTGAGTTATCGTCGCATTCGGACCAAAGATAATAAATCTTTGAACCGACAACCTGAAATTGAGGAAGAACTTTTGTATAATCCGTACTGGTAAGCAAAGTAGTTGAGAAACCCGTATCGTTCGCGGTTAAATTGGCGTAAGCCTCGTTATCCAAAAAATAAGGCAAAGACGAGGAAGCATCGCCCGCGGCCGGAGCGGAGTTTAGCACGCCTTTAGAATAACGTCTTAAATCGTTGGCCGTGGAAACAATCGTCAGGCTCGGGTATTGGTCATAAGCGTATAAAGTCTGGCTTTGGCCGGCGATATAAACCTGAAAATAATATTGGGTAGAAGTAGCGGCGCGCGAAGTATCCAATCCAAACACCAACTCGGTTGAGTTGTTCGCGCCGATAGCCGTAGGCATGGTTATAGACGTGCTCGTACCGACTAAATATTTTCCCGGCGACCAGCCCATGGTCGTAGTGGCGATTTTAGGATAAGAAACATCCGGCCAGAGCGCCTGCTCAACTTCGCTCCAGTTGCCCATTTCGCCGAGCATGGAAGGAGCCAGGGCAATTACCGAAGTAGCGGTAACGTCGCTCCAGGAACAAGAAGAAGGGCAGCCGGCGCCCGTACCGAAGCGAAGATTATAAGTCGTAGTAACCGCGCCACCGCTATTTTCCAGATTAACGCGGAGTAGCATCCTCTCCCCTATTTTAACGTCGGTTAAAGGAGTATTTTTATCCGCTCGGTCGGAGAAACTATCGCCTTTCGGATAATTAAAATCGCCGGAAGAAATACTGGAAATATTTT
>CAZGKM010000007.1:0-25849 GCA_964526325.1 uncultured Gammaproteobacteria bacterium
ATATTTGACTGTTTTGTCAACGCTTTTTTGGTGTGGATAAGTTAGGAAGGGGGGTGGGTAATTTATGACTGATTTTTAATTTTATCTTATTAATTTTTCTATCTTTTCCGCAAACTTTTTTCCATATTCTTCCCTCCTGTCATTAGCGTGCATTTTTAACACGGCATCGCTCATCACCACTCTCGTGTCTTTATTCATTATGTCGGTTAAATTTTTTGGCAATAGCTTGAGCTGAAGTTTTTTAAACCATGTTTCCAGCCCGCCGCAAAACAAATCAATTACATCATGATAAAATTCATAAAAAAATGATCTAACGCATCTCTGCCTTCCCGGATTAACCGGTTCCCAATTAGGCAAACCGGCATTAAGCCATGAATTTTCTTTAATTAGCTTTTTATAAATTCCGCCGACATCATAAATCGGCGTCAGGCCAGCCAGCCAATAAGTAAAATAAATATCATAATTTTTTCTGTCATTCTGGAGCGAAGCGATAGAATCTCGAGGCAACATCAACCCGGATAAATCCATCGCCTTTTCGCTAACATAAAAACTCAAGCAGATTTTATCTCGCGAATTATCAGTTTGCGGCCGCAAGCCTAAAAGTTTAGTGATGCCGGCGCAAAAGAATCTTGTTAGCCAAATTCGCTTATCTTCGGCAATAATAAAAAAATCAATATCACTATCATCTTTTAAATTATGCGCGCCAAGCAAATTACCTACTGCGATCATTTTTATCCAGGGAATAAATTTAAAAATTTTTGCCGCCAATACCGCGCGCTTGAATTTTCTGTCGGTAAAATTATATCGGCTTAATCTTTCTCTAACATTTTTTTCCCGGCCGGCTAAAAAATAAAATCCGTTTTTAGTTTCAATTTGTCCATGCGGTATTTGCCCTCTTTCAAAAGGAGGGTTAAGGAGGTTTATCATATTATCTGCCGTTTCCACAACTTCGTTTAATTCACATTTTATATCTAACATCCGCCAAATTTCCATATTCGTTAAAACATAATCAAACATGTCAAAAAAAGCAATCACCTTAATGATTGCCTCCTTAATATCATAATTTTTATTGTCTAAATCGTTCATGAATATAATTAAAATGACTAATATCAAATGACAAATCAAATCCAAAGTTCAAATGTTAAAATAATCAGCCTGCCTGCCGGCAGGCAGATTTGTCATTTGGCCATTTGATATTGATTTGACATTTGTCATTGGAAATTTGTCATTTACAGTTTTATTCCTCCCCTTTCGGCTTCTCAATTTTAAGCGCTTCAACCCGCGCTTCTCCGCCGGCGATTTTCACCACGTCTTTATCTATCTTTTTAAATTCCTTATAAGCATTGTTGTAGTGATTAACCGCCGCGGACATGCTAACGCCCAATTTTTTCATGAAATCATCATAGCTTAAAATATGCCGTCCGAGCATCTCAACGTGCTTTCTGATTTCTTTAGCGCTCTCTTCAATCTGCAAAGCCCGGAGTCCTTGAAGCACGGTCTGCAGATACGCTAAAAACGAGGTGGGCGAAACGATAATGACATGGCGCTCTTTAAAGGCATATTCAATTAAATCGCGGGTGTTAACTTGCACGGCGCCGACCTTATTGATTAGAAGATCATAATAAATCGCTTCGCTAGGTATAAACATAAAGGCGAAATCCATGGTATTTTCACTCGGCTTAACATACTTAGCCGTCTCGTCTATGCGCAATTTTAAATCCTGCTTGAATAATTTTTCCAGTTTTTCTCTTTCTTCGGCTTCATGGCAATTTAAAATCTTTTCGTAGTTTTCCAAAGAAAATTTTGAATCCACCGGAATAATTTTTTCTTTAACGAATACCACAGCGTCAACGATCGTCCCGTCTTTAAACGGATATTGCATCTGGTAAGAATTGGGCGGCAAGACATTTTTTAAAGTCTCTTCAAGAAAATATTCGCCTAAAACTCCGCGCTGTTTCGGATTTTTTAAAATATCCTGAAGATTCTGAAGCTGCGCGGAAAAATTAACCACCTGCTTGTTGGTCTCGTCTAATTTAGTCAGCCGCTCGGTCACGTCGGCGATTAAACGGGCCGATTGGCCGGTAATGTTTTGGATAATTTTCGTGGTCTGGCCGATTTGCTCCTGATTGGCGCGATGAGTTTCCGACAGCTTACCGTCCATCGCCTGCCTTAAATCCCGGTTCTGCTCGCCAAGTTGGGTTAACCGCTCCATCATAGCGGCTAATTTTTCCCCGTCAGCGCCGGGCGCTATTGAAGTTTTTTTGATTAATAAAATTATAACCGCGATAATACCGATTATTAATAATATTAGCAAAAAAATTACAACTTGGTTTAGCATAAATATTACTTTAAATTACTATTTTTTAATAATTTAAGTTTAACAATTTAAAATAATTAGTGCAACTCCTTGCCAGGATCTTTTTTTTATCCTATAATGAATTGCATTGTTTTAAACTCTGACTATCGCTATTGTCATCCTGGGCTTGATCCGGGATCCAGGGGTTAATGGTACAAAATACTATTTTAAAATCATCTTAACAAACCGACATACCTACGGGTTTAACCCTGCCTGCCGGCAGGCAGGCTGGATTCCACTCTGCATCTTGCGGGGCGGTACTAGCAAATATAATAATTTTTTAATATGCAAAACAGCATCAAGATAAAAGGCGCGCGCGTTCATAATTTAAAAAATATTGACGTAGAGATACCGCGCGATAAATTGGTTGTTTTAACCGGCTTATCCGGCTCGGGCAAATCATCTTTAGCTTTTGACACAATTTACGCCGAGGGCCAGCGCCGTTACGTTGAATCTTTATCCGCTTACGCCCGGCAATTTATCGGGCAAATGAATAAGCCTGACGTTGATTCTATCGACGGATTATCTCCGGCCATTTCCATCGATCAAAAATCCACTTCCCATAATCCGCGTTCAACGGTTGGTACGATTACGGAAATTTACGATTACTTGCGCTTGCTTTACGCCCGCATCGGCGTGCCTCATTGCCCAAAGTGCGGCCAATTGATAAAACCATTATCTATTGATGAAATAATCAGCCAAATTACCGACGGTTTCCTAAATAAAGATATAATAATTCTGGCTCCTTTGATTAAAGACAAAAAGGGCGAGCATAAAGGAATTTTGGACGACGTAGCTAAGGCCGGCTATTCCCGCTTGCGCTATGACAATATAATTTATCCCTTAGAAGAAGTCCGCGATTTAAGCGTAGACAAGCAAAAAAAGCATAACGTGGAAATAGTTATTGACCGGCTGACTATTACCAAAGACAAAGAAGACTTAGCCCGGCTGACCGAAAGCGTGGAAAAAGCTTTGGAATTGGGCAACGGCTTGGTTACGATTTCAACCCCCTTTATTAAAGGGGGTAAGGGGGATTTTACTTCTTCTGGTAAAACACCGGATAATCATGAAACCACTTTTTCCAAACTTTCCGCCTGCTCTAAGTGCGGTATTAGCCTGCCGGAGCTGGAACCGCGCAATTTTTCTTTTAACTCCCCTCATGGCGCTTGCCCTGATTGCGCCGGCTTAGGCACAAAACTGGAAATTGACCCTAAATTAATTATTAATTCCAATCTAACAATCGCCCAGGGAGCTATCCGCGCCTGGGCCCATAGCACGGCCGGCGGCCAAGGCTGGCTGATGCGCATCTTAGGCACGGTGGCCGAGGCTCAAGGCTTTGATTTAAATACTCCGGTCAAAAATTTAACGAAAAAACAATTGGACATAGTGCTTTACGGTTCTGGCGAAAAAAACTACAACGTTAATTATCAGAGCGAGCGCTTTTCCGGCGAATTAACTACCGAATTCGAGGGCGTTATCCCTAATTTGGAGCGCCGCTTTCAGCAAACCGAATCAGATTATGTCAGGAAAGAAATTGAACAATACATGAGAGTCTTGATTTGCCCGACCTGCTCCGGCAAACGCTTAAAACCCGAGATGCTGGCCGTAAAAATTACCGGGCTGTCGATTTATGATATTACCGAAAAAACCATCGACCAAGAAAAAAAATTCTTTAATGAGCTCTCTAATTCTAAAATAATCTCCGCGCGCGATAAAAAAATCTCTGCCCAAATTTTAAAAGAAATTTGCGCTCGCTTGAATTTTCTGTCCAACGTCGGCCTGGACTATTTAACGCTCGGGCGGACGGCTAATACTTTATCCGGCGGCGAAGCCCAGCGCATCAGATTGGCCACGCAAATCGGTTCGGCTTTAATGGGCGTAATTTATATTTTAGACGAACCGTCTATCGGCCTGCATCATCGCGACAACAATAAATTGATCGGTACGCTTAAAAAACTGCGCGATCTGGGCAATACGGTAATCGTAGTCGAGCATGATGAAGCCACTATGCTGGCGGCCGATTGGCTCGTTGATATCGGCCCGGGCGCGGGCGAACATGGGGGTAAAATCGTAGCCGCGGGCACGCCGCTAGCCATAAAAAAAAGCGCCAAATCTTTAACCGGACAATATCTGGCCGGAAAAAAATTTATTCCGGCGCCGGTTAAATACCGCGCGGGCAATGGAAAAAAATTAAAAATCTTAAAGGCCAGCGAGCATAATTTAAAAAATATCAATGTGGAATTTCCCTTAGGCCTGTTTATCGCCATTACCGGCGTTTCCGGCTCGGGAAAATCCACCTTAATGACCGATATATTGGCCAACGCTCTAAACCAAAAACTTTACCGCGCCAAACAAGAACCGGGCAAACATGAAAAAATTGAAGGCCTTGAAAACATCGATAAAGTGATCAATATCGACCAATCGCCTATCGGCCGAACGCCGCGCTCAAATCCGGCGACCTACACTGGCGCTTTTACGCCTATCCGCGATTTATTCGCCTCTCTGCCTGAAGCTAAAATCAGAGGCTATAAAACCGGACGCTTTTCTTTTAACGTTCCGGGCGGGCGCTGCGAAGCCTGCGGCGGCGACGGCATGGTTAAAATAGAAATGCAATTTTTACCTGATGTTTATGTTGTCTGCGAAGTTTGCCACGGCAAACGATATAATAAAGAAGCTCTGGAAATACATTATAAAGATAAAAATATTTCCGATATTCTTAATATGACGGTTGAAGAAGGATTACATTTTTTCAAAAACATCCCAGCCATTGAACAAAAACTTTTTACTTTAAACCAGGTCGGCTTAAGTTATGTAAAACTCGGCCAATCGGCGACAACTCTATCCGGCGGCGAAGCGCAAAGAGTAAAATTAGCTACCGAGTTATCGCGCCGCGCTACGGGAAAAACTTTATATATTCTGGACGAGCCGACTACCGGCTTGCATTTTGATGATATTAAAAAACTCTTGCAAGTATTAAATCAGCTGGTTGATAAAGGCAATACGGTTTTAATTATTGAACATAACATGGATGTTATAAAGTCGGTTGATTGGATTATCGATCTCGGGCCGGAAGGCGGCGATAAGGGCGGTGAAATCGTAGTCCAAGGCACGCCTAAGCAAGTCGCCAAGAACGAAAAATCATATACCGGGCAATATCTGGCAAAAATTATAAAAAAATAGCTTAACTTGTTCTCCGTAGCCTCGGCGAAGGAGAACCGGGCAATATCTATCTATAATACTAAAAAAACTATAAACTGCCTAAAAAATAAAACCCTCGCTAATATAGACGAGGGTTTAAAATTTGGTCACGGGGCAAGATCATTGCAGGAGGGGAATCCCGCGGCGTAAGCAGAATCAACAACCGCTTTTAACGATCTTCCCCGTGACAGGGTGCAAATAAAAAGATCAGCATAGCTTTACAGCTTTGAGCATTATATTACATTTATAAAAATTTGTCAAGAACAGTCAATCTTTATAGATTATTATAAAATTAATTCTTTATAAAACAACAAAAAATATGTTAACGGCATTAGCATAATGCCGTTTTTATTTTCCAGCTTATCTTGGCCGATAATTATGCCATTTTTAAATCCCGCGCTTTTAAATATGGCGAAATCAGCCGAACTGATCTCTTTATCGTATCTTATTAAAATT
This sequence comes from uncultured Gammaproteobacteria bacterium, assembly GCA_964526325.1. Lineage (GTDB taxonomy): Bacteria > Patescibacteriota > Patescibacteriia > Patescibacteriales > GWC2-42-12 > JACPHD01. The sequence goes on from CAZGKM010000007.1 coordinate 6,011, forward strand.
GGCGTTGTTTTTTTATCTCGTTTAGCCAAAAAATTAATTTCTCTTTTTTTAATATTGTCCCGCCAATAATTTATTTCAATTTTTTCATCCTTGATTAAATGGCTAAAAACCGTATTTTCCACCAGATGAGAAAAAACCGCCGGCTTGTGCAAGCGTTCGCGCGCTAATTGCCAATAGTTAAGCGAACCATGAATATAGGAATATAATAGCCAAAAAATAAACGGATCCTGAAAATAAACTTTTTTGGCTTTGCGGCTTAAAAGCTGGCCGCCCTCTGATTGATAAACTGTTTTAACCGCGAACATCAATTCTAAAATATTAAGATATTCAGCCGCGGTTAAATGGGTCTTAGCCTTGGTTTTATGAATCAGAGTCTTATAACCGATCGGCTGGCCTAGATTTAAAATTAATTTTTCTATTATTTGCCTGGTTAAAATTATGTCTCTGCCGGATTTAGCGATATAAACCAAAAACCAATTTAAGTAATTACTGTAAATACTTTGCTTAACCGCGCCGTTTTCCTTGTAATCGTTTATGGGAGAAATAAAGCCGCCGGTTAAAAAATAAATGTCAAGATAATATTCAATTTTTTTTATATCGACCGCGTAATTCTTCTGCGTAATTTTTCCGAAAAATCCCGGATTGATTAAATTGGCGAATTCCCCGAAAGCTAAACTGCTGATTGCGATATTTTTAAAACCGTTACCGGACTTATTATTTGCCTCAATCAATGATGATGCCGACAAAATAACCGTTGTTTCCGTTAATTTAGCGGCTTTAAATAAATGATCCATGCCCTTGCGCCAATTTTTAACCATGGCGATTTCATCAATAAAAATATAGCGCCGTTCCTTTTTTTCTGCTTGAGAATTTAAAAACAGCTTAATCATTTCGTTAAGCTGTTCGTAGCTCGAAAGATTATGGCAGGAGTAAAAAAAGATTCTGTTCGGGTCAACTTTATTCTGCTCAATTAATTTCTTAATAACCAGCTTAAGCAAGGTGGTTTTGCCCACGCCCTTAGGACCGTAAAGGCAATAAATATTATCCTGATTCAGATTAATCTTATCTAAAACCGTTGGTCGCCATTTTAAGGTTTGATTTTCATATTGCTCAATCACCGGATCAAACTTAAAGCCGATTGAAGACTTTTTAGCTTGGCCGTTAATTGTCCACCAGGGATTTTGAATAGATAAAAATTCTAAATTTAAATCCATATAATTAATTCTGCGGAAAGTATGCCAATTTAACTTACAATTACGATTATTTTAACGCTCGCTCTGGCAATATAATTTATAATTTTATATTATCGTTTTGCTCTTTTATTTTTTCATTTTTCATTTGCTTCATATGCCGCCAAACATACCAGACCACCCCTATTAATATAATTACCACGATCACAAAATCAAACTTATGGAAATAAACTCCGAGCGTGTCCCAATTATCACCAAGTTTTTTTCCGATATACGCCAGCGCGTAGCACCATGGCAAAGATCCTAAAAAACTATAAATTACAAATTTATTAAAATTCATTTTCGCGATACCGGCGGGTAAAGATATAAAAGTGCGCACTACGGGTAAAAGCCGTGAGAAAAAAATCGCGCCCGAACCGTATTTATTAAAAAAATTATCGGCTATTTCCAGGTCGTGGCGCGAAATCAGAATATATTTGCCGTATTTTTCAATAAATTTCCGGCCGCCTAAATTACCGGCGATATAAGCGATTATTGAGCCGACAACGCAGCCGATAGCCCCGGCTAAAGCCACGCCCAGCAAACTGAATTTACCCTGAGCCGCCAAAAAGCCGGCAAACGGCATAATGATTTCCGAAGGCAAAGGAATGCACGCGCTTTCAATCGCCATCATTAAAACTACGCCGGAATAACCCAGCGAGGAAATGCCGTTTATAATAAAATTTGAAACTAAATCAATGATCGAATCCATTTATTTAATATAATCTCTTAATTTTTCCGGATAAAATCTAGATTTTAATACTTTGTTTTTATCTAACCAATAAGCCTTTTGCGGGTGCCGGCTATCCGCTATTTTTATTTCTTTTCTTCCATAAATATTTTTATCTTTAAAATCGGCCCGGTATACTAAAATAATTTCATGCATATCTTTGCTCTCATAATTAAAAATATTTTCAATTAAGCCTAAATATTTTACATTTTTAATTTCTGTCTTAATCTCCTCTTTAACTTCGCGTTTTAGCGCTTCAACCCCGGTTTCGCCAAATTCAACACCGCCGCCGATTAAGCGGTAAAAATTTTCCTGTTTATGATAATCGCGGCCGGCGATAACTAAAATTTTATTATTTTTAACCGCTACTAATAAAGCTACCGGCCGCGCAATTTTATTATTCATAATTCGTAATTTTTAAATTCAAAATTCAGGCTACATTTCCTCCATAGTCTCAATTCCCAATAGCCCTAATCCATTTTCTATCGTCTGCTCCACCGCCGTAATTAAAGCCAGCCTGGCCAGCTTAACCTCGGCTTTGGCTTTTAAAACTGGAACGGCATGGTAATAATCATTAAATTCCTGCGCCAATTCAAATAAATATTTCGCCAATTCGCTCGGATCATAATTTTTTCCGGCTATGGCCACAATTTCCGGATATTTCGCCAATTTATTTATTATATTATTTTCTTTTATTTCGGTTAAACCGTTAAAATTTATTTTTTGTAATTTTGGACTTTGAATTTTTGATTTTTTTTGTATGCTCCGTATCCTCGCGCCGGTATATTGCAGATAGGCCGCTGTATAACCCTCAAAGCGCAAGGCTTGGTCAATATCAAAAGTAATAACTTTATCGGCTCCGACTTTGAGCATTTCAAATTTTAAGGCTCCGTTAACTATTTTATCCGCCACTTCAATAATTTTTTTCTCCTGCCAATTTCTATGCCGCTTTTTAACTTCATTTACGGCTTTTTTAAAAGCTTGTTCGCGTAAATCTTCGTAAGTTATAACGTTGCCGGTTCGCGACGACATCATGCCATCGGGCAATTTAACAAATTCGTAGCCTAAATGCAGCATTTCTTTCTTATAACCTAATAATTCTAAAATTTTAAATAATTGCTTAAAATATAAACTTTGCCTAACGTCAACCACGTAAATCGACTTGTCAATTTTATATTTTTTAAATTTTTCTTCGGCCAGCGGCAAATCGGCCACCGGATATAAAGCCGTACCATCGCTTCTTAAAACCACTAATACGCCCAGGTTGTATTTATCCAAATCGGCGATAACCGCGCCTTGGCTTTTAATAAAAAATTGTTTGGCGTAAAGCTTGGCTACCATATCCAAGCCTTTATCTATGGCCTCGCTTTCATAAAAAATATGTTCAAATTCTATTCCCAACTCTTTATAAATTTTATTAAAGCCGTCGATGCTCCATTTTCTTGTTTTCTGCCATAATTTATAATCAGCGCCCTTCCGGTTTTCAATATTTTTCATTACTTGCCCGGCTTCAATTTTAGCCGCTTCGTTATCGGCTAATTCTTGGCTGGCTCTAACGTAAACTTTGCCTAAAAAATATCCTTTATTTAACGGCAGTTTTTCTTTTTTATAAAATTTATTAAAAGCCCATAAAGTTTTTGCCGCGTGGATGCCGAAATCGTTAATATAAGAAACCGGAATTGATTTAAAGCCGTTAGCGGCTAAAATTTTATTTATCGCGTCGCCATAACAAATATTGCGCAAATGCCCGACATGGTATTCTTTGTGCGTGTTGGCGTTGGAAAATTCAATCATGGCTTTTTTATTCCGGCCGATATTATTAACGCCGTATTTACCTTTAAATTTTAATATTTCTTCAACTACGCTTTGCGCCAATTTAGCCTTATTGAAAGTAAAATTTAAAAATGGGCCGATCGCTTTAGTCGCGATAACCGTATCATTTAATTTTATCTTGCCGACTAAAAACTCCCCTGTCTCAACCGCGGTTTTTTTAAGCTCTTTAGCCAAACTGAAACAAGGCAAACTAAGATCGCCGAAGGCTGAATTCGGCGGATAGACTAAGTCGGACGCTTTTACCATTTTCTTTTTCAGCGCCGAATTAATCATGTCTGCAATATTTTGCTTAATTTTATCTAAAGTAGACATAAAAATAATTTTCAATTTACAATTTTCAATAAATTTATTAATTTTACAATTATTAAATTATTTTTGCATTTTAAGGCGAGCCCAGAAAAATTAACTTTCTATTTTAATATTACTCTTACAAACTGCCTTTTGCCTCTTTGTATTAATATGCCATTTTTAATTATTTCAATTTCATTATTTATGTCTTTCACGACCTGGCCATCCACTTTAACTCCGCCCTGTTCAATCAATCTCCTGGCTTCGCCCTTGCTGGCCGCCAGTTTAACTTCAACCAATAAATCCACTAGCTTCCAATTGATAATTGATAATTGATAATTGATAATTTCTTCGGGTGTTTCTTTCTTCTGCACCGTCTTAATAAAATACTCCTGCGCTTCATTAGCTTTTTTCTCTCCATGATTAATTTTAGTAACTTCATAAGCCAAGCGCATTTTTATATCGCGCGGATTTTTTCCTTGCTTGATTTGTTCCGCCAGACTTTTAACTTCCGTCATCGGCAAATTAGTGCATAATTCCAAACCGACTTCAAGCACTCCGTCCGGCCAGGACATGACTTGGCCGTACATATTTTCCGGCGACTCGTCCAAATTAACTATATTGCCTTCGGTTTTTCCCATTTTTTTGCCTTCAGCATCAGCCAATAATTTCATGGTTAAAACGAATTTTTCCTTGCCTTTAACCGCTTTCATTAAATCCCGGCCGCAGAGCATGTTAAAAGTCTGGTCATTGCCGCCGACTTCTAAATCAACGTCCATGGCTACGCTGTCATAGCCTTGGGCCAAGGGATATAAAAATTCATGAAGATAAATCGGCTTAGCCGCCTTAATTCTTTCCTGGAACATATCTCGGGCGAACATCTGTTGCGCCGTAAAATTAGAAGCGACCTCGATTAGATCTTTAAAACTTAGTTTGTCGCTCCATTTACTGTTATATAAAACTTTAGCCGGATTAGCGCCGCTGAATTTTAAATAAGCGCCGGCCTGTTTTTTGTAATTTTTGGAATTAGCCAAAACTTCTTTTCTGGTTAGCTTCTTCCTGGCCGCGGATTTATCGGTCGGATCGCCGATCATGCCGGTAAAATCACCGATTAAAAATATGACCTCATGTCCCAATTCTTGAAACTGCGCTAATTTATTTAAAGCTATGGCATTGCCGATATGCAAAACCGGAGCCGAAGGGTCAAAGCCGCAATAAAGCCTAATTCTTTTTCCGGACAGTAAAACACGCTCCAAAGTTTCACGGTTGGGAAAAATATTCTCCACTCCGCGCGTTAAAACTTCATTAATCTTATTTTTGTCGGTTATAATTTTTATCCCGTTAGATTTTAACATAAATTTAAGCCCGAAAAATATCTTAAATATTAACTAATTTATTTTAAAATTATTAAATTAATAAAATATCTAGCGGGGTGAATATTATTATTTAAACAGTTACAAAATTACTTTATAACTATCTTATTATACTCTTATTCGATCGGTTATGATAGGCGCGTTCTCTTTAATTGCCGGATTTAAAAATTTTAATCTGGCGATTGGCTTATTTGTCTGCCTGGCCACATCGGCTAAAGTTATCGGCATTCTTTTATTATTGGGAATTTTTATTTCTATACCTGCCCTTAAATTTTTTACCGCTTGCGGATTATATCTTGCCAATTCATTAAAATCAACTTTTAACTTCTTGGAAATTCTGTATAAATTTTTATCATCCGCCTTAGCCGTATAAATATTATGGCTAGGTGCTGATTGTTTGACTTCTTTAACATCAAAAGTAACCGGTTTTTCCTGCTCCTTGACTAGCCCTTCATCAATCAGCTCTATTATCGCGTAATATTTTGCCGGGTAATTCAAATTTTCCGAAAAACCGCTGATTTTTTTATTATAAATAATTTGTTTATTCGCTTGACTTAAAGGTATGAAAATTTTCTGGCCAATTTTAATATTTTGGGGGTTGCCGATTTTATTATATTTTGCCAAATCGACTGAAGTAAATCCATGCGCTGCCGCAATGTCGTTCAAATTCTCTCCTCTCTTGATCACTCTGACATGGTGTTTTATATCTTTAACATCATTTTTAACTAAATTTAATTTTTGATTGATAAATTTTAAAAAATCCTCGTAAGAAATTTCCGCTTCATCCGCTTTTGCCTTTTTTAAATATTCCCAGATAAATCCTCCGTTATACCCGGATAATGCCAGTTTCCAATCCTTGGTCGCTTGATATAAATCAAGGAGTAAATCGGCGCACGCTCGCGCGCTGGCCAGCGGATCTTTTCTCTCGTCATAATTTTGGCCTACTTTTAAATTATACATCCTGGCGGTTTTCGCCATAAATTGATACGGACCGGCCGCGCCGGCTTTTGATACGGCGTTAGGCTGCCAATGCGATTCGGGAATGGCTAAAAAAATAAATTCTTTAGGCACGCCCCTTTTTTCAAATATTTTTTCCAAATAAGGCTGCCAATACCCTATTTCTCGATAGGCTTTGATTAAACTATTTCTTAATTTAGGATTATTGCGATATCTTTCTTTCCAATCATTTTTAATAGCTTCCGTTGTTTTTAAATCAAATTCTATCGTTTCTTCATTGTTAAAATCTAATATTTTCTTGGTGGATATGCTATCTTCATTCTCAATTTCCTTTTGCTCTTCAGTCGGATCTTCCGTATTTTTTTCATCCGTGTCATTTTCTTTATTTTCAAATTTATTGACAAAACGATTAATTGTTTCAAACGCTGGTCCGGCGGCTACAACGGCGGCCGAGCCGATTATGCCCTTTAAAAAATCTCTGCGAGTCAACCCCTCATCCTTTTTGCGATACTCGGGTTTTTTTAGAATTTGTTGATTTAATATATTTTCAGATATCATTTATTTATATTAAGCTTCTTGATTAGCGCATTAGCTTTTATAACACTTCTTATCATCCATTAAATCTTTGGCCGCCCTATTATCTAAAATAACCGTTAAATTTTTATGATTTTGTAAAATTGAAGCCGGCACCAGCTTAGTAATTTTTCCTTTTAACGCTCTTTTTACAATGGCGCTTTTTTTATGTCCGGCGGCTAATAGAATTATTTTTCTGGCTTTCATAATAGTCGCCAGCCCCATAGTAATTGCCCGGCGCGGCACGTCTTCAAACTTGCTGAAATATTTAGCGTTGGACAGCCTGGTTTTTCTTTTTAAAACAACCACTCTGGTCTTAGAATTAAAATCCGAGCCGGGTTCATTAAAGCCTATGTGGCCGTTTAAACCGATGCCTAAAATCAATAAATCAAGACCATGATATTTTTTTATTAAACCATCATATTCAGCAGCCGCTTGCCGTAAATTTTTCGCCCACCTGCCTGATAGACAAGTTTGTCCGCCAGGAAAAAAAATATTCTCCGCCTTAATATCGATAAAATTAAAAAGCTTATTTTTCATAAACCAATGGTAGCTCCGGCAGTCGGTTTCGGCCAAACCGACATACTCATCCAAATTAAAAGTTCTAACGCCTTTAAAGCTGATTTTTTTCTTTAAGCAATCTTTGGCTAAATTTTCATACAGCCCTAACGGCGTACCGCCGGTCGGCAAGCCTAAAACCGCCCGTTTTTTTTCTTTAAGCTCTTTTACAACCAAATCGGCGGCCAATTTTGACATGATTTGATAATTTTTGGCAATGACAATATTCATTAATTTATTTTAACATATAGGGGAAAACTGGCAAATTAAGTTGCCAGTTTCTGATTCTTTGTTATAATTAAACTTAGATATGAAATTAAAGAAAAATTTATCTGGTTGCGAAGCTTTGGTTGTTGTCGCTCACCCGGATGACGAAACGATCTGGCTGGGCGGATTTATTTTGCGCCACCCGGAAATAAACTGGACAATTTTTTCTTTATGTCGCGCTTCCGACCCGGATCGAAAGCCAAAATTTTTAAAAGCTTGCCGCCGCCTAAAAGCCAAATCAATAATCACCGACCTGAAAGACGAAACGGAAATAAAATTTTCCGACTATATCCCGGCCATAAAAAAAATTATTTCTAAAAAAATAAAAAAGGCTGAATTTGATTATCTGTTTACCCACGGCCGAAACGGAGAATACGGTCATCCGGGGCATATCGCGGTGCATCAAGCGATTAAATCGCTAATTAAAGAGAAAAAAATAAAAACCAAAGCCTTTTTTTGTTTTAATTATAAAAAAGGGCCTCGCCCGAGCGCAATATCTTCTTCTAATTTATTAATCCGTTTAACGGACAAGGAATTTAAAAATAAAAAATTGATTATGACCGAAATTTACGGTTTTGACCCGGCCGGTATTGACGCTAACTATTGCACTAACCTGGAAGCTTTAAAAATAATTGCTTGATTATTTATTGAACTATTATTAATTAATTATAATTACAAATTTTATTCACCCCGTTAGATATTCTATAAATTTTATTAATTTTATAATAAATAAATTATTATTTAAAAATATCTTTCGGGTTAAAAAATATGTCAAAATCTAACGGGGTAAAAATTGCTGTTTTATTCGCTTATCCACCAGAACCGGATGGTTTAAGCTTGCAGGGCCATTTGCTTTACCGAGGTTTAAAACAAATTGGCGCTGATGTTATGCCCTGCCATTATGTCCCCAGCTTGCAAAAACAATGGGTTTTAAGCGCTTACAAACCGGATATTGCTATCGGTATCGGTTGTTGGACTTATACGCCGGACATTATTTTAAGTCCGCAGAATAACGGAGTTTTACCCATACCTTGGTTCGTAGCCAACGGCTGGGTGGCAAATTATCAAAAAACTATCGGCGACCTGCCGCTATCTTTTACTACCAGCCAATGGGTATTGGATACTTACAAGCGCGATGGCGTTGATGTTTCTAATTTTTCGGTTTTACCAATCGGTTTTGACCCAGAAGAAATAAAACCGATACCTCAAACCGATCCAAAAGTGCAAAAATTAAGACAAATGCTGGGGATTCAGCCTGATGAAAAAATGATTTTAACGGTTGGCGGCGACGTTACCTCTAAAGGCGCGCAGGAAATGTTTAAAGCCTTGGCGCAAATAGATAAAAATTTTAAAAACTGGAAATACGTCTGTAAAGCTTCTAATAGCGAATGCGCCGAAGAGCATTATCACGAGGAAGAAAAATTAATTGAGGAGTTGGGCCTTGATCCGGGAAAAATAATTCATCTGACCGGCATGTATTCTCATGATTTCATGTCGTATTTATTATCCGCCTGCGATATCTACGCCGCGCCAAGCCGGCTTGAAGGTTTCGGCATGATTCAGCTTGAAGCCATGGCTTGCGCCCGACCGGTTATTTCCATTAACATCGGCGGACCGGTAGATACGATCGTACATGGCAAGACCGGCTTTTTAGCCGAAGTTGGCGAAACCATTAAGCTTAATGAAGAATGGGCTTATGAATCCATGGGGTTTGACGCCGACCATAAAATTAAATTTGCCGAGCCTAAAATATTGGCTTACCGCGCCAGCGTGCCTGATTTAGTAAAATATACCACCGAACTTTTAACCGACGATAAACTTAGAGAGCAAATGGGTAAAAATGCCTATGATCATGCCATGGCTAATTTCCAATATGTTGATATTGCTAAAAGGGCCTTAAAAACTATCCGGGAAAAATTAAACTTGAAATAAAACCGATAAAATTTAAATATCAAAAAGACGGCCCGATAAATCCCGGGTCGTCTTTTTAAATTTAAAGATGCTGATTGCTAAAAAATTAAAACTTTTTTCCGCTTAACGCACTCGTAAGCATAAAGATAAGCCCCGGCCGACCAAGCTTGATAAGGTTCGCCTTTGGGCTCGCCGGTCCGGCCATCCAGCCATTCGTTAAATTCATAACCGTCTTTCATGTCCCTAATTTTCAATTTCCGCATCACGCCTTCGGCCAGCTTGCTTAATTCTTCTTCCGCCTTTTTATATTGTTTAATTTTTACTAAAGCCGCTATATAAAAACCGCCGATAAACGGCCAAACGCCACCGTTTAAATAATGGTAAGGCTGCCTGGCTTCACATTTGAAAAAATATGAATGCCATTCCTTGCCGCCGGGTTTAAGAGGCGGCCAAACCGCTTTAAGCGGCCAAGGCCGATTAATTTTTTCTTTTTCTATATAATTTAAAATGCTGCTAGCGATTTTTTCCGTAGCTAACCCGCTGACAATCGCTAAAATATTGCCTAAACTGTCGAACCACTCTTCCTGCTCCCGGTCGCCATCATGATTTTTCCAAGCCCAAGGCAGATAATAACCCAATTTTTTATCAAATAAAGCCGTGTATTGTTTTATTTCTCCGTTCAATATCTTTTTTACGTTAGCCGCCGCTTTAGCTTCACCCGATAAGTTAAGCGCGGCATAATATAGGGCGTTGCAATTAATAGTATAGCCGTATTTATGGGGAAAAGCATCCTGCCAATCACCCGTAGGCTGTTGCGCTACTAGGCCAAGATTGTCCGGATCCTGGCATTTTAACCAAAATAAAGCCTGATAAATATTATTCTTATATTTTTTTAATAACGAGCCGTCTTGATAATTTTTAGCGTAGGCATAATGCCCGATAATATACCATAAAGGAGCATCCAAAGAATTAAATGTAACAACTGATTTCCGATCGGTATTATAAGAACCTACGCAATTAGGAATTAAGCCGAACTCGGTCTGATTATCGGTTAATAATTCCAAGCTTTTTTTAATTGTGGTTTTATATTCTTTAAATAATGACGCGCCCAAAGCGCTCGTCATGCTGTCGCGCGCCCAAAGCGCTTCGTAGCCGCCAGGCAAACCAGAGGCAAAAAAACCGCAGGGTTTAGCCGCCCGGCTTAAAACGTCATGCGCTTTAACATAAGCTTGATTTTTGATATTCACCCTGTTAGAAATTGTTAAAAAATTAGAAATTTTCATATATTTTACCTTAATTATGCTTATTTTTATCCCGATAAACCGCATGCTCAAATTATAACCGGGCTCATATATAACAAATTATCTTTATTGCACGGAAATTTTTTCAATCATCAGCCGAGCCAATAAATAAGAAATTGTCGATTCGGCGCCCTGGTTGAAATTTATGGAATTTCTGCCTAAACCATCATAGCAGCCGCCAGTAGCTTCATCATAAATCATCTGGTTTATATGATTCTTGCCTAAAAACCATTCAAAAGCAATTCTGGCTTCTTTGGCGTAATCTTCTTTTTTGGTAATTTCATAGGCTTTAACTAAAGCTTCCACGGCCGAAGCGGCATCTTCCGGCTGCTGATCAAAATAAGCTCGTTTACCGTCGCGGAAATACCAGCCGTCCTGGCCGATCGGAGAAAAGTAATTTTTTTCAAAACTGATAGGAGCTAAAAATTTTAAAGCCGACTCGGCTACTTTTAAATAAGTCTTATCGCCGGTAACGGCAAAGGCGGATAACAAAGCTTCCGGTAATTTATAATTTGAATAAGTCAGGTAATCCTCAAACCACATCCAGCTCTTGATTTTATTTTTCGGCTTATTAATCTGCTGATTATACTTCTTTACTAATTTATTGGACATTTTTTTTAGCTGAGACAAATAAAATTTTCTTTCATTTATGGAATTTAGGCCGGTTAATTTCAGATCAAAATCGGAACTAAGCGCATAGGATAGGCCGATAATCGAAAAAGCTAAAGCGCGCGGAGAAATAATTTCATCTAAATTATTGATTGCCTTTTTAAAAATGGCGTGAGCCTGCCTGACTGTTTTTTCCGGCAAACCTTGGACGGTGAATAAATAGCCTAAAGCCCAAACCGTTCTGCCGAAAGAATCTTCGCTCTCGGCTTTATCAATGATAGTTTTATAGCGGCTGACGAAATTGTAAAATCGGCCATTACTTCTTTGAACGAACTTTATAAATTTTAAATATTTACCGATTAAATCCAGGCCGTTTTTATACGGCTTATTTTTAAAAATCATTAAACAAGCTAACATGGCGCGGGAATTATCATCAAGACAATAACCGGAATTAAGATCCGGCTTAGTGTGGCTGGCGAACTGAATAATGCCGAAATTATCGGTTAAATTTCTGATATGCTCAAGATTGACCGGCGGTAATTTGCCCTTTTCTTTGGGCAATATCTTGGCAAACTTATTAAATGTTTGAAAATAGCTTAAGGCAACATTTTGCCAAGTCATATGCCGGGAATATAAATAAGCATTCTTCTTTAATAAATTCATCCTTTTTTTATCTTTTAAAAGTTCCGATAAAGCATTCCCAATCTCTTTATAATTTTTAAATTTAACCAGAATGCCTCGTTCGTGATTAATTACGTCTTTAGCATAGGAATTGGCGGTGCTAACAACCGGGCAGGCGCAAGACAAAGCATAAGATATTGTTCCGCTGACAGCTTGCAAAGAATTCAATGTTGGAGAAATATAAATATCGGTGGCTTTAAGAAACTCAATTAATTCGGATAAATCCAAATATTTATCATAAAATTTAACATATTCTTCAAGCTTAAGTTTAGCGATCAGCTTAATTAATTTATTCCGATAAACTTCGCCTTCTTGTTTTCTGACTACCGGGTGAGTCGCTCCCAATATTAAATATAAAATATTAGGATATTTTTTTACCACTTTAGGCAAAGCTTTAATGGCATATTCAATGCCTTTATCCCTATTCAACATGCCGAAAGTCGATAAAACTATTTTATTGGATAAATTCAACTTATTTTTCGCTTTGGCTTTTGAAGGAAAAGCCACATGATGCACTCCGTGCGGAATTATAGAAATTTTACTTTTCCTTATGCCGTATTCTTCTTCCAAAATTCTGGCCGCGCTGTTGGTCATAACTATGAGGCCGTCGGATTTATCGGCTACAATTTGAGTGGTTTTTTTTAATTTATCATCCGGTTTTGGCAAAACCGTATGCAAGGTGGTAACAATCGGCTTTTTAATTATCTCCATAAAAGGCAATAAATAATTACCCCAATTCCCACCGAAAATGCCATACTCATGCTGAATATTGACTAATTTTATGCCTGATGATTTATTTATCTCTTTAGCACTTACCAAATAATCTTCCATTTCTTCTTCATTTATCTGCACAACGGCTTTGGCGGGATAATTAAACATAGCAGTGCTTGAGTCGTTGATGGCTAAAATTCTGCTCTTAACTCCGGGGTTATATTCTTTATCCATAGCATTGGTTAAATCTTGGGAAAAAGTGGCAATACCGCACTCCCGCGGCGGAAAAGTGCTTACATACAGAATGCAAGGATAATTTATTTTTTTCATATATTTGATAAGTTGAGTAAATCTTCTATCCCAGCGATTGCTTGGCAAATTATTGAATCTCCGGCGCCGTAATAAATTCTTAATAATTTTTCTCTTAGCGCCGCGCCGCAGCAAAATATTACTTTTGGCTTATTGTTATGGGCAATATCAATAATTCCGGTTAATTCATATTTGGCCGTTGGGGCAAAAATTGGTCGGCTGGTACGAAAAATTATCCGAGCGGGCTGATTTAAATCAAGTAATATTAAGCCTAGGCGATATGTCATGGTTTCATCAATTCCGTGATATAACACCAGCCAGCCTTGGCTGGTTTTTATCGGCGGCGGGCCCATTTCGAGGTGCTCGGAGTCAAAAAAACCTTTTCTGGGCATTAGCAATGGCTGATTTGAAGCTTCCCAGCTTATACCGTCTTTTGATTTTGCCAGCCAAAGATTCGAATCGCCGAAAAGCATCCAGTAATACCCGCCGATTGCTTCGCTAAATATCCCCCCGGCCTTTGACCACTGCGTCCTGACCGGAAATTTATTTCTGGCTTCATCCCATTTAACTAAAAATCCGCCGGCCTTTATGAAATTCCAATCTTTTATCATTACTCCCTGTTTTCGCCAATTTTTTAAATCCGAGGAAATGGCCGAACACAATCTGGCGCAATCGCCATCGTAAGCGGTATAGGTTAAATAAAATTTATCAGCCGTTAAGCTAATTCTCGGATCCTCAATGCCTTTAGTTTCCAAGCTCCCTTGCGGCCTAAGCAATGGTTCGGCCTTTGCGGTAAAATTTTCACCGTCGTTAGAGACGGCATAACCTATGCTGGAAATTCCATCTTTACCAACCGCCCGATAAAACAAATGATATTTTCCGTTATTAAAGATGCAGCCAGGATTATAAACTTTTTTCGACTCCCAATCGTGCGCCAGATTAGGCCTGACAATCGGATTTTTCCTTGAACGAATAAACATTGGATTAAATTTTATTCTTCAACAGCTCTTTAAGTAAATCATTCAAGCCAACGCTAATCACGGCGATGCGCGAATCGGCCGCGCCATAATATATATATAAACGATTCTTGAATATACTCGTGCCGGTTGGAAAAACTACCTGGTCGACATGTCCGTGAATTTCATAATCTTCTTCCGGCGAAAACAAAGGATATGGCAAGCGAGCGATAAGTTTTTTAGGATGATTCAAGCTGAACAGTGCGGCGCCGGCGCGATATATCCGGCGCTTGTTTGATTCTTCGGTGCCATGATAAATCATCAGCCAGCCGCGCTTGGTTTTAATCGGCGGCGCGCCGCCGCCGACATGGCGGGCTTCAAAACCTTGCGCGCCTTCCAGCATAACATATTTTGAAAGATTCATTAAATAATCCAGCCAAAAATATTCGTCTTTTAACTGATCAAAATTTTTAAAATACACCAATTGCATATCCGGCAAGATCCGATGCACTAAAACAAAATTATCGTTGATTTTCTCCGGAAATAAAAACCCGTCTTTATTCCAAACTTTAATATTTTTTCCGCCGTAATTTTTATAAAAAGATTCAAAGAAATAATAGTCGTCTTTTAGCTTGGAATACTTAAAAAGCTTACTGGCCTTACTGTAGGAAATATTCGGGCTGATTATGCCGCCTCTTTTTAATTTAAACAGATCTTTACCGGAAGCATAAGCGATTAAAGCATTCTGGCCGTCATGTACTACATAGGTTAAATATAAAGTATTACCTATTTTAACTATCCTTGGATCTTCAATCCCTTTTTTTTCATAATTATACTTTGGCGCCATAAACGGCCGGCGCCATCTTTCCACTACCTTAGTAGGGCCGTTTAGCCTGGCGTAGCCCAGGCAAGAAATAAAATTTTTATCCAACGCCCGATAAATTAAATGAACCGTCCGCCCGTCTTGGTATATGGCCGGATTTAAAACCGATCTATTTTCAAAACTATTATTGGTTGGCTTTAAAATTACCCCTTCCCGCTTTATTTTTATCATACGCTTATATATGATTATATTAATTTATTCTCTGCTCTTTAAACTTTTTAATTCCGCCCGCCATCCTTTTAATTTTTGCTTTTCTTTTTTCACGATTTCGGCCGGCGCCTTATCGATAAATTCTTGGTTGGCCAGCCGACTTTCAACCGAGGCGATTATTTTTTCTAAATTAATAATTTCTTTTTCAACTCTGGCCTTTTCTTTAATTTCATCAATCGCGCCCAATAGATAAATTTCGACTCCGCTGACAGCCGTGTAAATAGCCTTGGACAATTTTTCCCCTGTTTCTTTAATTTTAAGCCCGCTGATTCCCGTGCGCAAATTTATCAGTAAAACTTCCTGGGCTCTGAATAATTCCATTTTATCTCCGGCATAAATAACCGCTTCTACTTTTCTGGCCGGTTCAACATTATTTTCCGCCCGCGCATTGCGTATGGCCACAATTACGTTTTTTATTGCTTCAAAATTATTTTCCGCCCCCGACGAAATTTTCTCCGGCCATTTTTGAATCATTAATAAATCATCTTCTCCTATTTCTTGCCAAACTACCTCTGTGATAAAAGGGGTAAAAGGATGCCATAATATCAATAAATTTTTTAAAATATAATATAAAACTTTTCCTTTTTGCTCACTCTTCTCAAATTTATTTACTTCCAAATACCAATCCGCTAAATCATTCCACGTAAATCCTCTCAATTTCTCTCCAGCCGATGAAAAATTATAATTATTTAAATCGTCTGTCACTTCCTTAATTAAAATTTGCAGCTTTTTCAATATCCAATTTTCGGCCATTGTTAATTTGCCGGCATTAAAATTAATTTCCCCTTTTTTAATGTTCGGTAAAATATACCTGGCTATATTCCATAACTTATTGGTAAAATTCCTGTAACCGGCGATTTTTTCTTCGCTTAAATTCATGTCATTGCCGGGCGTAGTGCCGATAATTAAAGCCAGCCGGATTGCGTCCGTGCCGTATTTTTTACAAACATCCAAAGGATCAATCACGTTGCCTAAAGACTTGCTCATTTTTCTGCCTTTTTCATCGCGTACTAAGCCATGAAGGTAAATATCTTTAAACGGGATATCACCAATCGCGTAAGTCGTCATGATTATCATGCGCGCCACCCAGAAAAATAAAATATCATAACCGGTTTCTAAAACAGCGGTCGGATGATAAGTTTTAAAATCATTATTTTCTATTTCAATTTTCCCGTTTTTAATTTTTATTTCTTCCGGCGAACCGGCTAATGTTGAAAACGTCCATAGCCCGGAAGAAAACCAAGTGTCTAAAGTATCTTCGTCCTGAATCCAGCCTTTATCTTGCGGCGCTTCTACGCCGACATAAATTTCGCTTTCGCGATACCACACCGGCACCCGGTGGCCGAACCAAATCTGGCGCGAGATGCACCAATCGCGCAAATTATCCATCCAATTAAAATATTGTTTTTCAAATCTCTCGGGCGTTATATTGATTTTTTCCCTTCCGAATATGCCGGTTTTTAACGCGTCAACGGATAATTCTTTAATTGATTTATTATATTTGGAAATTTTTTTATTAACGTTGATAAACCATTGCAAGCTGGGCAGAGGTTCAATTTGAGCGCCGCAACGATAGCAAACAGCGATATTATGGCTATAATCATCTTCAATGTGGTCGATTAATCCCATTTTTGCCATATCGTCGACAATAGCCGCCCTAGCCTCTTTGGTGGTTAAACCGGCATATTTACCGGTATTGGCCATCATTCGCCCCTGCTCGTTTATTACTTGCTTCATGGCAATCTTGTGCCTTTGCGCAATTTCGTAATCCGTAAAATCATGCGCCGGAGTAACTTTAATAGCGCCTGAACCGAACTCCTGATCAACCGCCTTATCAGCCACTACGGTAATTTCAAACTCGCCTAAAACCCCGGGAATCATATATTTTTTTCCGACCATATCTTTATAGCGCTTGTCTCCGGGATAAACGGCCACAGCCGTATCGCCCAATTTAGTTTCCGGGCGTGTTGTTGCTAAAACAAAAGGTCCGTATTTCAGCCAATACAATTTACTTTTTTCTTCTTTATACTCAACTTCATCGTCGGATAAAGTTGACTGGCAGTTTGGACACCAATTAATAACCCGCTGTCCCCGGTAAATCAAGCCATCGTCATACATTAATTTGAAAACCGAACGTACGGCTCGGTTTCTGGTATCATCCAAAGTATAAGCTTCGCGCGACCAATCGCAAGAACAGCCCATTTTCTTTACCTGATTAACTATTGTGTCATGAGATTCCTTGGCAAATTCATTTACTTTTTTTAAAAATTTTCCCCTGCCCAGCTTATGCCTGTCTGAACCCTGAGTTTTTAATATTTTTTCCACTTTGGTTTGAGTGGCGATTGCCGCATGATCGGTGCCCGGAAGCCATAAGGCTTTTTTGCCTTGCAGGCGGTTAAAGCGCATTAAAATATCCTGAAGCACCAGCATAACCGCATGGCCGATATGTAAAGTCCCGGTGACATTCGGCGGCGGCATAACGATTGAATATCCCGGTGCATTTTTTTTAGCAATACCGCTTTTAACGCATTGGTCGGGATTAAAAAAGCCCGACTTCTCCCATTTGGCGTAAATCTCATCTTCATGATCGGCCGGATTGTATATTTTTGACAATTCTTTGTCGAGCATATTTTATTTATACGGCGATAAACAAAGGCTTAAATTGTTCTTTTTTTGAAGTGAGGACTGTTTAAGCGAAGCGAGTTCCCTGCCCGCAATGCCAGCGAGCTAGCTTGCTTGGCGGGCGCAGCGCAACGAAAAAAAATAACAATTTAAGCCTTTGCGCAATATACTATATTTTTCAGCTTTTTATATCTTAAGATTAACAGAATTGCCCTTATTTTGCAAGAAAAATAACCATTTCAATAAAAGAAAAAAACGATTAATCTCCTGCTTCGTCTTTTAAAAAAGCTCTTGACACCTTTATTTTTTTAAGATATATTAATAAACTAGTTAATTAAACCCCGATGCTAAAACGCCGAGTTTGGCGTTGGCATTAACCTCATGCCATTAAATAAAGAAAAACCAAACATGTTAACCCAGGAACAGCAAATTTTTGAACAAATTAAAAAAGCTTCCAATATTTTAATAACTTTTAAAAAAACTTGGAATGGCGATTCCGTAGCTTCGGCTTTGGCTCTTTTTCTATTTTTAAAAAAAATGGATAAAAACGTCGATGTTGTGGCGGAAAAATTCAGCCTGGATAAACTCTATTCTTTTTTACCCGGCTATGCCGAGATAAATCACGAACTCGACAACTTGCGTAAATTCATTATTTCCCTGGATATTACCAATACTAAAGTCTCGCAGATTAAATATAAGCAAGAAGAAAATCAGCTGAATTTTATTATCTCGCCAAAAGACGGTTTTTTCAGCTCCTCGGATATTACATCAGGCGCCAGCGGCTTTAAATATGATTTGATTATCGCGGTCGACACGCCGGACCTAGAATCTTTGGGCCGGATCTACGATAATGATACTGAATTTTTTTATCAAACTCCGATCATCAATATTGACCATAATTCAACCAACGAAGGCTTTGGCCAAATTAATTTTATTGAACTGACTGCGGTTTCGACTTCGGAAATCGTCTTTTCTTTATTTGAAAGTTTTGGCCGCGATCTGATGGATGAAGATATAGCAACCTGCCTTTTAACCGGTATGATTGCTGAGACTAAAAGCTTTAAAACCAACAATGTAACCCCGCGCGCGCTTCTTACCGCTTCTCAACTAATGTCCTTAGGCGCGCGCCGCGAAGAAATAGTCAATTATCTTTACCGCTCAAAAAGCATAAATGTCTTAAAGCTCTGGGGTCGGGTTTTAGCCAGACTATCCAGCAGCCTAGACAATAAATTAGTCTGGTCAACTTTATCCTCGTCCGACTTTTCCAAAACCAACTCTGCGGAAAAAGATTTGACCGACGTAATAGACGAGCTAATAGTAAGCATTCCGCAAGCAAAAATTATTGCCATTATTTATGAAAATAAAATCATCAGCGAAGAGCCTGCGGATGAACCGGTCGAAAAAACTAATTTATTGCTATATAGTATAAAAAATATTGATTCGCTAAATCTAATAAAAGAATTTAACCCGATCGGCACAAAAACTCTCGCGCGCGCCATTGTTAATTTACCAATCATTGAAGCGGAAAAAACCATTATTAATGCGATTCAGGACAAACTGAATAAATTGCCCTTATAAGACTTCTTTAAATTCGTACAACTTGCCGACAGCTTTAAATTACATGCCGTGATTAATTTTTTACTGCCAATTTTTTAAAAACCCTGTATTTAACGGGGTAAGCTTGAAAAAAACCAAACTTAGTGTTAAATTGATAAAAAGGATTAACTCCTTTTTTTCTTTTAGCTTAGGGGCGTGTAGCTCAGTTGGTTAGAGCACGGCTCTTATAAAGCCGGGGTCGATGGTTCAAGTCCATCCACGCCCACCTTTCAAATAAATTT
>CAZGKM010000007.1:25949-58217 GCA_964526325.1 uncultured Gammaproteobacteria bacterium
ATAAAGCCGGGGTCGATGGTTCAAGTCCATCCACGCCCACCTTTCAAATAAATTTTAAATTAATGATGGGTTTATAGCTCAGTTGGTTAGAGCGCGTCGTTGACATCGACGAGGTCAGAGGTTCAAGTCCTCTTAAACCCACTAACACATAGCAAGGCGAAGCGGGCGGGGAGCGCGTCATTGGCATCGACGAGGCCAGTCCTGCTTTAAACTTCGGCACCGAGGAGCCACCAAGAAGCTTCAAATCCTCTATTGTCCACAATAAAAATCGATTAACATCTTAGCGCGCACCATAAAAAATACTAAAAATCCACTCTTGTTAAATATTGTAATAAATATTATAATATTTATATAATCTACTTAATAATTTTATACTATGGCAAATTTTTTTAAAAAACTATCCGGCTTGGACGATAAAATTAATATTGAAAAATCCGACGAGTTTGAATCTGCCGATGATGAAATTGAAATAGAGGAACAATCAGGCCTGCAATCAGAATCCAACGAATGGCTAGGCGGAGATTATGATGAAGGACAACTTTCAATAGATGTTTTTCAAACCCCGGACAGCTTAGTTGTTAAATCTACTATTGCCGGCGTTAAATCGGACGATATTGATATTTCAATAAATAATGATATGCTGACAATCAGGGGCCGGCGCGAAATTCAAGAAAAAATTTCTGAAGAAAGTTATTTAATTAAAGAATGCTACTGGGGCGGTTTTTCCCGCTCAGTTATTCTGCCCGTAGAAGTTGAGGCTGAAAAAGTTGAAGCGTCTTTAGATAACGGCGTCTTAACCATAATATTGCCGAAAGCTAAAAGCGCTAAACAATTTTCCATTAAAGTAAAGGAGAAATAAAATATTTTATGTTAATTGAATTAACTGTCGACCGCCTCGAAGAAGATAAGGCCGTTTTAGCGGCAAAAGACGGCACGGTGATTATTTGGCCGAAGGATAAATTGCCGGAAAATATTCATGAAGGCTCGGTTTTATGTTTAGATATTCAAGAAGCGGCCGAACGGGAAAAACAAAATAAACAAACAGCCAAAGACATAATAAATGAAATAATTAAAAATTCTTAAATAGAAAATTTTTTTATCGTCTCCCTTGCTAACATTATAATCACCATAATCACCCTAAAATGCCGGAAATAATTAATGGCAAAATAAACAAAGAAAAACTGCGATGGTTGCTTATACTAGCAATCATTTTTTTTATTTTATTGTTTTTAGCTGTGTCCGGCTTATTTATATTTGAAAAAATTTATCAAAATAAAATTTACCCAAACATTTTTATAGGTACTTTAAATTTAAGCGGTCAATCGGCTGAACAAGCTAAAAAACTTATAAATACGGAGATTAATAAAATAAGCCAAGCCGGCGTGGTTTTTTCCTACAAAGACAGCCAAACGACCATAACGCCCGTTATCGCTTCGGCTGACGGTGATTTAGCTATTCAAATTATTTATTTTAATGCTGATTTGGCCGCCGAAACGGCTTTAAATTACGGCCGGCGTGATAATTTTTTTATTAATTTAGAAAAAAAATTATCACTATTAATCAATAAAAAGAATCTTCAGCTAAAAACATCGGTGAATCAAGGCCAGACAGAAAAAATACTAGAAAATACTTTCTCTAAAACTTTTCAGCCGGCCGAAGACGCAAAATTGGCGGTTAAGAAAAACCAAACTGCTGATGCTTACGAATTTTCCGTAATAAATGAAAAATTAGGTAAAATTATAAATTACAAAGAAGCGATTAATCAAATGCTGAATAATCTGTCTAATCTTGATAACCAAGAAATAAAACTTTCAACCTTAACAGAATATCCAAAAATTTTAGCCAAAGATTCATTAAACATAGAAAGTAAAGCCAAAGCTATTTTAGCCGCTGCGCCCTTAACCTTAGTCTATAACGATAATAAATGGATTATTGAACAAGATCAGCTGGCCGATTTGTTAACGTTAAAATTAAATGATTCAGTCGCCGATAAAGTAGTCGTTGGTTTAGACAAAATTAAAACCAGCGCGTATTTACAAGAAAAAATCGCTCCGCAAATAGACCGAAAACCGATTGAAGCAAAATTTGAAATTAGCAATGGCAAAGTCAGTGAATTCCAAAACGGCCAAGACGGCTTGGCGCTTAACATAGAAGCGACCATGGCTAAAATGGAAAATGAAATTTCAACCTCAAGCCAGATTGAATTAGTGGCTGAATCCCAGCCAGCTTTAGTTAGCGCCGAAAATATTAATAATTTCGGCATTAAAGAAATAATTGGCGTCGGCACCTCGAATTTTGCCGGTTCGCCGGCCAATCGCCGCCATAATATAAAAATCGGAGCCAGCGCGGTTAATGGAACTTTGATAAAGCCGGGTGAAGAATTTTCTTTAATAAAAACTTTGGGCGAAATTTCTAGCTCTACCGGTTATCTGCCTGAATTAGTCATTAAAGAAGGGAAAACCATACCTGAATACGGCGGCGGCCTATGCCAAATCGGCACTACCATATTCAGAGGAGTTGTTGATAGTGGCTTGCCGGTGACCCAAAGGCGCAATCATTCTTACCGTGTTGCCTATTATGAACCGGCCGGTACTGACGCTACCATTTATGATCCTTGGCCTGATTTTCGCTTTATTAACGATATGCCGACTTATATTTTAATCCAGCAAAAAATTTCCGGCGATATTATCTCATTTGAATTTTGGGGAACCAAAGACGGCCGCCAAGTTGAAAATACCAAACCAACAATTTATAATATTGTAAAACCGGAACCGGCTAAAATTATTGAAACCACAAGTTTAAAGCCGGGCGAAAAAAAATGCACGGAAAAAGCCCATAACGGCGCTGATGCCTATTTTGATTATAAAGTCACTTATTTAAACGGCGAAATTAAAGAAAAAAGATTTTCTTCCCATTATGTGCCCTGGCAGGAAGTCTGCCTTTTGGGTGTAGAAAAATTAACCGCGCCTCCGGATATAGCGACTTCTACGCCGATAACCACGACCAACTAAAAAAACTGCTCCAATATTTAGAAGCAGTTTTTAGTTTATTTTTACGAGCATTAAAAATTTAAAAATAAAAAGACCAACTTGAGCGGGCAGGCAAGAAAATTTCTGCTAGGTGAAACACAGTAGAAACCATATCGCACCTTGCGAGAAGATCCCCATGCTTGTCGTGCCTGGCCCGCTTAAATTGGCCTTAATTCTATAACTTTAAATTGACTTTTTAGTGTATCATAATTAAATAATCTTGTCAAGTCCATAAGCTAAATAGCCTTTTATTTAAAATACCCCTTGATAAAGACGGTCGGCCGGATTATTATTACTATATGCCAAAATTTATATTAAAAAGCAAATTTAACCCTACGGGTGATCAGCCTGAAGCTATTGCTAAACTAGTCAAAGGCTTAAAAAACGGCTACCGCGACCAGACTTTACTCGGCGTAACCGGATCGGGCAAGACTTTTACTATGGCCGGAATAATTGAAAAAGTTCAAAAACCAACTCTAATAATTTCCCATAATAAAACTTTAGCCGCCCAGCTTTACGGCGAATTTAAAAAATTCTTTCCCGATAACGCTGTACATTATTTTGTATCTTATTACGATTACTACCAACCGGAAGCCTATATTCCGCAAACCGATACTTATATCGAGAAAGAGGCTACCATTAATGAAGAAATTGACCGCTTGCGCCATGCCGCCACGCAGTCTTTGTTAAACCGTGAAGACGTCTTGATTGTAGCCAGCGTTTCCTGTATTTACGGACTGGGCGAACGCGCCGACTACGAAGCCATGAGCCAAAATTTTTATACAGGCCAAAAGATAAAACGCAATCAACTTTTAAGAGCCCTGGTAAAAATTCAATACGCGCGCGATGATAAAGAATTTAAGCGCGGCAGCTTCCGCGTTAAAGGAGAAAATATTGATATTCATCTGGCTACGGGTGAAGGCGCGGTAAGAATTAATCTGTCGGGCGAAATAATTGAAAAAATCAATATTTACAATATCCGGCCGGGGCAAGATGCTCCTTTATGGTCGGCCGAATACCGCAAGCAGCATGGCCTGGAACTTAAGAACATTGCCATATTACCGGCCAAGCATTTTATGACTTCGGAAGAAAAAATGAAACGCGCTTTAAAAACCATTCGCCAGGAATTAAAATCAAGGCTTAAAGAATTAATTAAGCAAGGTAAAGATGTTGAGGCTTACCGGCTCGAAAAAAAGACTAATTATGATTTGGAAATGATTGAAGAAGTCGGCTATTGTAACGGCATTGAAAATTATTCCCGTCATTTTACCGGCCGCGCTCCGGGCGAGCCGCCGGAAACTTTAATTGATTTTTTTCCTGCCTCGCCGGCAGGCGGGCTTAAGGATTACTTGATGTTTATTGACGAATCACATGCTACCATACCGCAAATCCGCGGCATGTACGCCGGCGATCAATCGCGCAAACAAACTTTAATTGATTTCGGTTTTCGTCTGCCTTCCGCCCGCGACAACCGTCCATTTAATTTTAAAGAATTTAATACTAAAATAAAACAGGTTATTTACGTTAGCGCTACGCCGTCCGACTATGAAATAAAAAATTCTCGCCAAGTAGCAGAACAATTGATTAGACCAACGGGACTATTAGACCCGGAAATTGAAGTCAGGCCAAACCAAGGCCAAATCCAAGATTTAATCCAGGAAATTAAAATCAGAACGGCCAAAGGCCAGCGGACTTTAGTCACGACTTTAACCAAGCGCATGGCCGAAGAGTTAGCCGCTTATTTGGCAGAACAAAATATTAAAGTGCAATACCTGCATAGCGAAATAGAAACTTTAGAGCGGGTTGATATTCTGCGCGACCTGCGCTTAGGCAAATACGATGTTTTGGTCGGCATTAACCTCTTGCGAGAAGGTTTGGATTTGCCCGAAGTATCGCTGGTTGCTATTTTAGACGCAGACATGTCAGGCTTTCTGCGCACGGAAACGTCGCTTATTCAAACTATGGGCCGGGCCGCGAGGCATCTAAACGGCAAAGTTATTATGTACGCCGATAAAATTACTCCGGCTATGCGCTACGCTATAAACGAAACCAAGCGCCGCCGGAGAACCCAAGAGCTCTATAATAAAAAACACGCTATTACGCCGCGTCAAATTACCGCCGAATTTCACGACAGCATACTTTAAAATTTAAATAAATAATTTGACTTAAATCTGAATTATTATAAATTAACCTGCGGCAGAAACCGCAATGTAAAATTATCGTTTATAATAATTAATTAAACTTCGCCCTACTTCTCAATTTCCTATGATACCCGATAGCAAAGCGGTGCGCTTCGTCGCGTACGCGCTTGATAAGATGCAAGGCCGGCGAAGCCAAAGGCAGTTCCAGGGGTTTTTTTTCGCCGGGAAAAAATAATTTGTCCGGCGCGATTGATGAACGCATACCTAAACCCTTGCTAATAGCAATCAGCAGAATTTCCAGCT
Organism: uncultured Gammaproteobacteria bacterium; assembly: GCA_964526325.1. GTDB lineage: Bacteria > Patescibacteriota > Patescibacteriia > Patescibacteriales > GWC2-42-12 > JACPHD01. The sequence continues at coordinate 31,423 of CAZGKM010000007.1, forward strand.
TGCGCTGTTTTAATACTCTTAATGCCGTATTCAGCTGCGCCTTGCCGCCGTCAACAATAATTAAATCCGGCATAGGCCAATCATTATTAAATCTTCTTTCTAGCACATGCCTCAGCATTTGCACATCACCTTGCTTGCCCGCCGAAGCTTCAGCGAAGGCGGAACCGATTTTAATTTTAAATTTACGATATTGACTTTTATCAGATTCGCCGCCGGAAAACACCACCATTGACCCGGTTGCTTGTTTCCCGAAAATATTAGCGATATCATAGCCTTCTATTCTTTTGGGAATTTTTGGCAATCCTAATATCTTGGCCAGCTCCACTACATCATTAATATATTTTTCTCCAACGCTTAATACCCTTGAACTGGCCAGGACCTGCTTCAGATTAGCTAATTGATATTTTAGCGCCCCAATTTCTTTTTCGTTTTCCAGATATGCCGCGGTCGTAGCGTTTATTTTTTTATTTATTTTCTCAAAATTCTTAATTCGTAATTCATAATTTTTAATTGTTTTGCCCTTTTTGCCTTCCAAAAATAGAATAATCGGCCTAATTACCCGCTCCAGATATTCCTGCTTATTAATCTTGCCGGCGCAAATTCCTAAGCATCGACCGATTTGATAATAAAAGCAGGGGCGCTTTTGCCTCTTTCTCATATTGCAATAAGGCCAAATTTTTCTGATTACTTTGATAGTCTCCCGCGCCGCCAAAGAACTGACGAACGGACCAAAATATTTCCCGGATTTATCAACGGTTCTGGTCAAAAAAACTCCCGGTATTTCATCTTCTAAAGAAATTTTAATATAAGCGAATCTTTTATCATCGCGTAAAAGCACATTATAGTAAGGCTGGTATTTTTTAATTAAATTGGACTCAAGCAGCAAGGCTTCAATTTCACTTTCAGTGGCGATAAATTTAATTTTTTTAATTTCAGCCACCATTTTATTCTTCGCCGGCGTCTGATCGGTGTTTTTTTGCCAATACGAAAGAACGCGATTTTTTAAATTAGCCGCTTTGCCAATATAAATAATTTCGCCTTGAGCATTATAAAATTGATAACAACCCGGTAAAACGGGAATGTTTATTTTTTTCACTTCCTGAAGAGTCATGGATATTATTAAATTTATTCTAACATAACATTGTTTTTTATAAAAAACAACTCACCTTAACGGTGAGTTATTCTCATAATTTATAAATTATCGCTATTTTATTTCTATCGCTTGCGTCGGGCAGCTTTCGGCCGCGTTTTTAACACAAGGAGTTTTTTCCTGAGTAACCGCTTCCGCCTTGCCTTTAGCGCTTAATTTAAAAACGGCCGGGCATAAAACTTCGCAAGTCCCGCAGCCGATGCATAAATCATGATTTACTTTTACAGACATAATTTTATTGCTCATGCTTTAGCTAAATTTTAAAATTTTAGCACGAAGAGTTTTTAGGCCATGTGATAATGTGGTTGAACTCCAAGATGAGTAAATTTCATAAATTTAACCGAAGTTTACATTAATACAAATAATTATTTATTTAAAACTTTTTCCACTTCCTTTACTAATTTAGCGGGAGTAATCATTGATTTTAATAAACAGGCGGCCGCTCCCAATTTTTTTGCCTCTTTAATATCACCGTCTTGAGCGCTATTGGATAAAATTATAATCGGCACATCTTTGGTATTATCATCAGACTTTAAAATTTTTATAGCTTCATAACCATTCATGGCCGGCATAACCATATCTAAAAGAATAACGTCAAATTTCTTCTGCTTAGCCAGCTTTAATCCCCAGGCTCCATTACGCGCTACCTCGATCTGAAAACCTTCTTTATCGAAACGTAATTTATACATGCTGATAATCGCCTCTTCATCCTCAATCAATAAAATTTTAGCTTGTTTTTTATCAACCGCCTGGTGCTCAAAATTTTCCGTATGAACAATATGATTTTTTCTGTCTTGCTCCGCTTCGACCTGATTATTAAAAATGGCATTAACTTTTTCTAATAACTGGCTAGGCGTTAAGTTGGCTTTTATAAAATACCCGTCGGCTCCAGTCGCCATGCCTTTATTGATTTCATCGCTTTGCCCCAAATTGGATAAAATAAAAACTTTAATTTTTTTCGTGCCGGATTCTTTCCTTAATTTTGCCAAAACTTTAAAGCCGTCCAATCTAGGCAAAATTAAATCTAAAAGTATTAAATCCGGTTGCTCTTTTTTTGCCAACTCAAAACCATTTAAGCCATCGCCGGCAACAACAGTGTCGTAACCCGCCTGCTCAAATTTAATTTTGTACATATCCGACAAAAATTCCTCGTCTTCCACAATTAATATTTTAGGCATAAATTTAGTTGGTTAGTTAATCAGTTAAATAGTTGCCAATTAAATTTGTTTTATCATGCAACCAATTAACTAATTAATCATTCTACACCCATGTAACGCAAGCCACCTTATCCGAATCTTCCTTGAATCTCATCAACCTGACACCTTGCGTGTCGCGGCCTAATTGGCTGACCGTTTTAAACGTTAATCTTATAACTTGTCCTTTAGCCGAAATAATAATCATGTCTTTATCGGCCATGGCCTCGGCGTTAACTACAAAAGCGCTGATTAACTTTCCGGTCTTAGAAGTTATTTTGGCCGTTTTAATGCCCGAACCGCCTCGCCCCTGAACCTTATACAAGCCAATCGGCGTGCGCTTGCCAAAACCATGTTCAGAGATGGCTAAAAGCTGATATTTTTTAATTTTTTCTTTATCATTTTTAATTATGCCCATTCCGACAACCGTATCATCTTTCTTTTTTAATCTTATGCCGCGCACTCCGGCGGCATTACGCCCCATATCGCGGACATCGCTTTCTTTAAATCTAATGGCCTGGCCTTGCGCCGTAACCAATTCAATATGATCACTGCCATCAGTCGGCTTTGCCCATATTAACGAATCGTCTTCTTTTATTTTAATGGCAATAAGCCCGGAACGCCTGACATTGGAGAAAGCATCAATTTCAACCTTTTTAACCAAACCTTTTTCCGTGGCAAAAAACAAATATTTGCTTTTAGCTAATTTGTCCAAGGGTAAAACGGAAGTAATTTTTTCTCCGCCGGCCAGTTGTAAAAAATTAACTATGGGCGTGCCTTTAGCGGTCCTCTGGGCTTGAGGTATTTCATAAGCTTTTAGCTGGAAAACCCTGCCTTTGGTTGTAAAAAACAATAAATCATTATGAGTTAAGGTGGTGAACATAAACTCAACCATATCTTCTTCTTTAGTGGTCAAGCCGATAACGCCTTTGCCGCCTCGCCCCTGCACTTTAAAAGTGTCGGGAGCCGTACGCTTGATATAGCCGTCCCGCGTCATCATTACAACCGCTTCTTCGTTCGGCACTAAATCTTCCACCGAAAATTCCTTAACTCCATGGGCTATTACTTTAGTCTTGCGCTCATCGCCGAATTTTTCCGCCAAATCCTTAATTTCTTTTTTAATAATATCTTTTATTTTAAGCGTTGATTTTAAGATTGACTCAAGCTCTTTAATTAATGTTCTTTTTTCTTTCAGCTCATTTTCTATTTTTAATCTTTCCAAATTCGCCAAAGTTGATAATTTCATGTCTAAAATAGCTACAGTCTGTCGTTCGGACAGCTTGAATTTCTTCATTAAATTCACTTTAGCTATTTCTTTATCCCGGGAAGCTTTGATGATTTTTATAACCGCGTCAATATTATTTAAAGCGATCATTAAACCTTCTAATATATGGGCTCGCTCGCGCGCCTTATCCAGATCGAACTGCGTGCGGCGCTTAACAACTTCGGTGCGATGCTTAATATATTCTTCCAAAACCATTTTTAAAGTAAGCACTTTAGGTTGAATGCCATCGACTAAAGCCAGCATATTCACGTGAAAAGTTTCTTGAAGCTGAGTCATTTTAAACAGGCTGTTTAAAATCTTTTTGGGATAAGCGTCTTTCTTTAAATCAACCACCACTCTAACGCCGTCTTTATCCGATTCATCGCGCAAATCTTTTATGCCTTCGATTTTTTTATCTTTTACCAATTCGGCGATTTTCTCCACCAAAGCAGATTTATTAATCTGGTAAGGTATTTCTGAAATGATAATTTGAAATAAACCGCTTTTATTTTCTTGCACCTCGGCTACGCCGCGCATAACTATGCCTCCTTTGCCGGTTGCATAAGCTTGCAAAATATCTTTTTGATTATAGATCACGCCGCCTGTCGGAAAATCAGGGCCTTTTATGTATTGCATTAAATCTTCTACCGTGGATTCAGGCTTATCAATCAGATGAGCTACCGCATCGGTTAATTCCCTTAGATTATGAGGCGGTATATTGGTTGCCATGCCTACGGCTATGCCCATAGTGCCATTCAAGAGTAAATTAGGCAATTTGGCCGGCATAACAAGCGGTTCCTGGTGCGAACCGTCAAAATTAGGTATAAAATTAACTGTATTTTTTTCAATATCAAATAATAATTCTTCGGCAATTGCGGATAATTTAGCTTCGGTATAACGCATAGCCGCGGCGCGATCACCATCCATGGAGCCAAAATTTCCCTGACCGCGAACCAAGGTATAGCGCATGGAAAAATCTTGAGCCATTCTAACCATAGAATCATAAACCGCCGTATCGCCGTGCGGATGATATTTACCTAAAACTTCTCCGACTACCGTAGCCGATTTTCTGAATCTGGCTCCGGCTCTAAGTCCGATACTCCACATGGCATATAAAATTCTTCGATGTACCGGTTTAAGCCCATCGCGCACATCAGGCAAAGCGCGAGAAACGATTACGCTCATGGCATAATCTAAATACGACTTGCGCATTTCATCGTTTATCGGTTGCGGCTCAACAATGCCATAAAGAGTTTTTTCTCTTTTGGTTATTGTTAAATTAGCGATTGAACCGACTCCGTTCTTTACGTCTGGCTCTACGGACTCCGGCGCAACAACTTCCGACGCCGCCTCAATCTTCTTTTTTAACGGCTTAACTTCCGTTACTTCTGGTTTGATTTTTTTAATTTCAACCTTTTTACCCTCCATAGCCTTCTTGCCCTCCGAAGCTTTAGCAGAGGAGGGGGCGGAAGAGAGTTTTTTCGGCTCTTTCGCTTTATTTTTTTTCTTGTCCTTCGAAGCTTTAGCGAAGGCGGGTTTTAGTATTTTTTTAGGCATAAGTCCTTTTATCATTCCCGTGAATACCCGCTTATTCCGATAAGCAGGCCTGCCTGCTGGCAGGCGGGAATCAAGATTTTTTAAAAATTTTAATTTATTTTATATTTTTAGTTTTTTACGGTGGAGGTCGCCGTTGTGGTGGTCGCCGCCTCGCTCATCAATTTACCTTTTAACAGATTTATTTGCTCACTCGTCAAATCCGCTTCTCTGGGTAAAGTATTTTGTTCTTTGGTCGCTTGAACTTCTTTAATTTCGTTAATACCTTGCTTGACAAGACTCATGGCCTTATCCAACTCAATTTTAGTTTGTTCCCAATCAAACGAATTTTTAGCGCTGTTATTTGAATTAATTTTAAACTGATATTTTAAATTAAAAATCCAAGCTACAAAAAAAATAACCATAGTGCAAGCCACGCCGACTCTCATTAATAATAATTTTTCTTTTTCAATTTCTTCATTGCTTTTATTTTTTAAAAATACGCCGCCGTCAGCCTCATTGATCTTTTTCTTTTTCTCCATTATTCTTTCTTTCTTTTTTGTCCTTCCTTTTTGCATATAATTACACTTAAAAACCACCCTAAAAAGAGTGTAAAATCTATCTGAATTATAGCAAAAAAAAGTAATTTAGTAAAGAAAATTTTAAATTTCTCATATAACTAAAAATGGCTTACATTAAATGAATTTTATCCTTAATAATTTTAAACAAAAAAGCTCCGCCTAAAAGGAGCTTTATTGTTATAATAAAATTCTTTTATTTTTTACATACTGAGCACTACTAATTCCATGTCTTCTTGCGGCAAATCTTTTTTGGAGATTTTCAGCTTTTCTTCATTTCTCGGCTTTATACCTAATTCTTTAATAAATTTTTCCACTCCGTCAATATCGACCTTAAGACCAGGCACTTTATAGTGCATAGGGATAACAATTCTTGGTTCTATTTGCGAAATAACTTCGACTGCCTTAGCCGCATTAATCGTATATTTGCCGCCAACCGGAATTAATAAAATATCGGTTCCTTCCAATTTTTCCAATTGTTTTGCTTCTAAAACATGCCCTAAATCGCCTAAATGAGTTATGGATATATCTTCTATCTCAATGCGGTAAATTATGTTTTCTCCGCGCTCGCTGCCGTTTTTTTCATCATGCGAACTTTCCACGCCTTCAACGAACACTCCTTTTATTTCATATTCTCCGGCCGTATTAATAATAAACGGATTGCCACGAATCGCGTCCGTATTATTATGATCATGATGATCATGGCTTACGGTAACGATATTTGCTTCAAAATGAGGCACTTTCAAGCCAACATCGGCGGCAAACGGATCAGTAATTAAAGTTACGCCGTCCGGCCCGATTTTATCCTGTAGCTTAAAACACGATTGTCCTAACCAAGTTATATACATATGCCTTTTATTTTAATTATTTATAATTATCTGCTAAAATATTTTCCTTCGTCCTCGTCCCGCTTTTCATTATTGGATTTTTTGGCAGTTGCCGTTTTCGTCGGATCTTCCATTAATTCCGCCGCCTCATCTTCCGGCTCTTCTTCCGTGCCGTCATCGTTATCATCATCATCATCTTCTTCCGGCTCATCCTCTGAAAATTCATCTTCTTCGGGTAAATATTCATCCGGAGCAACAGCCTCTTCCCGCTTATGCAAAGATACTCCGCTGGTTCCTTGATTTAACATACTATCATACTGTTCACGGGTTATCAAGATTTCACGCGGTTTTGCCCCGTTGCCGGCGCTGATTACGCCGGCTTCCTCCAATAAGTCTAATAGGCGGGCCGCGCGCGCATAACCGATGCTTAACCGGCGCTGCAGATATGAAGCCGAGGCTTTGCCGGAATTAATAATTAATTCTTTTGCTTCTTCCAATAATTCGTCCGAATCTTCGCTGCCGCTGCCTAAGCCGACCCCGGCAATGCCTTTAACTTTTTGCCGATCGGTTATGCCTTCAATATATTGCGGCTCACCGCTGCGGTCTTTAATGTAATTTATAATTCTTTTGATTTCATTATCGCTGACAAAAGCGCCTTGCAGCCTTTTGGGTTTGGAAAATTCCGCCGTAGTGAACAGCATATCTCCCCGGCCCAATAACTTTTCCGCGCCGAGTGAATCTAAAATCGTGCGCGAGTCTATGCCTGATGCCACGGAAAAAGCGATGCGCGCCGGCATATTGGCTTTAATCAAACCGGTAATAACGTCAACGCTCGGCCGTTGCGTGGCTAAAATCAAATGAATGCCTACGGCTCTGGCCATCTGCGCCAGTCTGATTATGCTGGCTTCCACATCTTTGCCTGCCGCGACCATTAAATCGGCCAATTCATCAATAATAAAAATAATAAACGGCATTTTTTCCTTGCCCATCTCGTTGAAACTGACGATATTTTTCTTGCCGGCTTTAGCTAAAGTTTCGAAACGTCTGTCCATTTCATTCAAACACCATTTTAAAGCATTGATAGTCTTGCTGACATCGGTGATAACCGGGGTTAAAAGATGCGGCACGCCGTTATAAGCCGGCAACTCAACGCGCTTAGGGTCAACCATGATAAAACGTAAATCGTCCGGATTGTTCTGATATAATAAACTTACAATTATCGCATTAAGGCAGACTGACTTCCCTGAATTGGTGGCGCCAGCAACGAGTAAATGAGGCATTTTAGATAAATCATCAAGCCAAACTTTACCGGAAACGTCTTTGCCCAAAGCGATCATAATATTGGTCTTTCTTTTTTTAAACATTTCGCCGGCTAAAACTTCCCGCAGTCCGACAATAGCTTTAGTTTCGTTAGGCACCTCAACTCCGACCAATGATTTGCCCGGAATCGGCGCTTCGATTCTGATCGGATGCGCGGCCAAAGATAAAGCCAAATCATTGCTTAAAGTGGTAATCTTGGTTAATTTTATGCCATCAGCCGGCTTTAAAGTATATTGGGTTACGGTCGGACCGACATTAACTTCGCCCATTTCCACCGGTATGCCGAAATTTTCCAAAGTCCTTTGAATAACCAACATATTATTTTTAATATCGCCTGAAGTCGGTTTGCCGATTTTAGCATTAAGCAAATCCAGCGGTAAATCAATTTGCACGTGCGTTTGCTTCCATGAACTATTTTTTTCTTCTTTAATAACGTCGCCGGCTTCGTCCTTTTCGTTTTTAATTTTACGCTTATAAAAACTCGGCGCGCCGTTCTCCGCATCGGCTTCGTCTTCGTCATCTTTATTTTCAACCTCTTCTTCTTCAACTTCATCTTCAGCTTCATCAAATTCAACTTCTGCGTCAGATTCTGATTCTTTGCCGCTGCCAAAAATTTTATTAAAAATAAAATTAACCGGATAAAATATTTTAACGAACCAGCTCTCTCCGCCGATTAAAGATTCTAAGCTGGCGTTCAACATCAACATCAAAGAAATTAAAATCAAACAAATTACCGTAATTAAGCTGGCCCAAAAACCCATGATTTTAGTAAAAACAGAAATTATGCCATAACCAATATGGCCGCCGCCCTCGCCCCCTTCAACCGCTAACTGCCAATTATCCTGTCCGACTAAAATATGAAGCAAGGCGCTAAAAAATATAAGAAAAATAAACAATCCCAAATAATTAGCGCCCCTTACCCAATCTTTATCTCGATTATACATTAAAAATCCGATTGCCAGCATAGTCAAAGGGAAAAGCCATTTACCCCAGCCAAATAAAAAAATAATGCCTTGCTCCAAGTATTTGCCTAAACCTTCAGCCAAGCCGAATAAGCTTAAAAAACTAATGGCGCCAAAAGCTAAAATTAAAATAATAAAAATGCCCCTTTTCATGTCAGGGTCTAAATCAACCTTAGGTAATCTTATATAATCCAGCGGATTTGATTTTCTTCTGCGTCTAGCCATAATTATCATTATTAACTCCACGCCGGCAAAGCGCGATAATCTCTGATTAATTAAAATAAGGCGGCAAATCCACAATCTGTCTTGCCTTTATTAATAATTATAGCACACCTTGCCAATAAAAAAACCCACCTTATTAGTTGAAGTGGGTTAAAGTTTTTCTAATTTAAGATTGCCAAAAGGCTAATTGGCCAAATCACAGCTAACACCATCTAAAATTCTCCGCTTTATTAATTGGCTTAATCCAACAATTTTTGCCTCTTCCACGGCGGAAATCAGATTGCCAAAAGTCTCACATTTATTTAATGCCTCTGCCGAGACGTCTAAATTATATTTATTTTTCAAATCAGCTTTAATAACTGCCGCGCCGAGGGTATTCCATTGATTTTTATTAGTGCCCATAAATTCAATTAACAAAACTTCATCTTTCAATTCACCGCCAAAATTACCTCCCCAATATGGCTGAATAACCGATATAGCTATGCTTTTTGCAGACTCTGCTCCCATTGGCTCCCCCTTCAATTTAAAAGGTAAAATTATTGAAAAAATTATAAAGACCATTTAAAATTAGTTAAATATTATACAAAAATTTATCTAATGTCAAATAGCTCCTCTGGGTAACGAAAAATTAAATTTTCTTTTTAGCTTTAATAAATAGCCCGGTCAAAACAATTATAACAGCGCCGGCGATAATCAATAAATATTTAAACAACTCCAATTTTTTATCACGTTCGACTAAATTCCATTCTTCTGCCTCCGCTATCTCGCCTAAAACTTGCGGCTCTAACGCGCCTGCCGAATCTGTTAAAACAATATCCTCCTGATAGCGCGGCAATAATCTAAGCCCGGTTTTGGTTTTACTTAAAACGCCGGTCACCGAAACCTTTTGCCCGGCGGCTAAACTTTTTGTGCTAATACCGGTACTTTGCTTGATGTAAACAAAAGTTTCATCACTGCCATCATCAACATAAAGCGAAGCGCTTTTTTTATCGGTAATCTCACCGGCGATGACTATAAGCTGACCGATGTTTTCTTCACTGATTTCATCGCTTTTTACGGCCAAGGCTTGAAGCGGCTGCTTGCTACCGGCTATTTTTATATCGTTTTTATCCTTGGTTTTTACTCTGAACTCACCTTGTGTCTGCGTTAATTCTCCTGCCACTTCAATATAGTCGCCGACTTTTAATTCCGGAAAATCTTTTTTGTAATTATAAATTTGCATGCCGGGCGAACCTGCCTGTCCGGCAGGCTGGCCGACAATATAAAATATCTGTACGCCTAAGATTCCTGGTTCAACCGCCACCGTTCCCTTAACTATAACCAGACTGCCGATATCCAGCTCTTTAATTTTTTCTAAAGTTGTCTCGACATAATCATTGGCGCCGGAGGTTGCAAGCGCTTTAGTTACAATTTCGCTTTTACTCCCGGCAAAACTGATAATATTTTCGTCCGCAGGCGTCAATCTGGTCGTCCAAAACCAGTTGCCGTTAGCGCCACGGGCGTAAGCTTCACCTTGAATCGCGCTGGCGTATTCAACCTGATCAACCAATTCGTCAAGATTATTATATAACCTGATAGAATCATCGGTATTTTTTAATGCCAGCCGGCTGACCTGATTGGTTAATAAATACAAACTAGCCGAATCCAACCATAAATCATTTTTAAATTTATATTTACCGTTGCTATTTTCAAGCCGCCAATTTATAAAATTAATTTTATCCGAACTTTGGTTTTTTAACTCCACCCACTCGTTGCCTGTATCGGCTCCTGAAGGATTGGGGAAAATTTCGTTAATTATTATACTGTCATCGCGAGCGACCGCAGGGAGCAAAGTAATCTCGCTAACATTATCCATGGCCTCGAAACTATTAACTACTTTTACGCTTTGCTCTTTTGTCGTCGTACCTTGGCCGTCGCTAACTTCAAGTTTAACTTTGTAAACTCCGACTTTTAAATAAGTATGCCCCGGATTGGCTAAATTATTTTTAAAACCATCGCCGAAATCCCAATTAAACTTTAATTTATCATCGTCTTGGTCGTAGGTATCCGAACTGTCAAAAATAACCGGCTGGCCGGCTAAAACCTCTTTAGGCAAACTAAATTCAGCTTCCGGCAAATGATTTATTGTTTTTATTATATTCATTTTCTCCGGCGTTATCGTTTCGCTCCAAACCCATTCTCCTTTTATTTTAAAATCATCCAAATTATAACTCCAGCCTTCTTTGACATTTTTATAATCCACGGCCATAAACGGCTTATCGGCTAAAGGTTGAAACAAATTTACTTGGCCTTGGTCGTTATGCAGAACTATTTTAGTGCGCGGCCTAAAAAATGCCAGATATTCTCCGGCCTTAATAACCGTGCCGGTAGCGATTTTTTCCAAATTAACTTTTTTATTGCTTTCGTTGCTTAAACTCCAGCCGGTCAAATCAACTTCTCGCTTGCCGGCATTATATATTTCTATAAATTCTAATTTAGTGTCATCGCCGACCGGATTAGGCACTATTTCGGAAATAAAAATGTCGCCTGAGAAATCAAAATTAGCCTTGGCTTCCGAACTAACTTCATCTTCAACTTGAATAATATTGCTGGCTGCTTTAGTCGGCGTTAAAGTTATGGCAAAATCATTAAAATTATTATAAGTATTATAGCCGTCAAATTTTCTAGCCAAACTTAAAGGATCACCGGCTGCGGGCGCATTATTTTTAATATCGCCGTCGTCCCAGCCCCCATAAGCTATTTGATCAATTATTTTCCCGCTCGCATCATATAAGATTATTATATCGCCGCCATTATTTAAACTGCCGGCAGGTTTGTCAATTACTTTATAGCGGACGGACCCGCTAGAGCCTAAAACGCCGCTTAAAAAAGTTTTTGCCTTACTGCCCTCTTCGATCCGCCAACCGGTTAAATCGATTTCGCGGTTAGCTTTATTATATAATTCAATCCACTCGTTATCATTATCCGCCGGATCGGACACCAACTCGTTTATTACCACATCGCCAAAATTATTTTTATTAACTGGCTGCGAAGTTGAACTGGTTGAGGTCGCCATGTCTTCGCTTATAACTGGCTGTTCTACCGGCGGCGTTGAAGTGGCGGTATTATCTTGATTCTGCCCGCTATCGGGAAATAATTTGGCGCTGGCCGAATTATGCGCGATAGGTAAATCTTTAATTTCAAAATCAACGGCATTATTATCCGTATCCTGCATAATGCCATTATTAATTTTACGAGCTATGCTTTTCCCATTATCAAAGTCAACTGAAGCTTGATTCTCAAAATCTTGAGCCGTGCCCCAGCCGACTTTATCCAATAAATTTCCACCGGCGTCGTATAATAGAACGGTATTATTGGCGGAAATATAATATGACGAACCCGAATAGGCCGAGTCGGCGTTTACCATGATTTTATAATCGGGATGAGCTATCAAAAAAAATCCATGCGCCGAAATTAAACCGCTAAATTTACTTGAGCTGATCAAATTACTTTCCGTGCCGGTCTGCGTTTTCTTTTTTAAACTATATTCTGTCAAATCAATATCATAACTGGTCGGATTATATAATTCTATAAATTCATTATTCGCGGCGCCGGATTGTCCGTACATTATTTGGCTTATCATAACATTGCTATTAGAGCTACTTGCGTTTTTTTGCTCATAAAAAAATCCCGCGCATATAAGCGCCAGGATAAAAATAATTATATGTCCTCCTTGTTTTTTCATAATAATATAATGTTGAGCTTATTATAGTTTAACATAATTTTTTAATTCATTAAATTATTAATAGAGCTATTTAGTGCAATCCGCTGCTGTTTAGCATATTTAAAACACATAAATTTAATAGATTATTTTTAAATAAAAACGCCGGCTATATTTTTAATGGCCGGCTTGGCGAATTATAATTATCTTTTCGCCTTTAAGAAGGATGATCGGTAATTTGGCATCGTGACGGCAAATAAATTACCTTTCCGTTTCTTTGGCGGCGAGGCATAGGCGGCGGCAAATAAATTACCTTTCCGTTTCTTTGGCGAGAAGGAGCTTTTTTTCTTCTGCCGCCATAACCATTGCAGGACCGACATTTTTTACTGCCCGGCTCTTTGCAAAATCTACAACTATAAAATTTCTGCATTCCCCCCCTCCTTTAAAGTTTAAAAAGAACAGCGTAATAAAGACTTATTTCTCTCATTATAAATATATTATTTTATCTGGTGCAGACGGAGAGATTTGAACTCTCATGGATTGCTCCACTAGCTCCTAAGGCTAGCGCGTATACCAATTCCGCCACGTCTGCATATTTTCTAATTCTTAAATATCCTTGGACTTTTGTCAAACCTAGTTTTATTATATCAAAAATTATGCTATCATAATAATATAATTAACTAATAATAAAACTATGGCCAATGAAACAATGGCTAAGACGGGTAATGACTCGGATATTGAGCAAAACAAAACCATAGCGGCTTTGTCTTATGTCTCAATCCTTTTTTTAATTCCGCTCTTAGGTAAAAAACGTTCAAAATTTTCTCAATTTCATGCCAAACAAGGCCTAATTTTATTCATTGTAAGTTTTATTTGCTATATTCCGGTTTTCGGACAATTATTGGCTTTAGTTCTTATTGTTGTCTCGATTATAGGAATTTTAAAATGCCTTGAAGGAGCTTGGTGGAAAATTCCTTACGTCTACGATTTAAGTAAAAAAATTAATCTATAATTATTCATAAAATTAGTAATTGGCAACTAACAGCCTTTTTTTGGCTTTTTTGCTAATTTAAAATTTTAAATCTAAAGTATGCCGCAATTCATAAAATTTTTCGAAGAAACCACTATTAAAGACGTGCCGCAAGTCGGAGGTAAAAACGCATCGCTCGGCGAAATGTATAAAAATTTAGCCGGCCAAGGCATAAAAGTGCCTAACGGCTTCGCCACTACGGCCAGTGCTTATAATTATCTTCTGGAGCAAACCCATCTTAAGGAAGATATAAAAAAAGTTTTAAACGGCTTAAATACCAGGGATGTTATCGATTTGGGTAAGCGAGGCGCCGCGGTTAGGAAATTAATTATCGCCACGGCTTTTCCTGAAGACTTAAGCCAAGAGATTATCCAGGCCTACAAAAAATTATCCCAATTTTATAAAACCAAAAATTTGCATGTAGCGGTCCGCTCTAGCGCTACGGCCGAAGATTTGCCGGACGCGTCGTTCGCCGGCCAGCAGGAAACTTTTTTAAATATCTCCGGCGAAGTTGAGCTGCTTCTCGCGGTTAAAAAATGCATTGCTTCGCTATTCACCAACCGCGCGATTTCCTACCGCGTTGATAAAGGCTTTGATCATTTTAAAATCGCTTTATCCGTAGGCATACAAAAAATGATCCGTTCCGACCTGGCGGCTTCCGGCGTTACTTTTACGGTTGATACCGAATCGGGTTTTGCCAATACGGTTTTAATCAATTCTATTTTTGGACTAGGCGAAAATATCGTCCAGGGCAAAGTCAATCCAGACGAATTTTATGTTTTTAAACCGACTAAAACCATTATATCCCATTCAATCTCAAGCAAAAAAATTAAGATGATTTATAGCAACAACCCTAAGCGACCGGTTAAAGACGTTAAAGTGCCTTTAGCCGATCAATGTCGGCAATCAATAACGGATAAACAGGTTCTGAAACTGGCCGATTGGGCCATGCAAATTGAAAAGCATTATGGCCGGGCCATGGATATAGAATGGGCTTTAGACGGCAAAGAAAATGAATTATATATCATCCAGGCGCGCCCGGAAACTATCCATTCCGTCCGCGATTACAGCGTGATTGAAGAATATGTTTTAGAAAAAAAGAGTAAAATAATTTCTACTGGCCGTAGCGTCGGCAACCGCATCGGCGCCGGAATCGCCAATCGGATTATGGATATTTCCGATATCGCCAAATTTAAGCCTGGCGAAGTCTTAGTTACCGACATGACCGACCCGGACTGGGAGCCGATTATGAAAATCGCCTCGGCTATCGTAACGGATAAAGGCGGCCGTACCTGCCACGCGGCCATAGTTTCGCGCGAATTAGGCATTCCTTGCGTCGTCGGCACCAACAATGTCTCAAGAATTATTAAAACCGGACAAGCCATAACTATCAGCTGCGCCGAAGGCGATATGGGCTTTGTCTATGAAGGCAAACTGCCATTTAAAATAAATAAAACCAGCATTAAAAATCTGGTTAAGCCAAAAACCAAAATAATGATGAATATCGGCTCGCCGGACATTGCCTTTCTGTCTTCCTTTATTCCTAACGAAGGCGTTGGTCTGGCGCGTGAAGAATTTATTATTAACGACCAGATTAAAATTCATCCTTTGGCATTATTAAATTATTCTAAAATAAAAGATAAAAAGGTTAAAAGAAAAATTGACGAGCTGACGGCCGGTTATAAAGATAAGAAACAATATTTCATTGATAAATTGGCCGAAGGCATAGCCGTTATCGCTGCCGCTTTTTACCCCAAAGACGTAATTATAAGATTTTCTGATTTTAAAACCAATGAATACGCCAACCTGATCGGCGGGACCGAATATGAGCCGGTTGAATCTAACCCCATGATCGGCTGGCGCGGAGCCTCACGCTATTATACCCCTCTATTTCAGCCGGCTTTCGAGCTTGAATGCGCTGCCATAAAAAAAGTTCGCGAGGAAATGAAACTGACTAACTTAAAAGCTATGGTGCCGTTCTGCCGGACGATTAAAGAAGCCGAAAAAGTTATAAAAATTATAGCGGACAACGGCTTGAGACGTGGCGTAAATAATTTTGAATTATATTGCATGGTAGAAATTCCTTCAAATGTTATTTTAGCGGATGAATTTGCAAAACTTTATGACGGTTTTTCTATCGGCTCTAACGACCTGACCCAATTAACGCTCGGCGTTGACCGCGACAGTTCGCTGGTCAGCCAAGTTTACGACGAAAATAACGCGGCTGTAAAAAAACTAATTAGACAAGTGATTGAAGCCGCTAAAAAAACCAAAACTAAAATCGGCATCTGCGGCCAAGCCCCTTCGGACTTCCCTGAATTTGCCCAATTTTTGGTCGAATGCGGCGTTGACAGTATTTCTTTAAATCCGGATACGGTTATAAAAACCACTCTGGCCATATTGGAAACCGAAAAAAAACTTAATAACAAAAAACCCCTTTAGTAAAAGGGTCGCTCAAAGGGCGGAGGATTTTACAGGCGATCTAGAAAAAATATAAATATTTCCATAAAATAAAAACGTTTATAACAACCGTTTTTATTTTTTTACTTAATCAATTTTGTTATTCCCTGCCTGCCTACCTACCGGCAGGCAGGCAGGGATCCAGAAATAAAATAAATTAATAATACTTTTTTATACAATAAAAACTATTATGCTAACAATTAATTTTTTACTAAAATTAGCTTAATTTATATAATAATTATTGACAAATAAAAGAAAGTATGATATAGTTATAAAATCATTTTGCACCTTTAAATAATTTTATTATCCTAAAATTGCTGTATTTATTTTCTAAATTGTCATTCCCGCGACTCGCCCCGTTAAATGCATAGCATATTTAACTGGGGAAGCGGGAATCCAGAAATCAATTAACCGCAGTTTCAGGATAATAAAATTCAAACTTAAACAAAAAAACAGGAGGGGAAAAATGAAAGAGAAAATTTATCGTATAAGTTTGAGACTATGCATTGCGAGTATTGTTCTTTTTGCCATCACGGCAATAGTAAGTGTTATGGCAAATATAAATTTTCTGCTTGTTGTAACAGATAAGCAAGGAATCACTCCAATTTCTGCTCCAATAATATTCTTAGCGTTGACAGTCGTATTTCTACTGTTGGCGATTTTCTCCAGCGTAAGCGAGAAAAAGGCAGATCCCAATGAAAGTTGGGTAAACCTGAGAAAAATTTTTGACAGGCAAAGGATTCCTTTTAAACAATAGGAATCCCAGCCTCACGAGCCGCGGCTTTTTACAGCGCGGCTTTCTTTTTTATTTAACCAGCCTAAAATTTGACTAAACTGTTTTAAAGGGGGAAAATAAAAACATTACTGTCATTGCGAGAAGCCCGTACTCGGGCGACGAAGCAATCTCTGGTTGATATCCGAGTTTATGAGATTGCTTCACTCCCTTCGGTCGTTCGCAATGACAATACAATAACATGTTCAACTTCCTTCATACTTTTAACCCCTCGCCCATCCTCGCCGCTTTCGGCCCGATCCATTTTTATTGGTACGGTCTTTTTATCATTTCCGGAATTTTATCCGCCCTAACGGTTTCTCTTTACCTGGCGAAACTCTATAATATTAAAAGCGACATTATTATAGATTTGGCGTTTTGGCTGATTGTCGGCGGCATCGTCGGCGCGCGCGTTTATGAAATATTTTTAGAACTGCCATATTATCTGGCAAATCCTTTATCAATGTTAAAAGTCTGGCAGGGCGGGCTAGCCATCCATGGCGCCATTATCGGCGGCTTAATCTCTTTATGGCTGTTCGTGAAAAAATATAGCCTTGATTTTTGGCAATTAGCCGGCGTTTTAAGCACGAGCCTGCCCTTAGGGCAAGCGATCGGGCGCTGGGGCAATTACTTTAACCAAGAACTTTTCGGCCTGCCGACTAATCTGCCCTGGGGCATACCTATAAACCCGATAAATCGGCCTTGGCAATACGCTAATTATGAATATTTTCACCCAACCTTTCTGTATGAATCAATCGGCAATCTCTTGATTTTTTTAATTTTATTTGCTTTGCATTATTTATTTATTAAAAAAAATAAAATTAATAACGCTTTTTATTTTATACTTTTTACTTTATACTTTTTGCTTTATTCATGCCTGCGCTTTTCCCTTGAATTCATCCGTTTGGACGCTACTCCGGTTATTTTCGGACTGCGTTTTCCACAGCTGGTTAGCCTTCTCGCCGTAATTGCATTTATCTTTTACTTTATTCTAATAATTTGGCGAAAGATAAACCATAATAAAGCCCTTGAAAAATAAAAGGGCTTATGCTAATATAATTAAGTCTTATAAAAAATTTTATTAAAAATTAAAATTATTTCTATGCCTAATTCAGCTTCTGCAAAAAAAGAATTACGTAAATCAATTAAACGCAACCAACGCAATTCAAAAATTGAAAATAACCTGAAAGATTTGATTAAAAAAAGCCGCAAAGCGATTGAAACTAAAGATCCAGGCGCTAAAGAAATGGTAACGAAAACTTTACGTGCTTTAGATAAAGCGGCCGGCAAAGGCGTTATTAAAAAAAATGCCGGCAACCGCAAAAAGTCAAGATTGAGTAAAAAATTTAACCAAGCTTTTAAATAAGTTGTCAAAACAAAAAACTGTAAATATATTATAATTTACGATAATAATATTACAGTTTTTTGTTTTGAATCGTTCTTTTGAATATAAAACTATATATAGTAATACAACACCCCTCCAATAGGGGTTTTTGTATATCTAAATAATACTGGGTAAAATTTACAGTTTAGCTATCAACATATTCAATCCGGCCAGATAGCTGTTTAATCCTGACTTAGCTTCAAAATCAATGCGGAAAAGCTGATTTAAAATATCTTTTAAAATAGCCAGGTTGAAATGGCGCGCTTGTTCTATGCCTTTCTGCGCAACAAAAGGATGAAGTTTCAGTTGGCTGGTAATCTGGCGCTGGCTTAAACCTGATTCAAGCGCTTGCTTTATGGAGAGTAAAATCCTAAATTGCCTGACAAACATATTCAATAAATAACCTTCGCTTAATCCAGCCTCGATTTGCTCATCCAAAAGCTTGACGGCTAAAGCTTTATTTTTAACGCTTAGAGCGTCAGTTAAAGCAAAAATATTTTCGCTAAAATTTCCGCGAACTAAATTTTTAACATCTTCTACCTCTATATCAACGCCGCCCTGAGTCAGTTTGCCGGTCGCTTTATAACTGATTAACTTATCAAGTTCATTATTAATCTGCCAACCATCATTGCCGACTAAACCGACCAGCATCTCCGCGGCCTTAACGCTAATTTTACTGCCGCGTAAAACCGTTTGTTTTTTTACCCAATTGGCAGATTCGGTATTGCTTAACAAATTAAAATTATAAGCGTACTTTTGAGCAGACAAAAATTCAAACAGTTCGGCTTGTTTTTTATTCAGCGGCTTTTCTTTGCCGCTTGAATCTAAAAGCATGGGCGAAAGCACATTCTTAAATTTTTTTGTTTTAATATTCGACTCCCAAACAATAATAATATTATCGTCTTGCTTTTTATTTTTAAAATATTCGCTAAGCTTTTCAAAAATTAATTTATCTTTATTTATAAAAATATCCTCGACAATAATTAAGCGCTTTTTCGATAAAAGCGATGACGGACTTATGGCCGCCGTGATTTCTGAAAAAGTCGCTTTGGCGCCATTAATAATATTAAGGCCGCTGCCCAATTTATCAACCTCGCGTAAATATTTATCTCTTAATTCGTTTAATTTTAAACGGCTCCTGAAATTATCCTGGCCGTAGAGAAAAATTATCATGTTATTTTAAATTTGTAAGTTTGGTTAAATTTTGCTAATATTATAATAGGTTAATAACTATTAAAAAACAAGTTCATCTTATGCAAACAACTCAATGCCCTGTCTGTTCGAGTGATATTATCATTGAAGAAGAATCATCTGAGAAAGATTTAGTCAGCTGCTTAAACTGCGGTACGGAGCTGGAAATCGTTAATCTGCACCCTTTGCAGTTAAACCCCCTCCAAGAAGAATCAGGGGAAGAAAGCGATAATAATTAAGTATTTAATAACCAATTATTTAACTTTAACGCTTCAGAGCAAAGCCGTAACGGCTTTGTTTTATTTTAAATTTTTAACCTGCTTTTTAAATAAATCCCCCCTTTCTTTATAATTTTTAAACATGCCGAAGCTGGCGCAGGCAGTTGATAATAAAACTACATCGTTCGGAGAGGAAATCTCTTTAGCAAATCCAACCGCCTTATTAATATTATTAAATAATTTTATTTTATTTTTTAAAAAGCCGACATTAATTAATTTTTGCTTGATTCGGCCCGTAGCTTGGCCGTTTAGCAAAACGACAAACTTGCATCGCTTTTTTACTTCTTTGGCCAACTCTCTAAAATCGGCCCCTTTATCGGCGCCGCCGAGTAAAATAATTACCGGCCGGCTGAATGATTTTAGCGCGGTAATAGCCGCTTCCGGAGTCGTGGCAAAACTATCGTCATAATATTTCACGCCTTGATAGGCTCGCGCTAATTCTAGCCGATGTTCCAATCCCTTAAAATTAACTATCGCTTTTTTTACATCTTTAGATTTAACGCCAATAATCTTTGCTACCTCAACCGCGGCCGCAATATTTTCTTTATTATGTTCGCCGATTAATTTTGACGGCAAATCTGACTTTTTAAAATAAATTTTTTGGCTTTTTGCTTGAAAATTAGAAATTGGAAATTGTTTAGAAATTAGAAATTGGAAATTTAAAATTATATAATCTTTCTTTTTTTGCCATCTGGCAATGTTTATCTTCGCCCGCCCATAATCATTTAAGGTTTTATGGAAATTCGGATTATTAGGATCGGCCGGCGCTAAATGCTCGGAATAAAAATTGGTAATTACGGCGATATGCGGGCTAACCTCCATATCTTCAAGCTGGAAAGATGATAGTTCAAGCACTACCCAATCGGTTTTTTTGATTTTATCCATAAAATCAAACGGACCTACGCCGATATTGCCGCCAAGCCAAACCCTTTTACCGGCAGTTTTTAAAATTTCATAAATTAAGCTGGCCGTCGTACCTTTACCTTTAGTGCCGGTCACTCCGATAATATTTTTACTCGGACAAAGCTTAAAAAACAATTGCATTGGGCTAAAAATTTGTACGCCTTTTTTCTTGGCTGTTTTTACTCCCGGGCAACTTAAAGACCAGCCGGGAGAACGAAACAAAATATCAAATTTATCCAAATTTTTATAATAATTTTTTCCTAACTGCCATTTTATTTTCGCCGTTCCGCTCCTCTCTCTTGTCATTCCCGCCCCGCAAGATGCGGGGAGAATCCATTTCTTTTTTACATCATTGCGCGCATCGCAAATCGTAATCTCGCATTTTACTTTATGTTTTAATAAATACTTAACTAAAGCTAAATTCTCTAATCCTAGCCCTAAAATAGCTATTTTTTTATTGTCTAAATATTTAATAATCATAATTTTTTTATTTTAAATTTTCTCCATCTCTCCCCAATTATCTCCGCTACTCGCGTCAACGCCTAAAGGAACTTTAAGTTTTATAACATTTTCCATAATATCTTTAATTTCAATAGCAAATTTTTTCACTAAATTCTCTTTAACTTCAAAAACCAATTCGTCATGCACCTGCAAAAGCATTTTAACTTCATTAGGTTGATAATTTTTCTTCATAAATTCCAGAATTCTAATCATGGCCACTTTAATAATATCCGCGGCCGTACCCTGGAGCGGAGTATTAATAGCCATGCGTTCAGCCGCTTTGCGCACTTGCACGGTTGATGAATTTATTTCCGGCAAAATCCGGCGCCTGTTGAACAAAGTTTCAGTATAGCCTTTATCCCGAGCCATTTCAATGGTCTGGTCCACGAATTTTTTTACGCCTTTATATACCGCAAAATACTTATCAATAAATTCTTTAGCTCTTGCATAAGGAATTTCCGCGCCTTGCGATAAGCCATGCGGTCCCTGGCCGTATAAAATGCCAAAATTTACCGCTTTTGCTTCCCTTCTCATTTCCGGCGTTACTTCGCTAAGCACAACTTGATTAATTTCCGCAGCCGTAGCCATATGAATATCTTTGCCTTTTAAAAAAGCTTCGACCATTTTTTTATCGCCGGACATATCCGCCGCCAGCCTTAATTCAATTTGCGAATAATCAAGACTTAATAACTTATAGGCCTTGTCGGCGATAAAAGCCTTGCGAATTTCCCTTCCTAATTCTGTACGAATCGGTATATTTTGCATATTAGGCTCGGTTGAAGACAAACGTCCGGTGGCAGTAACAGTTTGATTAAAACTTGTGTGTAGCCGGCCGGTTTTAGAATTTACCAATTTTGGCAAAGCTTCAATATAGGTCGTCGAAAGCTTAACTACTTCCCGGTACTCCTGAATTAAATCAATTATCGGATGCTGGCCTTTTAATTTAGCCAATTCATCGGCGCCGGTAGATAAACCGGTCTTATTTTTTGAAATACCCATGGCCGGTATGGCTAATTTTTCAAACAAAATTTCTCTTAGCTGTTGAGTTGAATTTATATTAAACTCCTGGCCGGCCAATTCATGTATTTTTCTCGTTAAACGGCTGATTCTTTTATCTGCCTCTTTACCCATATCAGCTAAAAATTCCTTATTTATTTTTATACCGTTAATTTCCATCATCGCCAAAACCAAAACTAACGGCATTTCAATTTCGTTAAACAATTTAATTAATTTTTGCTTTTTTAACTCCGGTACTAATTTTTTAATCAAACGATTGGTAAAGTCCGCGTCTTCGCAGGAATAATTAAACAATTTTTCGAGTGCTACCTGGCTAAAGGTTATTTTTTCCTTGCCTTTTCCCAATAAATCTTCTTTGGTTATTTTTTGATGATTTAATTCGCTAAAAGTCACCGCGTCTAAATTGTGCTGGCGGCTGCCGGGATTTAAAAGATACGACGCAATCATAGAATCAGCGGCAGCGCCTTTAATATTTATTCCTAAGCCAGACATCACCTCAATATCAAACTTAATATTATGGCCGTATTTTTTTATTTTCTCGTCTTCAAATATAGGCTTTAATTTAATAAGCCACAAATTATTGTCAGGCTCGTTATTTTTATAATTAAATAAATCACTTTTTGCTTTTAACTTTTTACTTTTAACTTCCAGATAATATGCTTCACCGGCCCGCCAGCTGAAACTTATCCCTAACAACTCGGCCGTTACCGGATTAAAGTTAGCTGTTTCCGTATCAAAAGAAAATTCTTTTTGCGCTTGAAGTTTTTTAAAAAATTTTTCGAATTTTTTATCATTATCAATTAATTCGTACTTAAACAACTCTAAATTTCTTTTAAACTTATCGATCTGCTCGTAATCATGGCTTTTTATTAATCGCTTTTCTGTGTCTTGAGCTAAACCATGAAGCCTTGGCAGAAGCGAACGAAACTCCAACTCATTAAACAGTTTTGCCAATTTTTCCCGATTAAAAGCGCCAAAACGCGCCTGATCTAAATCAAATTCAATTTTAACATCGCATTTTATGGCAGCCAGCTCCTTGCTCATAAAAGCATTATCTTTATATTGGATAAGAAGTTCGCGAACTCGGTCTTTTATTTTTTCTGAATTTACATTTTTATAAACTCCGTCTAGAGTTTTAAATCTTTGCAAAAGTTCAGTGGCGGTTTTCTCGCCAATTCCTTTTACTCCAGGAATATTATCCGAAGGATCGCCGCGCAAAGCCTTAAAATCAATCATCTGTCCAGGCTCTAAGCCGTATCTTTCTTTAACCGCTTTAATGTCATAAATCATTGAGTCGGTTAAACCGCGCTTCATGGTATAAACCTTAGTATGATTATTAATTAATTGCATAGTATCCATATCTCCGGTAACGATTATTTTTTCAACCAAGCCGTCAACCTTATTGGCCAAAGTACCGATTAAATCATCGGCTTCAAAACCGGCTAATTCATAAATCGGTATATTAAAACTTTCGGCTATCTCCTTAACTCGGGGGATTTGCGCGTATAGCTCATCCGGCGCTTTTACACGCGTGGCTTTATAGTCTTTAAATTGCTCATGGCGGAAAGTTTTTTCTTTCCTGTCTAAAGTCAAGGTCACGTATTCAGGCCTAAATTCCTTCAACGCTTTAATTAAAACGGCCGTAAAGCCGTAAACCGCGTTGACGATTTCCCCGGTTTTTGTAGTTAACGGCGGCATAGCGTGAAAACTCCTGTGAATCAGCGCATTGCCGTCAATAATCATAAATTTTTCTTTTTTAACTAGTTTTTCCATACTAATATTACATCACAAGAAAATAGATAAAGCAAATATAAAAATTGCAAAAAAAACACTAAATTTCCAATTTAACTTTATTGAAAATTTAGTGTTTGCAAAGTCAGCAAGCAGTAACTTCTCTTAATATTATCGTAAGTCCCAGCTCTGCTACAAAATTAAATTCTAAAGAAGGAAATTTTTCTTTAGTTTTTATAACAAAGTTACTGCTTGCATCAACCCTGTTCCTTTCGGCAATTAATGCCACGCCATCTCTGACAATTTCTCTATTATTTTCATCAATTAACGCTTCTCCCGTCCAGACCATTTTGTTGAAATTGTTATCTTCTCCCTTCGCTAAAATTACCGTATGCACTTCGTAATTCGGCATTTTCCCCTCCTTTTTTTGATTGTTGTAATAGAAATAACCTCTTTTTTATTTATTGCGGTGGACTGTAAGGGACTCGGACCCTTGACCCCCGCGTTGCAAACGCGGTGCTCTACCAACTGAGCTAACAGCCCCTGATTACTGCGGTTTATTATAGCGCAAAATCGGGGATAATACCCATTCTAAAAATCCACCAATCATATTGGTCATAATCAGCATGCCTATAAAAATAGCTATTATACCTATTAATTTATAACCCAGTCTTGAACCGCCGTCGCTGCCAAGCTTGCGCTCAAAAAATTCTATTCTGCCGAAAGCGTTTAACATGGCTTCCGATTTAATTACTATTAAAGCGCCGACGACTATAATAATTAAACCGATTAAAAAATTCATAAATTATTTATTTTAAATAATTAAGAGGATTATACTTAATGCCATTGATAATATACTCAAAATGCAAATGCGGTCCGGTTGAACGACCGGTTGAACCCATAGCCGCTATAGCCTCGCCCTTTTTGACCGTTTCGCCTTTCTTAACATAGAATTTAGACAAATGAGCATAACGTGATTTTCTGCCGCCGCCATGATCAATAACAATCTGGTTGCCATAACCCGTACCCCAACCGGCCACTTCAACTACGCCGGTATCGCAAGCATAAATCGGCGTGCCGATTTTATTGGCTATATCTATGGCATAATGTCTCCAGGAAGAATATTGCGTAATTCTCGCACCAATCGTAGGCCAAGCCAGCTTATTGCTGGCAGTTGACCTAAGATCCTGCGGCTTTAATAAATCTTTAATAATTGAAACAGCGGAAATATTTGACGATGGGCTGGCGGCATAATAAGTCTTTTTGCCGCCGGGAATAATTAATTTTTGACCGACAGATAGCATCTCCGCACTTGCTAGTTTATTAGTTTCTAAAATCGTATTGGAATCTACACCGTATTTAGTAGCAATTGTGCCTAAAGTATCGCCGCGAACGACTTTATGCGCTATTCCGCTCGCGGGTAAAATTGCTAATTTATCTCTTGGTCTGATTAAACTATAGGCATTTAGATTATTCTCCCATAAAATGGTATTGACGCTTATCCCAAAATTAGCGGCTATAGTGCTAACCGAATCACCGGCCTGTACTACATATTCAACAATACCTTCTCTTGGGCGTACTGTCTTACTGGTAGCGGCTAAATCAGGCTTTCTGATAGCATCGCCGTTCTGCGTTAAATCTTCCGTATCTAAAACACTATCCTCCGGCGCCGTCATCTCGGCCATAGGTTGAGGCTTAAAAGCGGTTAAATTATCTAAATAAGTCTGCTGCACCGGCGTGATGGCCACCTGCTCGTCAAAATATTCCTCAATTAGCTCGTCGTTTTCACCGAATTCGGTTGATATTATTTCCGATAAAAAAGTATTACCGGCAATTTCATCAGGCGTAACCGCTTGGGTTTTTTGAGTTAAATTAAAAACAACAAAAAATATTGTTAAAGTACTGACGACAATATGAATTAATTTTTGATTAACAAAAAAAGCGGATGATTTATTTTTAATTTTGTCGACCAGGCCAAGTCGTTTTACGGTTGAAAAATAAAACAAATACAGCCTGACCAATATTTTATAAAATATAAATCTTAATATTGCCAAAACCGGCTTAAAAGCCAGATTAACAAAAAAAGCGGTTAATAACCTCTTTGAAAATATCAATAAATTTATTAAAAATATCAGCAAATTTACTGATATTTTCTTGAAATTTCTAGTAATATGATTGTTAATTAAAATTAATTAAATAACAACATTATACTAACATTTAATCAGCTTATAGTCAATTATTGAACGCAAAAAAAGAAGGCTTTTTTATTCACCCTCTTTTTATAAATATTAATCGTTATTTTATACTTTTATTACAACAGGCAAAACCATGGGGCGACGCTTAGTCTGTGAAAATAAAAATTGGCCGACGTCATTTCTAATTTTATTTTTAACATAATCATCATCGGCCGGCGTGCGCGGATTATGATCTTTAACGATTTTTTTGACTTTCATTCTGGTTTTTTGAATTAACTCTTTGTTTTCTTTCATATAAACAAACCCGCGCGAAATTATATCCGGATTACCGATAGTGTCGCCTGTTTTAGCATCAATTGTGGCGATAATTACGATCATGCCGTCTTCGGCCATAACTCGGCGATCGCGCAAGACAATATTGGAAACATCGCCCACGCCCAAACCGTCAACCATGACATAATCGGTTATAACTTTGTCTTTAGTAAGTTTACCGGAAATTTCACCGTTAGCCGCTTTGCCAAATTCAACGATTTGGCCATTATCCGCTACGAATATTTTATTTTTTTGAATACCGACTTGCTCTG
>CAZGKM010000008.1:0-15593 GCA_964526325.1 uncultured Gammaproteobacteria bacterium
CCGGTTAGGCCGGGCTTAACTAAAGTTCTTTGGCCGTAAAAAGGGATTTGCTTTTCCAGCTCAATAATTAATTCCGGGCGCTCCGGACGCGGGCCGACGAAGCTCATTTCGCCTTTAAGTATATTAATGACTTGAGGCAGTTCATCAATCCTGGTTTTTCTTAAGATGCGCCCGAATTTTGTAATTCGCGGGTCATTGGCCTGGGTAGGCGCGTGATTATTATTTTCTTCCTTCATGGTCCTGAATTTTATCAGTTTAAAAATCTTATTATTTCGGCCAGCGCGGTTCATAATAAAAAATACCGGCCCGGAACTTTCAAGTTTTATAACCAACGCGATAATAATCCAGAAAGGCAGAGTTATGATAAAAATAATCAGCGCTAAAATAAAATCGTAAATAATTTTTACGCGGTCAAACCAGATTTTATTGTTTTCATTCAAATTTTCCAGAAACCACATCTGGTTTAAGCTGTCCAAAGGGACTTTGCCGGTAATCGCTTCGTAAAAATTAGGCAGGCTGACATAATTTATCCGGCGATAAAGCGAGTTAAATAAAACCGCGCGTAAATTTTCCGACCGGTGCGGGTCATAAGATAAAATAACCGTATCCAATTTATTTTCGGCCAGCAGTATTTCAAGGTCGGCAATCGGCCTTATGCCGGCTGCCTGATTATCGCCGCTGTCGTCGGCGATAAAACTGAGCGCGTACCCGAGATGCGGTTTTTGCTCAAACTCTTTAATAATTTCCGCCACTAAATTATTATAGCCGACTATGCCGATATTTCTTTTTGGCAAATATGATTTCAGCGAGTAATTATAAAATTGGCGCCAAAGATAAAAAATAACCGCGAAAACCAGGATGTATATGAATAGATTGGTTTTCGGCGCGATGCCGATTTGGGGCATTAAATAGAAAAAGGCGAGCGATACCAGGCCGGCGATAGCTAGCGTGCGGCCGCTTGATTGATAAAATTTAAGATTATTTACGGCTAAATTCAGGTTGTAGAGGTTAGAAATATAAAAAATAATCAGCCATAAAATAAAAATCATGGTAAACGGCCAAAAATGCGCCGTCCAATTTCTCGCCAGATCATCGCCCAAGTATCTTATCAGTAAAGTTAAGTACAAGGAAAAATATAAGGCGAATACATCGCCGCTAATCAAAACAAGTTTTTTAAGTTTGTTGTTCATGGAAATATTATACTAATATTCGGTTGTAAAAGTCAACCTGGATTAAATGACAAATTTCCAATGACAAATGTCAAACCAATGTCAAATGGCTAAATGACCAACCTGCCTGCCGGCAGACAGGTTAATTATTTTTTTGATATTTGAAATTTGAATTTGATTTGTCATTTGATATTAGTCATTAGTCATTTTAAAGCTTAATTACTTTGACTCGCCAGTTTGATTAGGTTATAATTAATACATGGAAAAAAGCAAAATCAAATCAAACTGGCCGATTGTCGGCAATGGCCATATTTTTGAATTTTTAACAAAAAGTTTGGCTAAAAAGAACGTTTCCGGAAGCTATATCTTTACCGGCCCGTCTAATTTAGGCAAAACTACGGCCGCAAATTTTTTTGCGCGCAGCCTTGTTTGCGAAGCTAAAGACAAATTAATCTTGCCTTGCGGTAAATGCTCCGCCTGTTTGGAAGCGGCTAAAAATATCCATAGCGATATTTATTTAATTAAAAGAGAGGAAGATAAAAAAAATATTTCCATTGAACAAATCAGGGATTTTATCAGAAATTTAAGCATGAGTTCGTTTTTAAATTCATATAAAGTCGGGATTATAAAAGGCGCGGAATATTTAAGCGAAAGCGCGGTTAACGCTTTATTAAAAACCTTGGAAGAGCCGAAGGTTAAAGTCGTAATAATTTTAACCGTAACCGATATTGAATCTTTGCCTAAAACGATAATTTCGCGCAGCCAAATCTTAAATTTTTTGCCGGTTAAAAGCGATGATATTTACGATGATCTGATTAATAACCATCAAGCTTCAAGAAGCCAAGCCAAGAATTTTTCCCGCCTCTCAGCCGGCCGGCCGGCGCTGGCTTTAAAGTTTATGGAGGACGAAGAATATTATGAAAGCTATAAAATCCAGGTTAAGTCTTTCACCGGTCTTTTAAGCTCCGATATTAACGAGCGTTTTAACTCAATTGAAAATATTTTAGGTAAAGAAGCGCGGGGCCAGGAAGCGGTTAAATTAGCGGCCGGCGTTATTGATGTTTGGAAAAATTTAGCCAGAGATTTAATGCTGATAGAATTAAATTTAACCGATCTGATCCAGCATGAAGCTTTTATTAAGGAGCTAGAGGCGGTGAAAATTAAATTAAACATAAAAGCGCTTTTAAATTTAATGAATGTTTTAAAACAGAGCCGAGAATATCTAGAGGCTAACGTAAATCCTAAAATGGCGCTTGAAAACGTGGCGGTAAGCATCTAAATAATTATCAATTATCAATGATCAATTTACAATCAATTAATTAAATTATCAATTATCATTTTAAATATGCCTCAAGGATTTGACTTAGAAGAAAGAACCGCAGTATTTGCCGAGAATATAATTGATATGACGCGGTCTACGATAACAGATCCGGTTAATTCCAGAATAATTACTCAACTAGTCGGCTCAGGCGGATCAATCGGAGCCAATTATTGCGAGGCTACCGAAGCGGAAAGCAAAAAAGATTTTATTCATAAAATCGGTATCTGCAAAAAAGAAATTAAAGAAACCAGACATTGGCTTAGGCTATTAGCCAGAACAAATCCGGAAAAAACAGATAAATTAAGAATATTATGGCAAGAAGCCCAAGAGCTGTTGCTGATATTTTCAAAAATTATAAGAAGCAGTAGAAATAAAATTGAAAATTAATTGATAATTTATTGATAATTGGGAATTGAAAATTGATAATTAAATAACATATATGACAAAAAATAAATTTTTTAAAGTTGGGTTAGCGTTGCCGCTAACGGCGCTTATGCTATCGGGCTGTACGCTTAGCTTTAATACCGGCGCGAACAGCGGTTCAAGCGGCGTTAACGACGGCGGAGTTTTTAAATCTTTAAATAAGGGAGCGACTTGGCAGCAGATGGCTTCAATCCAAGGCGTTAATACCAAAAGAAGTTTTATCAGCGTCGACATTATATCCTTAGGGCTTGATCCGGGCGACAATAAAGCTATTTATGCCGGCAGTATAGAAAGCGGTTTGTTTTATAGCTATGACGGCGCCGAGGGCTGGCAGATTGCTACGGGCTTAGGCAAGGTAAGCGTAACCGGCGTAGCGGTTGACCCGGCGGATAAGTGCGTAATTTACGCGACCGCGTCCAATAAAGTTTTTAAATCCGAGGATTGCAACCGGACATGGACGCAAGTTTATTTTGACAATGATTTAAAAGCAATTGTAAGTTCTCTGGTCATTGATCACGCGAACAGCAGCAATATTTTTATCGGCACTTCAAACGGCGATATAATTAAAAGTTCGGATTTCGGAGTTAGCTGGCGCGCTTTAAATAGGGTTGATAGCCGGGTGGAAAAAATCGTTATCAGTCCGGTTAGCTCGAAAATCATGTTCGCCGGCACCGCGGCCAGAGGTATTTTCCGCTCCTTAAACGGCGGTGACGCTTGGGAAAAGCTGGCCGATAAGTTAAAGGATTTTGACGGCAGTAATCGTTTCCGCGATTTAGTAATAGTAAAATCAGAAAAAGCAACCGTATTTTTTGCCAGCGATTACGGCTTATTAAAATCAACCGATGACGGCGATACTTGGTCAAAAATTGAGCTTTTAACCGCCGAAGAAGAAGCCAGAATATATTCTATCGCGGTAGACCCTACCAACGTCGACCAAATATATTATGCGACCGCCACGACTTTTTATCGATCGTCCGACGGAGGTAAAAATTGGATTTCAAAAAAATTGCCGACCAGCCGCGCCGGCGTTGAATTGTTGCTTGACTCGAAGAATCCTGCTACTCTATATTTGGCGGCAAGGAAGATAACTAAATAGAAATAATTTAAATTTTATTTACCCCGTTAGAAATCTCAACTTTCGAGATGTTTAATGGGATAAATCATAACTACAATTACTATGAAAATTTCTAACGGGGTGAATCAATACATTCAAACCAAACAGACGGATTTTATTAAAACCATTGATTTTTTCAAAAAAGACATTTCAAGCTTAAGAACGGGACGGGCCAATCCGGCCATGCTCGACGGCGTTTTCGTCGATGCTTACGGCACGAAAACCGCCTTAGTCGGCTTGGCTTCAATTAGCGTGCCCGAAGCGCGCAGTATCGTTATTACGCCCTGGGATAAAACCATAACCAAAGATATAGAAAAAGCCGTGACGTCCGCTAATTTAGGCATTAACCCGGTTAATGAAGGCGATAAGATCAGGCTGGTTGTGCCGCAGCTTACCGAAGAGAACAGAAAAGAATTAGTTAAAAAATTGAGTGAAAAAATGGAAACCGCGAGAATCGCGCTTAGGCAAATAAGAGACCAGATAAAAGAATCAATTGAAGAGGCGTATAAAGATAAAACCGTAAGCGAAGACGATAAATTCAGGTTTATTAAAGAATTGGACGAAGAGATCGCCAAGCAAAACGATGCTTTAAAAAGCATTAAAGACAAGAAAGAAGAAGAGATTATGACGATATAATTTTAATGACAAATTTCCAATGACAAATGACTAATTAATTAATTTTTTGACATTTGGATTTGGTTTGTCATTAGTCATTTAATTTTTATAATATTTATGTTTATAACCATTATCACATTTATATTGGTTTTATCGGTCCTGGTGTTCGCGCATGAACTCGGGCATTTTATGATGGCGCGAAAATTCGGCGTTAAGGCCGAGGAATTCGGTTTTGGCTTTCCGCCGCGAGCAGGCGGGATTTATAAAAATAGTCAGGGTCAATGGAAATTTATTTGGGGCGCGAAAGAAGTTTCGGATTCGCCGGGCACGATTTATTCCATTAATTGGCTGCCTTTAGGCGGCTTCGTAAAAATTAAGGGCGAAAACGGCGAAGGTCAGACCGATCGTGACAGTTTCGCCGGCCGGCCGATTTGGCAAAGGGCTTTTATGCTTTCGGCCGGTGTGGCTATGAATATTGTTTTGGCCGCGGTTTTAATATCTTTCGGCTTTATGGTCGGATTGCCCCAGGCCTTAGACGGCCAGTTGGACGCGCGCGCCCATGTCAGCGATAAAAAAATTCAAATTGTGCAAGTTATAGAAGATACTCCGGCCGAATCAGCCGGGCTGCAAATCGGCGATACTATAGACAGTATAGATAGCCATAGTTTTTCAAATTATGAAGAGCTGCAAAATTACGTAGATTCTAATATCGGCAAGACTTTATCTTACAAAATAAAACGCAATCAAGATTTAGCCGAAGCGGAAATTGTTCCCGAACTTATGCCGGAAACGAATAGGGGAGGAATAGGCATAGCGATTACCGAAACCGGTCTGGTCAGTTATCCTTGGTATTTGGCTTTTTGGCAAGGCGTAAAAATGACCGTAATTTTAACTTGGGCGATAATCGTGGCCTTTTATGAATTAATAAAAAATTTGATTATAGGCCAAGGCGTAAGCGCCGATTTATCCGGCCCGATAGGCATCGCGACTTTAACGGGCCAGGTGGCGCGCTTGGGCTTCGTTTACCTTTTGCAATTTACGGCATTACTTTCTATCAATTTAGCGGTGATAAACTTTTTTCCTTTTCCGGCGCTGGACGGCGGGCGGGTATTGTTTTTAATTATTGAAAAGATAAAGCGTTCTCCGGTTAAAAGCGAGGTTGAAGGCGCGATTCATAATATCGGCTTTATTCTGCTTATGGCTTTAGTGCTGCTTGTAACGCTTAGAGATGTTTCCAGGTTTGGTGGATTTTTTAAGAATATTTTAGAGAAGATATTTTAAACACCTTTAAAAACTTTTTTAAAAAAGTTTTTTCCCGCAAGGGGATGATAAATATTTTCAAAAATATAATGTATCAAATAAAAATTTTATAGCGGGCAAAGCCCTACGGCCATAAAATTTTTATTTGATTATAATTTATGCAATTAAACATCAAAGCGACTAATTTAGAATTAACGCCTGAATTAAAGGATTACGTGCAGGAAAAAATGGATATGCTGGATAAATATCTGGGCAAGCTTAAGGTTATCAACGCCCGCATAGAAGTCAGTAAAACCTCAAACCATCATTTAAAAGGCGAAATTTATTCGGCGGAAGTTAATATTTCCTTAGGCAGTGATTTATTACGGGTGGAAAAAACCGAAAAAGATTTATTTAAAGCCATTGATAAAGTAAAAGACCATCTGGAGTTGGTGATTAAAAAATATAAGGACAAAAAGATAGGCAGGAAGAAAAAGAAGCAGAAATTAAGTAAAATAGGATAGATTTATTATCAGACGCCCGACGTCCTGCAAGACGCCGGACGTTTTTTATTTATGATTTTGTTCAATTTGGAGTAGTTTTTATATTATCATTTAGAGAAAAATTGTATATTTTAATCTAAACTTTTTATTCGTGACGCTCCGCTAGGGGTTACTTTCTTGTAATCAAGAAAGTAACCAAAGAACTTTTGGGGTGCCTCAATGCGCTATCTTGTTGATAAAATTTAGATGTTAGCGCCTTGGCGCTTATTCGTCACCCCAAGCCCCGGGTGATTTTTAATTATTAAAATTATTAAGACAATTCAAAATCACTATGGGGGTTCGGGGGTTGGAGTTGGCGCCGAGGCTTACAGAGATTAGATTAATTAACGAGATAGCCAATCGGAAACCCCCGAGACTTTTTGCTTACTTTTTAGTCATAAAAAGTAAGTCTTAGCGAAGCGTCTCTAATGTAAAATTGATAAAAAGTTAGCTATAAAATTTAAAATATATTATCATAGACAAACGGTTGATTTTTTGTATATTAAGTTATATAATGAATTTATTAAATTTAAGACCACGCTTAAGCGTGGATTTTTATAATATATGGGTATAATTGATAAAATTTTCGGTGATCCGAATGAAAAAGTCGTTAAAGCTTTACGGCCGATTGTCGAGCAAATTAATAGTTTGGAAAGTAAATACCAGGCCATGAGCGATGCGGAATTAAAAGCGCAGACAGGGGAGTTTAGAAAAAGATTGGGAGTTGAAGATGGAGCTGAAGAAGCGAGATCCTATCGCTCCGCCGAAGCTTCGCTCCAGGATGACAGCAAGAAAAAGCTTGACGAAATTTTACCCGAGGCATTTGCCTTGGTGCGCGAAGCGGCCAGAAGAGTTTTAGGCCAGCGCCATTATGACGCCCAGCTTATGGGCGGCATAGTGCTTCATCGCGGGCAAATCGCGGAAATGAGAACCGGAGAAGGTAAGACTTTGGTGGCGACTTTACCGGCCTACTTAAACGCTTTAACCAAAAATGGCGTGCACGTAATTACCGTTAATGATTATTTAGCCAAACGCGACGCCGAATGGATGGGGCGTGTCCATAGTTTTCTGGGGTTAAGCGTCGGGTGCATAACACACGAGACTGCGTATAAGTATACTGCGACTCAGAATGACCAATTTCCAATGACCAATGACCAAAAAAATACAAATGCCGATGAACCAAAATTAAAACTTGTGCCCAGAAAAGAAGCTTATGCCGCGGATATTATTTATGGCACGAATAATGAATACGGTTTTGATTATTTGCGCGATAATATGGCGCCGGATTTGAATTCAATGGTCCAGCGCGGCTTAAACTATGCCATCGTCGATGAAGTGGATTCAATTTTAATAGATGAAGCCAGAACGCCGCTGATTATTAGCGCTCCGGCCGAAGAATCAACCGAGAAATATTATAAATTCGCCCAGCTAGTTGAAGGCCTGGTTGAAAATGAAGATTATAATGTTGACGAAAAAATGCGCGCCGCAACTTTAAGCGAGGCCGGCATCGCCAGAATGGAAAAACTTTTGGGTGTGGAAAATATTTATGTG
Source organism: uncultured Gammaproteobacteria bacterium (assembly GCA_964526325.1). Taxonomy (GTDB): domain Bacteria; phylum Patescibacteriota; class Patescibacteriia; order Patescibacteriales; family GWC2-42-12; genus JACPHD01. The sequence continues at coordinate 7,975 of CAZGKM010000008.1, forward strand.
GCCGGCGGCATGTCTGATGTGCATCATATTGAGCAGGCTTTAAAAGCCCGGGTTTTATTTAAGCGCGACCGCGATTATGTTATTAAGGACGGCGAAGTAATTATAGTTGATGAATTTACCGGGCGCTTGATGCACGGCCGCCGTTATTCCGAAGGTTTGCATCAGGCCATAGAAGCCAAAGAAAAAGTGGACATCCAGCGTGAATCCCAGACCATGGCTACCGTAACTTTCCAAAATTATTTTAGGATGTACGCCAAGCTTTCCGGTATGACCGGTACGGCCGTGACCGAAGCCGAAGAATTTTCCAAAATTTATAAGCTGGAAACCGTAGTTATCCCGACTAATCGCCCGATGGTGAGAAAAGATCTTAATGATTTGATCTATGCCACGGAAATAGGCAAGTTCAAGGCCGTGGTAGAGGAAGTAAAAAGGCGCCACGCTTTAGGCCAGCCGGTTTTAGTCGGCACCATCTCAATCGAAAAAAATGAAATTTTAGGAGAAATGCTTGAGCGCGAAGGCGTAATACCGCAAATATTAAACGCCAAGCATCACGAAAAAGAAGCGCAAATTATTGCGCGCGCCGGAGAATTCGGCGGAGTTACTATCGCTACCAATATGGCCGGCCGCGGCGTTGATATTATTTTAGGCGGCAATCCGGTAAATCCGGAAGAGCAGAAAAAAGTTTTGGCAGTCGGCGGTTTGCATATTATCGGCACCGAGCGCCATGAATCAAGGCGCATCGATAATCAGCTTAGAGGGCGCGCCGGACGCCAGGGCGATCCGGGTTCATCGCAATTTTACGTTTCCATGGAAGATGATTTGATGAGAATTTTCGGCGGCGACAGAATGAAAAGTTTAATGGCTACTTTAAAAGTACCGGAAGATATGCCCATAGAAAACGGCATGGTGTCGCGTTCCATCGAATCGGCGCAACGCAAGGTTGAAGGCAATAATTTCGATATCAGAAAACATTTGGTTGAATATGATGACGTAATAAATAAGCATAGAGAGACGATTTATAGGAAGAGGCGAGAGATTTTGGAATTGGGGGAAACACCCCCTCTTAATCTCCCCCTTAATAAGGGGGAGAACAGTTTAGTTCCCCTCCTTAATAAAGAGGGGGTTGGGGGAGGTTCTGCTTGCGATAGCAAAACTTTATCTTCCATTATTTTAGAAATGGTTGAAAATGAAATTGAGCAGGCGGTCATTTTCCATACGGCCGCGGACAGCGCCAGAGATTGGAATATCCAGGAAATTTATCAGGTGACCTCAACTATTTTTAACGTTGAGCCAAAATTAAAAGAAGATTTAGCCTCGTTTATTAAAGACGGAGATAAACTGGATAAAGTAAAAGTCAGAACAAAAATTATTGAGCATCTGTCTGGTTTAGCTAAAGCTAATTATGAAAAAATTTCTAAGTTGGCGGCTGAAGCTAGCGTTAATTGGCCGCAAGTTGAAAAATCGGTTTTAATCAGATCAATTGATATGCTTTGGATTGAGCATCTTGAAGCCATGGACCATATGCGCGCCGGCATCGGCCTTCGGGGTTACGGCCAGCGCGATCCGCTGATTGAATATAAAAAAGAAGCTTTTATTTTATATAATGAGCTGAATAATTTAATTCAAAAACAAGTCGCTTATTCAATTTTTAAAGTGGCTGATTTGGGAAATTTTGTCGCCCCATCTTTAAAAATGCGGCCGCGAAACTATATCGCGCCGGCTAAAACCATGGATAAAAATACCGGTTCATTTTCGGCGTTTAAACAAAACGCCGGAGATAAGAAAAAAAATGATAATTTAGATCTAGTCCATGAAAAAGTCAAAGACGCCGAAGGCCAAAAAATCGGCCGTAACGATCCGTGCCCTTGCGGGAGCGGCAAGAAGTTTAAGAAGTGCTGTGGGAAATAATATGGCTATAATCAAGAAAAAAATTTGGCCAGAATACTTTGACGCAGTAGTTTCTGGAAAGAAAAAATTTGAGCTCCGCCTTAATGATTTCGAAGTTAAAGAAGGCGATATGCTTATACTTGAAGAATGGAATCCTGAAACGAAAAAATATACGGGGAAAAAAGTCCAGAAGAAAGTAACTTATGTTGGAAAGTTTAAAATAGATAAATTATTCTGGCCAGAAGAAAAGATAAAAGAGAAGGGAATTCAAATTATTTCACTGGGATAGTCCTGCGAAGTAGTATTGAAGATCAAAAAGTGCTGTGGGAAATAAAAATAGCTGTCATTGCGAGCCTCGCATTTGGAGGCGAAGCAATCTCCGGTAAAAATCCACGTACTTTCCGCTTAATTAGGGATTGCTTCGTCGCGCCGAGTACGGTGCTTCTCGCGATGACATAAGTTATTTAATTTTAGCCATTTATTTACGCTTGATTTTATTGGTAAATTGAATTAAAATATAAAATAAGAGAAATAACTTCATTCACACCCTGATTGGGTGTTATTAATTAGCTTTAAAAACTTTTTTAAAAAAAGTTTTTAATATTTTCAAAAAATATAATGAATCAAGTAAAAATTTAATAGCGGACAAAGTCCTACGGCCATTAAATTTTTACTTGATATAATGAATATGTCAGACAATATTCTAAAAACTTTATCCCAGCCAAGCGCTAGAGGTAAAATCTGGTGGGTTTTTGCTTGCATAATGATTTTAGCTTTAGGCGCGGCGCTGATTGATTTCGGCTCTTATTATAATAAAGCGGTTGATAAATTTAAAGCGCCTTTTCCTAAAGTCAAAGAAGTTCCTTTTAGATTAGGGCTTGATTTGCTTGGCGGAACTCAATTAACTTATCAGGCTGATGTTTCGGCTCTTTCTGCGGCTGAAAAAGGCAACGCGGTTGAAGGCGTTAGGGATGTAATCGAGCGCAGAGTAAATGTTTTTGGCGTTAGCGAGCCTAACGTGCAGATAAACCGAACTTCCGGCGGCGATTATAGAATAATCGTGGAAATGGCCGGCATTAAAGATGTCAAGCAAGCCATCCAAATGATCGGTGAAACTCCTTTGCTTGAGTTTAAAGAGCAAAATAATGAAATTAGGAAAATGACGGCTGAAGAAACCAAGCAGTTGAATGATTTTAACCAGGCGGCCGAAAATAATGCAACCGAAATTTTAGGCAAAGTTATTTCCGGCGGCGATTTTAACGCTTTGGCCTCGACCTTAAGCCAAGATGAAAAAACTAAAGCCAGCGGCGGAAATTTGGGCTGGATTACGGAAAAAGACAACCCCGAAATATATAATTTGGCGAAAAATATCGAAGTTGGAAAAACCAGTACCGATTTGGGGCGAGTAACCGGCGGTTATGAAATTATTAAGGTAATGGATAAGAGAGCGAAAGTTAACCCATTTAACAATACGGAAGATAAAGAGGTTAGAGCTTCGCATCTTTTAATTTGCTTTACTGATAATACCGGCTGCGAAAGCGGTTTAACCAAAGAACAAGCCTTAGAAAAAATAACCAAGTTAAAAGCTCAGGCAACGACGGAAAATTTTAAAGATTTAGTCAAGCAAAATTCCACCGAACCCGGCGCGCGCAATACTGCCGGAGATTTAGGCTGGTTTGCTTCAGGCGCAATGGTAAAACCGTTTGAAGACGCGGTTTTTAATCAGGCGGTCGGCACAATATCCGATCCGGTAGAAACAGATTTTGGCTTTCATTTAATATATAAGCAAGAAGAAAGAAAAGTTGAAGAAATTAATGTAAGCCATATTTTCATTAAGACTATGGCCGAAGAAGATATCGTCGGCAATCAAAGCGAATGGAAAAATACCGAGCTGACGGGAAAAAATTTAAAGTCGGCAACGGTTGAATTCAATCCTCAAGACGGTTCGCCGGAAGTTTCGCTGGTTTTTGACGACGAGGGCGCGAAAATGTTTGAAGATATTACGGCGCGTAATGTCGGTAAGCCGGTAGCTATTTATTTAGACGGTTATCCGATCAGCGTGCCGAATGTAAATGAGAAAATAACCGGCGGTAAAGCCGTAATTTCCGGGAAGTTTAATATTACCGAAGCAAAATTACTGACGCAAAGGCTTAATGCCGGCGCTTTGCCGGTTCCGATTGAACTTGTTAATCAGCAGACTATCGGCGCGAGCTTAGGCCAGCAGTCGGTAACCGACAGCATGAAAGCCGGCTTAATCGGTTTTGTTGTAATCGTTCTGTTTATGATCCTCTTTTATAGATTGCCCGGCTTAATGGCCGTAATGGCGCTTGTAGTTTACAGTTTGCTGGTATTTGCCATATTTAAAATCGGTTTTTCCATGGCCGCTTTATTATTAGTCGGCATATTTCTCTTAATCGGCATTACGGTTAACGGCTGGTTTATTTTATTTGCATTTTTAAGCTATATTTTATTGTATTTTATCGGCGGTTTATCGCCTGTAACTTTGACTTTAGCCGGCCTGGCCGGAGCTATTGTCTCCGTCGGTATGGCTGTTGACGCCAATATTCTGATTTTTGCCAGAATGAAAGAAGAAATAGCCAATGGCAAACCGCTAACAAGCGCGATTGAAGACGGCTTTAAGCGCGCTTGGCCGTCAATCAGAGACAGTAATTTTAATACCTTAATCACTTGTTTTATTCTTATTATGTTTACTACCAGCGCGGTTAAAGGCTTCGCGATTACTTTAGGCTTAGGCGTTATTATTTCCATGTTTACCGCGATATTTATTACCAGAAATTTTTTGAATTTAATACCGTCGGCTTGGCTGGAAAAGCGGCATGGCTTGATAACGTCCATAAAAAAATAATTTTAAATTTCTTATGACTAATTTTAAGATAATCCAAAAAAGAAATATTTGGCTAGGAATTTCCGCCGGCATGTTTGTTGTTTGTCTTGCAGCTCTTTTAGTTTGGGGTTTAAAGCTTGGCATTGATTTTACCGGCGGCAGTTTATTGGAAGTATCATATAAGGAAAATCGTCCGACCGTCAGCCAGACGGAAGCCGGTTTAGCCGAATTGAAATTAAGCAGTCTTATAATCCAGCCGGTCGGCGATCGGGATATGATGCTAAAATTTCAGGAAACTTCCGAAGAAACGCATCAAGCCATTTTAAATAGTCTGGCGAGCATTAACGCCGCTCCCGGCCAAAAAAACTCCATTGAAGAATTGCGCTTTGAGTCAGTCGGACCGTCAATCGGCGAAGAATTAAAAATTAAATCCATCTGGGCGATATTTTTTGCTTTAATAGCCATGCTGGCTTACATTACCTACGCTTTCAGAAAAGTATCCAAGCCGGTCGCTTCGTGGAAATACGCTTCGGCCGCCATTATCGCCATGTTTCATGACGCAGTCATAACCGTCGGCATATTCGCGATTTTAGGCCATTATTATAATATTGAAATTAATATAGCTTTTGTGGCGGCGATTTTAACCGTAATCGGCTATTCGGTGCACGATTCTATAGTGGTTTTTGACCGAACCAGGGAAAATTTACCGAAAAGTGATTTGGATTTTGCCGGAACCGTTAACACCAGCTTAAATCAAACTTTAATCCGTTCAATACATACTTCATTGACCTCGCTTTTAGTATTAATCGCTATTATTATTTTTGGCGGAGCTTCAATCAGGACTTTTGTTTTGGCTTTGGCAATAGGTATTTTTGCCGGAACTTATTCATCGATTTTCGTAGCCTCGCCGATTTTAGTGGTTTGGGAAAAGTTGAAAAAATAAGATTAAAAATAAAAAATTATTTAAAAACGGCGGCATTTTCATAGGCGGCCGTTTTTGACAAAAGGCTTATTTTTAAGGTAAACTTAAAAAGTAATAAGTGAAAAAATTAATATAATGCTTAATAAATTTTTTGGAAAATTTTCTAAGGACTTAGGTATTGATTTAGGCACGACTAATACTTTGGTTTATACCCCGGACAAGGGGATTGTTATAAATGAACCTTCGGTAGTGGCGGTTAATATGCGCACCGATGAAATTTTATGCGTGGGCGCTGAAGCGAAAAAAATGCTCGGCAAAACTCCGCCCCATATTCAAGCCATTAAGCCTTTGGTTGACGGCGTGATTTCCGATTTTGAAGTTACGGAAAAAATGCTTAAATATTTTATCGATAAAGTCCATGCCGAGCATTTTACCCTAGTGCCTCGTCCGCGGGTAGTCATCGGCATTCCTTTGGATATTACCGAGGTGGAAAAAAAGGCGGTTGAAGACGCGGCCAAATCGGCCGGCGCGCGAGAAGTTTTTTTAATTGAGCAATCAATGGCCGCGGCGATCGGCACTCGTCTGGACGTTACCGGCGCTCAAGCCACTATGGTGGTTGATATCGGCGGCGGCACGACTGAAATCGCGGTTATTTCTTTGGGCGGCGTCGTTACCTGGAAAACTTTGCGCTTGGCCGGAAACGCTTTGGATAACGATATTATCCAATATGTAAGAGAAGAATTTAATATTTTAATCGGCGAGCAGGTGGCGGAAAATATAAAAATAAGGATTGGTTCGGCTGCAACTTTAAAAGAATCCATTGAGATGCCTTTGCGCGGCCGGGATTTAATCAACGGCCTGCCGAAAGAAGTTATGATAACCGATAGCCAGGTCAGAGAAGCGATGCAAAGAGTTATAAGGCAAATTGTTGAAAACATTAAAATAACTTTAGAAACCACGCCGCCGGAATTGGTATCGGATATTTATGAACACGGTATTATTTTAACCGGCGGCGGCGCTTTGCTTCGCGGTCTGGATAAAGAAATCGCCCAAGCCACTAAAATTCCGGTTAGAGTGGCCGAAGATCCTTTAACCTGCGTAGTTAGGGGAACAGGCATGCTTTTGGCCGATCCGGCTTTGCTCGCCAAAGTGTTATCGCCGGCCACGGAAGAATACTAAGGCAATTTTCAATTTTCAATTCTCAATTTTCAATGAATTTTTAATTTATTAATTATTAAATTGAAAATTAAATCATTGTTTGAAAATTGATAATTGATCATTGAAAATTAGGTATGAATTAATATTGTCATGTGTTATGTTGAGATTAAATGTCAAAAAATATTTTATTGTATTTTCAGTCATAGTGCTGCTTATTTTTTTGCACTATATTAAATTATTGAATCCGGTTGAATCATTTTTGAGCCAGAGTCTGAAGTCCATTCTAAGAAGTTTTTATTCCATAAGCACCAATATAAATAAAACTTATTCAAGGGAGGCCGAAAAACAAGATTTAGCCTTTGAATTAAAAAAAGCCGAAGAAAAAATAAATCAATTAATCTCTGAAAACGTTAAATTAAGATTTTTAGAAGAAGAGAATTCGGTATTAAGAAAGCATCTTAATTTTTTAAATAAAGACAATCGGCGCTATTTAATGGCCAATATTATTTCACGGGGTGAATTAACCGGTGCGAGCAGCGAAGGCAGCCAGTCGGTTTTAATTGATAAAGGTTCGGTAGATGGCTTATTCGCCGGGCTGGCGGTTATCAGCTCAGAGGCTATCGGCACCTCAAGCCAAGGGGTTATTATAGGGAAAATAGTTAATGTTAAAGAGAATATCGCGGAAGTTTATTTGGTAACCAATAAAAACAGCAAATTAGCCGCGTCAATTTTTGGAGAAAATAAAACTTCCGGCATTGCCTCGGGAGAGCTCGGCTTAACGATAAAAATGAATTTTATACCTCAGAC
>CAZGKM010000008.1:15693-52286 GCA_964526325.1 uncultured Gammaproteobacteria bacterium
TAAATATGCCCATAGAAAAAATGATTAACCCTGCTAAAAATAAATTTTTAAATGGTGTAAAAAAAAATTTTGACTTGGCGCCATTAACAACTTTTCGCATCGGCGGCCAAGCTGAATTTTTTATTATTGTAAAAAACAGGCAAGAGATTATTAAAGCTATTAATTGGGCTAAGGCCGAAAGATTGCCGTTGGCTATCTTCTCCGGAGGCAGTAATATTTTAGTCGTTAGAAAAAAAATTAAAGGGTTGGTAATAAAAATTTCCGGCGAAGATTATTCCGTTAAGAAAAATTATATAACCTGCTGGTCGGGGACGAGTTTATTTAAATTGGCTAAAATTTCCGGGACAGCCGGTTTAACCGGACTTGAATGGTCTTATGGAATTCCTGGAAGCGTGGGCGGCGCGGCCAGAGGAAACGCCGGAGCTTATGGATTTGAAATATCCGATTCCGTAGCCGAAGTAGAAGCTTATGATTTAATCAAAAAAAAGTTAATAAAATTAAATAATCAAGATTGCCGCTTTAATTACCGCGGGTCAATCTTTAAAAGAAGAAAAAATTTATTAATTATTGGAATAAAATTAAGACTTGCTAAAGGCGCTCGCCGAAAAATAGAAGCTTTAAGCAGAAAAAATTTTAAGCATCGCCTTGATTCTAATCCCGAAAAACCTAGCGCCGGCTGTGTTTTTAAAAATTTAGAATATGAAAAAGTCTTAAGACAAAACAGGAGATTGGCTGAAGATATTATGGCCAAAGGCTTAGTCAAGTCTGGTAAAATCGGCGCCGGTTATTTGATTGACCAGCTCGGCCTTAAGGGTAAAACTGTCGGCGGCGCCAAAGTTAGTGAAAAGCACGCCAATTTTATAGTAAATACCGGCAAAGCTCGATCGGAAGACGTTGTTAAACTTATAAATTTAATAAAAATGAAAATAAAACAAAAATATAAAATTAATCTGGAAAAAGAGATCCAATATTTTTAAAAAGTAGAAAAGTATTAGTAAGTTCAAATATTTAAGGCTAATTTTAGCCTTTTTTATTTATATTTTTTTAGAGTCCTTGACTTATGAAAATAATTATGTTAATATATTGCAATAAAATATAGGGACTATCATCGCATGCTCTTTCGAGTATAAATTTTCACAATTTCGAGGAAATTTTTTATAAAATTTTTGAGGCAATATATTAATATTAGCGAAAAAATTTTAGAAAAAATTTACCGAAATTTGTAAATTTAGGCAGAATATGGCATGCGGTGATAGTCCCGTATAGACAAAAACGCAATAGTCTTGTTTAATATGATTATTTCAAAGGAGATATAAATCAATTTTTTTAATTTTATGGAAAATGAAAATAAATCTATTTTAGACCAAATAATGAACAACCATCAAGCGGAAGAAGTAGCCAAGCTTGACGCGGTTGAAATAATTACAAGTTTATTCAATGAGCTTGACGAAAGAGAGCGCGATATTTTAATCAGGCGCTTTGGACTGGGCGGAAGCGGTAAAGAAACCCTGGAAGAAATCGGTAAAATTCATAATTTAACCAGGGAGCGTATCAGGCAAATAGAAACTTCAAGCATAAAAAGATTAAAACAGCTTGAAAATTTAGATAAATATTTAAGCGGTTTAAAAAATATTATAGTTAATTTGCTGGAAGAGCATGGCGGGCTTATGGAAAAGGAATACTTGTTTAATAATTTAGTTAATTTTTCAATTGACGGCAGCAAAAACAGCGCTAATGAAATTAAGCATAAGCGCCATTTTGATTTTTTAATATCAAAATTATTGCATGAAGAATTCGAGGCTATTGGTGATTCGGAGCATTTCAAGGAATCTTTTAAATTAAAATTCCAATCATTGGATCATTTAGAAGCCTTGGCAAAAGAGCTTTTGGAAAAAATACAAGAAATTAAAAAGATATTCATAACCGAAGAATTGGTTAATTTGTCGAAAAGCCTTGATGCTTATAAAAATAACCAGGAAAAATTCGACTTGCCGGGCAATTTGGATATTTCCGGAATTTTAGCTAATGATTTATTTAAAGAAAAAGCGGATGTAGTTAACGGCAATAAAGTTATTTATTCAATTTTGCAGGCAGCTAAAAAAATCGAACAAAATAAATTCGGCCTTTGGGGCATAAACGATTGGCGCGAAATCAAGCCGAAAACTATTAACGATAAAATTTATTTAATATTAAAAAATAGCGGCAAGCCTATGCATTTTGCCGAAATTGCGGATAAAATAAATCAAATAAGTTTTGACAAGAAAAAAGCCAACGCGGCCACGGTGCATAACGAATTAATCTTGGATGAAAAATATATTTTGGTCGGCCGCGGACTTTACGGGCTTAAAGAGTGGGGCTATCAAAAAGGCACAGTTGCCGATGTAATTGAAAAGATTATGATTGAATCGGGCCAGCCACTTAATCGCGAGGAAATTATCAATAAAGTATTAGCGCAGAGAATCGTTAAAAAAGCCACTATAAATTTAGCATTGATGAATCGTGATAAGTTTGCGTTTACTGCCGACGGGAAATACAGAATTAAGGCTGACGGCGGTTCCAACGAATAAAATAAGATTTTAATAAAATTCCACACTTTTTTATATTTAGCTTAGAGCGAAAATAGATAATAATAGAGTGTGGTATTTTTTATCCCCGGACTTATTTATAAGTGCGGGGATATTTGGCATAACTAGGGTAAATATGGTAAAATAATAAAGGAAAGCGGAACCATTTTTATTAGTTATGGATATAGTTATTAACTTACAGCCTATAATGGATTTTTTGGATTTGCCTGCAGATCAAATGCTGATAGGGCTGTTTTTATATATCGGCTGGATACCGATTGCCATAACTTTTATCTGGGGTGTGGCTCAAGTCTGGCTAAGGTATGTCCGCTTGGCTTACGGCGCTTCGGAAAAAACAATTCTATTGGCCATTGACGTGCCGCGGGGCAATGCCCAAACGCCTATGGCTGTAGAAAATATTTTTTCTTATCTGGCCGGCGCGCATGGCACCAAGGATTTATATGAAAAATGGTGGCTGGGCGAATGGCAGCTTTATTTTAGTTTCGAGATAGTCAGCATTGACGGCTATACTCAATTTTTAATCTGGCTGCCGGAAAAATACCGTAATTTAGTGGAAGCGGCGATTTATTCCCAGTATCCGGATGCGGAAATAACCGAGGTCAACGATTATACTCAAGGCCTGCCGGGTAATTTTCCCGATGAAGAATATGATATTTTCGGCAGCGAATATATTTTAGTAAAAAATTCGGTTTATCCGATTAAAACTTATAAGCATTTTGAGCATCAGATGGGCGAACCGGAAACCCAGTATAAAGATCCTATGGCCGCTTTGATGGATTTAATGGGCAGTATAAAAAAGGGCGAACAATTATGGTATCAAATTTTAGTTATTCCGACCGGCGGCGACTGGGAGAAAGAAGGCGAAGAAGAAATAAAAAAAATTATTGGCGAGAAAACGGGAGAAGACAGCCTGGTTGATAAATTTATTGATGGTATGGTTGGTTTGCTCGGGTCTTTCAGCGAGATGATTTACAGCATCTGGGGTGATATTGATACTGCCAAAGCGGAAGAGAAAGAGCCGCAATTCAAAATGATGAATCTAAAGCCCAGGCAAAAAAGACAGATTGAAGAAATTCAGGAAAAAATCGGTAAAATCGGCTTTGAGGTTAAAATAAGGTATCTGTATATCGCCAAAAAAGAAATGATGAATAAAAATAAAGTCGCTTACGGCTTTACCGGTTATATGAAGCAATTTAATTTTAACGATTTGAATTCTTATAAGCCTGATACAGGCGATAGCGGCACAATGACAAAAGTCAGATATGATAAAATTTTCGGCAAATATCGCGTTAATCAAAGAAAAATAAATTTAATGGCGGCTTACAGAAATAGAAGCGATGCTCGCGGCAGATTGCCTCATATTCTTAACATCGAAGAACTGGCATCAATTTGGCATTTCCCGGTTGAAGCTTCGGTTAAAGCGCCTTTAGTCCAGAAAGCTCCGGGCAGAAAAGCCGAACCGCCGGCCGGCCTGCCCATAAGCGTGGAAAGCTCGTCTAAGGATTTAGATTTTAGCTTTGCCGCTAAAGAAGAAAATATTTTTGCTTCAGACGAAAATGTAGATGAAAATAAGCCGGAAGTTAAGCCGAAAAATTCACCGCCGGATAATCTGCCGATAGTGTAAGAAATGTAAAAAGTAGAAAGTTATAAAGTTGAAAGTTTTATTAATATAATTTTTAACTTTAAACTTTATAACTTTAAACTTTGTAACTATTTTATGCCAGAAGAAATAACAGTATTTGCGGAAACAAATTTTCGCAATCAATACAGGCAATTCGGCATTAAGGCCGACGATCGCCGCCGCCATATGTATTTGGTTGGTAAAACCGGCATGGGTAAATCGACTATTTTGGAAAACATGATTGTAGATGATATCAGGTCGGGCAAAGGAGTTATGGTTGTCGATCCTCACGGCGATTTAGCCGAAAAAATAATTGATTATATTCCTTCGGGCCGGGTAAACGACGTAATTTATTTTAATCCCGCCGATATAGATTTTCCGATAGCATTTAACGTAGTTGAGCAGGTAGAACCGCACTTAAGGCATCTGGTGGCTTCCGGCTTAATTGGAGTTTTTAAAAAGCTTTGGGCCGATTCCTGGGGGCCGCGGCTTGAATATATTTTGCGCAATGCGATTTTGGCGGTTTTAGATTATCCCGGCTCAACTCTGCTCGCTATAACCAGGATGCTGGCCGATAAAAATTTCAGAAAAAAAGTCATAGAAAAAATACAGGATCCGGTAGTGAAATCTTTTTGGGTTAACGAATTTTCCGGTTATGCCAATAATTTCGCTTCCGAAGCGGTTTCACCGATCCAAAACAAAGTCGGGCAGTTTTTATCAAGCGCGCTAATCAGAAATATCGTCGGCCAAGTTAAATCATCAATTGATTTAAGAGAGGTAATGGATAACGGTAAAATACTGATTATGAATTTAAGCAAAGGAAGGATTGGCGAGGATAATTCGGCGCTCTTAGGCGCCATGATGATTACCAAAGTGCAATTATCGGCTATGAGCCGGGTTGATATATTGGAAAAAGACCGAAAAGATTTTTATCTTTTTATTGATGAATTTCAGAATTTTACCACAGACAGTTTCGCCAATATATTATCCGAAGCCAGAAAGTATCGGCTTAATTTAATAATGGCGCACCAATATATAGAGCAACTGGGCCTGGTAGTTAAGCCGGCGGTTTTCGGCAACGTCGGCACCTTGGTTGTTTTCAGGGTAGGCGCGACCGATGCCGAAGAATTAGTAAAGGAATTTACCCCGGTATTCAGCGAAGAAGATTTGGTAAATTTAGCTAAATATGAATTCTATATTAAATTGATGATTGACGGCGTGGCTTCAAATCCTTTTTCCGCCCGCGGTCGGGCGCCTTTAGCCGAAGAGGAAAAAACCGGCAATAGAGAAAAAGTTATAAAGGTTTCGCGCGAAAGATATGCCAAGCAAAGGTTGGCGGTTGAAGATAAAATTAACCGCTGGCATTCCAATAATGAAGATATGGCAGATATAATAGAAAAAAGACCGGAAAGAAAAGCGTTTAGAGAAGCGCCGAAAATTTTTACGCCGGTATCCAGCGATAAAAATACTGTTATCAGGCCGATGGCCGAAAATTTAAAAGAGGCGGATCAAAATAAAAATAATTATATTTGCAGCCGCTGTTCTAAACCGACGCAAGTTTCTTTTGTGCCTGACGGGATTAGGCCTGTTTTCTGCAAAGATTGCTTAAGCTTGGTAAAAAAAGAAAAAAAACAGGAAATAGAAGGCAGGCTGGAGGCTAAGAAGAGGGAATTATCAAGCATCTCGGTAAAAAATGAATCGGCAATCCGCGAAAATTACATAGGCGTTAAGCCGGCGCCGGCCGTTAGCTTAGGCCAGGCGATAAAAAACGGACCGGTTAATTTCCAGGGTAAAAAAATTGAACCCAGGCGCGATAATTTTAAAACGCCAAATTCTGGTACATCCGATCAATCAGGCGCAGTTATAAAAGAAAATGAAGACGTAATTTTTAATCGTGGTTAACGATTTTCGGCGGCAGTTATTTATTTATGGACAGAATTATACATCAATCTTTTTTAAGCCTCGATAGTTTATATGATTATTATCCGGCCTTAAGCAATATCGCCATTAATGATTATAAGCTTATTACTGTTGTTTGGAATATTTTTTTAGCATTATTGCCTTTAGCGTTTTATATTTTATTAAGGTTATATTGGCGCCGTACCGGTTTAATGAAATTTTACCAAAAGACGGCCGCGGTTGTGCTATTTATTTTTTGGCTTTTATTTTTTCCCAACACGGCTTATATTATTACCGATATCAGGCATCTTTTAAACTATTGCCCGCTTGATTCGCAGGATAGAGTTTGCCCGGCTAACGCTTGGATGATTATTGTTTTTTTTACATATGCCAGTTTCGGCTGGGTTTCTTTTTATTTTTTGTTGAAATTAATGTCTGATCTCGCTAATGAAATAATAAAAAGATTGCGGCCTTGTTTTTTTGCCGCCTTGGTTATACCTCTTACCTCGCTTGGTGTATTGCTCGGCTTATTAAACCGTTTTAACAGCTGGGATATTTTTCTTTATCCGGTTTGGCTTTCGCAAGTATTTTTAGTTTATTTGCTGGATATAAATTATTTTATAGATTGGCTGATTTTTTCGCTTTTTCTTTATTTGCTATATTTTGCCGGCGATGCTATATTCAAAAAAGTTAAACACGAATAAAATTTAGTTAATTCGTGTTTTTTGTTATTATCAGTCGGCCAGTCGGCTGGTTTATGTTTTTTATGAAATACTTGAAAATAAGTAAAGCAAGCGATTTAATCGAGATAAAAGATAGAAGGTTATATCGTGTATTGGAAATTTTACCCGGTTTTTTGTCTTGGGCAGTTTTGATTATACTTTTTGTATTTTCAGGCGTAAAACCGGTCTGGGTGGCTTATTTTATTATTGCTTTTGATGTTTATTGGCTGCTTCTGGTAATATATTTAGGCATAAATCTTTTTGCCGCTTATTTAGGCATGAAAAAAAATTTAAAAATTGATTGGCGCAAACAATGCGAAGAATTATCGCCAGCTTCATCCAATAATTTAAAGTGGCAAGACATTATTCATTTGGTGGTTTTTCCTACTTACAATGAAAGCTTGGAAGTTATCAGGCCAAGTTTTGAGGCTTTAATTCAAGATGGTTATCCGACCGAAAAAATGATTATGGTTTTGGCTATTGAAGAAAGGGCCGGCCAAGAAGCAAAAGAAAGAGCCCGGACGATTGAACGTGAATTTGCTCATAAATTCAAACATTTTTTAATTACAGTTCATCCGGATAACATTGCCGGAGAAATTAAGGGGAAAGGAGCTAACCAAGCTTGGGCGGCGAAATTTGTCAAACAAGAAATTATCGATAAATTTAATTATGATTATGATAAAATTTTAATTAGCGTTTTTGACATGGACACGGTTGTTATTCCCGGTTATTTTTACTGCTTAACTTATAAATTCTTAACCGTTGAAGATCCTTACTTGGCCAGTTACCAGCCCATTCCGGTTTATCACAACAATATCTGGCAAGCTCCTTTTTTTGCCCGCGTAGCGGCGGCTTCCAATACTTTTTGGCAGATGATGCAGCAAATCAGGCAGGAAAAGCTGGCGACATATTCATCGCACTCCATGACTTGGCGGGCTTTAGTGGATATTGATTTTTGGTCCACTAACATGGTTAGCGAAGATTCGCGTGTTTTTTGGCATTGCTATCTTTATTATAAAGGCAATTATCGCGTTGAACCTTTGTATTTTCCGGTTTCCATGGATGTTTGCATGGATGAAACTATAATTCGTACCATGAAAAACTTATATAAACAGCAAAGGCGCTGGGGCTGGGGCGTGGAAAATTTGCCGTATTTAATATTCAATACCATTAAAGAGAAAAAAATTCTGCCTATAGGCAAGATGATTAATAAAATTTTTATTCAGCTTTATGGTTTTAATTCTTGGGCGACTAATGCTTTAATAATCGGCGTCATCGGCTGGATGCCTATGATTTTGGGAGGTGATCGCTTTAACGTGACCGTTTTATCCAGCAGCTTACCTGTAGTATCGCGAACTTTAATGACTGTGGCTATGGTTGGCATGGTTTTTTCCGCCATTATTTCTTCCATGCTTTTACCCAAGCGGCCGAAAAGATATGGTTTCGGCAAGAGTTTAACCATGATATTGCAATGGCTGATTTTACCGGTTAGCATAATATTTTTTGGCGCCATACCCGGGCTGGAAGCGCAAACCAGGCTGATGTTCGGCAAATATATGGGTTTTTGGGTAACGCCCAAGGCTAGGAGAAATTAATTTTATAATTTTTAATTTTTAAATAATGTTTAATTTTTAATTTTTAAAAATTAAAATATTAAACCTGACTGCCGGCAGGCAGGAATTATTTATAAAATTACAAAATTAAAAATTATAAAATTACTTTAATGTGCTATAATACGATTATATGATAGACGGCGTAATAATCAAGAAAATCAATAAAAATGAGGATTCCCGCGGCTGGCTGGCTGAATTTTATCGTCAAGACGAGATGGAATATCGGCCGGTTATGGCTTATATTAGCGTAACCAAACCAGGAGTGGTACGCGGACCGCATGAGCATAAATATCAAAGTGATAATTTTATTTTTCTCGGACCCGGGATTTTTGAGCTGCATTTATGGGATAAACGGGAAAATAGCCGGACTAATGGCGAATTTATAAAAATTAAAGTCGGAGAAAATGATCCATCCTTAATAATCGTGCCGCCGGGCGTAGTCCATGGTTATAAAAATGTTTCAGATATTGATGGTTGGTGCATAAATATGCCTGATAAATTGTATAAAGGGGAAGAGAAAAAAGAGGAAGTGGATGAGATACGCTGGGAGAGTGATTCTTCCTCGCCATATAAAATTTTATAGTTTAAAAATTAATAATTAAATTTATGTCTTGCACTTTTTGTAAAATCATTGCCGGTGAAATACCCAGCTATAAAGTTTACGAAGACGATTACACAATCGCTTTTTTGGATATAAATCCGGTAAATCCCGGGCATACTTTAGTCGTGCCTAAACAGCATTTCATTAATATTGAGGAAGCGGACGAAGAAACTTTATGCCAAGTAATCAAAGTCGTAAAAAAAATCGGTTTAAGCCTTAAAGAAAATTTTTCCGCCGAGGGATATAATGTGCAAGTAAATAATAATTTGGTGGCCGGCCAAGTCGTGCCGCATTTGCATTTCCATATAATACCAAGATTATTGGGCGATGGTATGGAGTTATGGCAGCAAAAAAAATATCTAGACAATGAAGCCGAAGAAGTTTTAAATAAGATTAAAATTACCTAATGCCAGCTTTCAGCTTTTCAATAATTTTGCCATGGGTTATAGCCAATGGCTATTTAATGATTTTTGCTGCGATTATAATCGGCGGTCCGATTTTTATTTCAGCCGCGGCTTTTGCCGCGGCTTTAGGTTATTTGAATGTTTATTTTATTTTCAGTCTGGCTTTCTTCGGTGAAATGGCGGTTGATATTATCCTTTATTTAGTCGGTTACATCAGCCGAGGAACGGCAAAAAAATTTTCTCATTATTTCGGCTGGGCCAACTCAAAAATTTTAATGTTAGAAAATCTCCTGTCTCATCATGCCTGGAAAGCGCTATTTATAATTAAATATTCTCCGATTATACCCGTGCCCGGTTTTGTTATTGCCGGAGCGGCCAAGATTAAATTTAAAAAGTTTGTTTATATTTTATTTGTTTTAAGTTTGCCTAAAGCGGTGTTTTTTACCGTAGTGGGTTATTTTTTCGGCCGAGCCTACGGTTCGCTAACCAAGTATTTTTATTACGGCCAGTATTTTATAGTTTTCATAATTGTTTTATTTATATTTATTAATTACTTGTATAGCCGTTTTTCTAAAAAAATATCCGAAGAAGAAATAAATAAAAATTAAATAATATGAAACCCGTTAGAAATTATAAAATTTTATGGGTATCAAATAAAAAATATGCAAGTTAATAAAATTGGAATTTCTAACGGTTTGAAAATCGCTATTTTTTCCGATAATTTTTACCCTGAATTAAGCGGCATATCCGACTCGATTATTTTATTGTCAAAAGAATTATCCAAATTGGGACATAAAATAAATTTTTATGTGCCAAAATATAGCGTCAAAAATTATAAAACATTAAATTTAGCTAATCAAGAATTGGATCTTGGCGAAAATATTAAAATTAAACGATTGTTTTCTTTGCCGGCGCCGTTTATCGGCAATTATTCAAGAATAGTAATTCCCGTATCGCCCCGTAGATTATTCAAGGATTTTAAGCCGGATATTATACATACACAGCTTTTCTTCGGCGCTGGAATCAGGGCGTTGGTCGCGGCTAAATTATATAAATTGCCGATGATCGGCACTAACCATACCGCCATCTCGGAATTTGTAAAACTTGTACCGTTTAACCTTAATTTTTTGAAAAAAGCCAGCTTGAATTACGCGGTTTGGTATTATAACCGCTGTAATTTCGTAACCGCACCGTCGCAGTCCGTATTCAAAGAAATGCAAATTTATGGTTTTGAAAAGCGGCATAAAGTTATTTCCAATCCGATTGATACCGATACTTTTTGTCCGGATAGCGAAAAATTCGAATTAAAGAAGAAGTTTAATTTATCCGATAAAACTATTGTTTACGCCGGCCGGTTGTCTTTGGAAAAAAATATTGATGTGCTTATAAGGTCAGTAGCTTTAGCAAAAAAAAGCATCAACCATATTAATTTAGCCATCGCCGGCTCGGGCCAGCTTGAGGCCGAACTCAAGCGGTTGACAAAAGAATTAAGATTGGAAAATGAAGTAAAATTTTTTGGAACATTAAGCAAATCTGATTTGGCAAAATTATATCAAGCTTCGGAAATTTTTTCCATTGCCTCAACCTCGGAAACCCAGAGTTTGACTCTAATGCAAGCTATGGCCTGCGGTCTGCCGGCCGTTGCGGTTGATTCGCGCGCCTTGCCAGAATATGTTAATAATAAAAACGGCTTTATTGTAAAAGCCGGTGACGAAAAAGCCATGGCGGAAAAAATTATTTTGCTTTTGGAAAACAGGGAATTGCGTGAAAAATTAAGCCGCGGCGCTTCCGAGTATGTTAAGCAATTTTCCGCCGAGAGTATCGCTAAGAAATGGGAAAAACTGTATAGCGAGATAATCAAAGACAATAGAAAATAGGCTTGAAAATTATAGAAATAATAGTATAATATAGAGAGGTTATTAAGATAAATATTCTTAAGATTTCTCTAATATTGAATATAAATTTATTCACCCCGTTTAGGAATAATTAAATAACCGGGGGTAATATATAAAACGATATGCCTGAAAAAAATAACATAATTTCCGACCCCGTCAGAAATAAATTTCCAAGCGGATCTAACGGGGTAAAATTAAGCGTTGTTATTCCGGCTTATAACGAAGAGTCACGCATCGGCTGTTGCTTAAATTCAATTCTGGCGGAAATGAACGGCAAAAATTATGACATGGAAATCGTTGTAGTTAACAATGCTTCTACCGATAAAACCAGAGAAATTATTGCTTCATTTCCCCAAGTTAGATTGGTTGACGAACCGGATAAAGGCTTGGTAAAAGCGCGTCGCGCCGGTTATTTGGCATCTCGTGGCGAGCTTATAGCGAATATTGATGCCGATACCAGAATGACTCCCGGCTGGCTTGATAAAGTATTTGAGGAATTTTCTAAAAACAAGAAACTCGTTGCTTTAAGCGGACCATTTATTTATTATGATTTATCGAAAAACGCCAGAGCGGCAGTTAAAACTTTTTATTATGCCGGATTTTTTATTTATCTTATTAATCGCTATGTTCTTGGAGTTGGTTCAATGCTCCAGGGCGGTAATTTCGTGGTTAAACGCACGGCGCTGGAAGCCATCGGCGGATTTAATTCCAATTTTGATTTTTGGGGAGAAGATGCTGATTTGGCACGGCGCCTGGTAAAAGCCGGCGGCGTTAAATTTACTTTTGATCTGCCGATCTACGCATCCGGCAGAAGGTTGGAAAAAGAAGGTATAGCAAAAACCGGCTGGATTTATACTTTGAATTATTTTTCCACAATATTTTTTAAAAAACCATACGACACGATAAAAAAAGATTTCAAAGAAAAATATGAACACACCATGGCGAAAATTAAAGAGTAAACACTGTAGTTAATAATTTTTTATTATATAAATAAATATGAGAATATTGGTTACCGGCGGGGCCGGTTTTACCCCGCACCTAAAATTATACAAAAATATTTTTTGAAATTATTTAAATTTTAATTTGATAATTAATCAGATTTTATGAAGTTATTAGTAACAGGAGGTGCGGGGTTTATCGGCTCCAATTTTATACATTATTGGTTAAATAAATATCCAGATGACATAATTACCAATCTTGATGTTTTAACTTATGCCGGTAATCTGGAAAATTTGCGCCAGGCGGAAAATAATAAAAATTATAAATTTATTAAAGGTGATATTTGCGACGCCGATTTAGTTAATCAATTAGCTAAAAATATTAATTTAATAGTGCATTTTGCCGCCGAATCCCATGTCGACCGTTCTATTATGGATAGCGGTGATTTTGTAAAAACCAACGTTGAGGGCACGAGAATTTTATTGGACGCGGCTAAAAATAACGGTAAAATCAGATTTCACCATATTTCTACTGACGAAGTTTTCGGCTCGCTCGGGCTAAACGATAAAGCATTTAATGAAACTACCGCTTATGACCCCAGAAGCCCGTATAGCGCTTCTAAAGCGGCCTCGGACCATCTTGTACGCGCTTATTGGCATACGCATAAACTTCCGATTACGATTTCCAATTGTTCAAATAATTATGGCCCATATCAATTTCCGGAAAAGGTGATCCCGCTGTTTATAACCAATTTGCTGGAAAATAAAAAGGTGCCGGTTTATGGCGCCGGTGAAAATATTCGCGATTGGATTTACGTCGACGATCATAACGCCGGCGTTGATGCTATTATAAAAAAAGGTAAAATCGGAGAAACTTATTGCTTGGGAGGAAATAGCGAATTAACTAATCTGAAATTAACTGAAAAAATTTTAAAATTAATGGGTTGCGGGGAAAATATGATTGAATATGTTTCCGACCGGCCCGGCCATGACTTGCGTTATGCCATAGATTATTCTAAAGCGAAAAATGAATTAAGCTGGAAGCCGTCAGTGAATTTTGATCAAGGTTTGGAAAAAACCATAGCCTGGTATAAAAATAATAAAGCTTGGTGGCAACATATAAAAAGCGGAGAATATTTAGAATATTACAAAAAACAATATGGCAAATAGGAAAATCTTACCCGGTTTAACCACAATTACACCAGGTGAATGGAAAAATAAAGTAAAAGAAATAGATGAATTAGGGCTTAAAGAAATTGCATTATTTTCAACATGCCTTAATATAGAAAAGCGGCGAGAACTTTATGGATTATTGGAAAAAACCGGCTTAGAAAAAATTCCGCATGTTCATTTAAGAGGGCAAGATACCGAGAGCTGGGAGATGGATTATCTGGCAGATAAATATCAGACGGAAGTTTTTAATATTCACGCGCAGCCCTATATGTATGATTTTCTAAAAAAAAATGAAAAATATAAAAATATAATTTTTGTGGAAAATCGTTTAATGGATGATAATTTCGCGGAAGTTTTAAAATATTGCGGCGGCATTTGTCTCGATTTAACTCATTGGGAAGCCCATGGTTTTATGGAAAAGCATAAAGGATATGCCGAGCTGCCCGGTTTATTAAAAAAGTATAAAATCGGCTGTAATCATATTTCGGCAATCAAGGAGGAAAAAGAACATTTTTACGATAAATTAAGCCGGCAAAAATTTCATAGTCATGATAGCCATGATTTAAAAGATTTAACCGAGCTTGATTATGTTAAAAAATATAAAGATTTTTTAGCGGATATAATTTCCATTGAATTGGAAAATCCGCTTAAGCGGCAGCTTGAAGTAAAAAAATATTTAGAAAAAATAATATTATGAAACCCGTTAGAAATTATAAAATTTAACTGGTATCATATGAAAAATATGCAAGCTAATAAAACCGGAATTTCTAACGGGTTGAAAATATTAATTTTAGGCGCCAAAGGAAATCTCGGTCAACAATTAGTAAAGGTATTTGGCGGCGGTAACGAAGTAATCGCCTGGGACAGGGAGGAAATTGACATTAGCGACCGGGAATTGGTTTTAAAAAAATTAAATGATATTAAGCCTGATTTAGTGATTAATGCCGCGGCTTATAACGCGGTTGATAAATGCGAAGCCGATGACGAGGAATACGATTTGGCTAAAAAAATCAATATTGACGGCCCTAAATTTTTAGCCGAAGTTTGCCTTAAAATTGGCGCTACGCTTATCCATTATTCAACCGATTATGTTTTTGACGGGACAAAAGAAAGCGGCTATATTGAAATCGACGGGCCAAGGCCGATTAACCGCTACGGTAAAACTAAATTCCACGGTGAAAAAAGGATTTTGGAATTAAGCGGTTCCGGACTTAAATGGTATTTAATCAGGACTTCAAAATTATTCGGCCCTAAAGGAGGAAGCGAGGCAACTAAACCGAGTTTTTTTGATATTATGATTGAACAAAGCCGCATTAAGCCGGTTCTTGAAGTAGTTAATGAGGAATTAAGCTGTTTTACTTATACATTGGATTTGGCTCAAGCAACTAAAGATTTAGTCGATAAAAACAGCGGCTACGGCATATACCATATAACGAATAGCGGAGCATGCACTTGGTATGAGGCCGCTCTAGAATTATTTAAGCTGGCCGGCGTTGAGATAGAAGTGAAAGAGGTAACAAGCGAAAAGCTGGCTCGCGCGGCGAAAAGGCCTAAATATTCGGTGTTATTAAATACTAAATTGCCGCCTTTAAGAGATTATCGCGAGGCGTTAAGAGAATATCTGGGAAAATAAAATAATTAAATTATTAAATTTTTTATTATGCGTGGAATTATTTTAGCAGGAGGAACGGCTACTCGGTTGTTTCCTTTAACGGCGACAACTTCAAAACAACTTTTGCCCATTTATGACAGGCAAATGATTTTTTATCCGTTAAATGTTTTGGTTAAGGCCGGGATAAGAGATATTTTAATAATTATTTCCCCGGAACATTCCGGACTTTTTCTAAATCTGCTCGGTTCTATTTTTGAAAAAAACGACATTCGCTTGGAATTTAAAGTGCAAAAAACGCCTCGGGGTCTAGCCGACGCTTTTATTATCGGAGAAGATTTTATCGGCGATGATAACGTAGCGATGATTTTGGGCGATAATATTTTTGAAGATGATTTTTCCGAAGACATAAAAAAATTTAAAAGCGGCGGGAAAGTATTCGCGGTAAAAGTGCCTGACCCGGAGAGATCTGGCGTAGTGCAGTTTGACGATAACATGAAAGCGGTTAAAATCGTCGAAAAACCAAAGGAATGGATAAGCGATTATGCGATTCCCGGACTTTATATTTATGACAATCGGGTAATTCAGGCCGCTAAACAAGTTAAACCAAGCGATCGCGGCGAAATAGAAATTACCGATCTGCATAATTGGTATCTAGAAAAAGGCGAACTTGAAGTCGGTTTGGTAAAAGGCAAATGGCTTGACGCCGGAACGTTTGATTCTTTGCTGGAAGCCGGTCAATATGTTAAAGAGAAAAAATTGTACGAAAAATTCGACCCGATAGTTAATCAAGCCATCGTTAAATTCAATGAAGAATTAAAGATTTTAGCGAAAAAAAGATTGTAAAATAGATGTTTAACAATAACCCTAAAATTTATATCGGTTTTATAACTTACGGCGAATCTACGGCAAAGTATTTGCCGTATTTTTTGCCAAGCATAAAACGGCAAAATTTTAAAGATTTTAAAATTCTGGCCATTGATAATAGCGAAGAGGAAAAAAACGGCAATTATCAATATATAAAAAATAATTTTCCGGAAATCGAATTAAGATGGGCCGGTAAAAATCTAGGCTTTGCCAAAGCTTTTAATTTAATGATTAAGGAGGCGGTAAAAGCCGGAGCTGAATATTTTTTAGCGCTCAATCCCGACATGATATTAGAAGATGATGTTATAGCGAAACTGGTGATTGCCATGAACGAAAATAAAATGCTTGGCTCGGCCACGGCCAAAGTGTTAAAATGGAATTTTAATAAACAAGAAAAAACCGATATTATAGATAGTTGCGGTCTTAAACTTTTACCCGGCTTAAGATTCGTGGATTATTTGGAAGGGGAGCCGGTTAGTTCTAGCTTTGAGAGTAAAATAATCGGCGTTTCCGGCGCCGCGGCGATTTACCGGCTAAGCGCTTTGGAAAAAGTTAAGAGGGAAGGGCAGTATTTTGATGAGCTTATGTTTATGTATAAAGAAGATTGCGATTTGGCCTACCGGTTGTTTTTAGAAGGTTTTAAATCAAAATGTGTTTGCGATGCGATAGTTTATCATGACCGGTCAGGCGCCGGCGGCGGCGAGAGTGATTTAGCCGTTGTTTTAAATCGAAAAAACAAAAGCCGGCAGGTAAAAGAGTTATCGTTTTTAAATCAGCAGATTCTTTTTGTTAAATATTGGCGTTTGCAAAGTTTAACCGATAAAATAGCTATAATAAGATACGAGATAAAAATGCTGCTTTTTATTTTATTTTTTGAGCCATATTTATTTAAAGAGTTAATAAATTTGCATAAAATTAGGCATAAAATACTAAAATATAAAAATGGGGATTAAATTAAATTTAGGCTGCGGGCTTAAAAAAAATTTTGGTTTTATCGGAGTTGATTGCATAAAAACTTCTGCTGTCGATGTGGTTCATGATTTAAATATAATGCCTTATCCTTTCGCTACTGATAGCGTTGAAGAAATTATCGCCGATAATGTTTTAGAGCATTTGAATAACATAATAGCGGTAATGGAGGAGTGGCATAGGCTTTGCCGTAACGGCGCGATTATTAAGATCAGCCTGCCTTATTATAAGTCAAGCGGTGCTTTTTCCGACCCGACGCATAAGCATTTTTTTACGGAAAATAGTTTTCAGTATTTTTGTCCGGAACATGAATATCATTTTTATACAAAAGCAAGATTTAAAATTATAAAAATTGAATTATTGGCTAAAGATTTCGGCGACCGCCGCCATAAAATAAGAAATTTATTGCCTTTTAAGAAATTTTTCAATTTTTTTCTTTTTAATATTTATGATGAAATTTATTTTGAATTAGAGTGCGTAAAATAATATTAACCCCGTTAGAAATTATTAATTTAACGGAAATATCAGATAAAAAAATATGCAATTTGAAAAAAATAAAATTTCTATCAGGGTGGATTTATCGATAATTATCGTTTCCTGGAACGTCAGGGAAAAGCTAAAAGATAATTTGAGAGCGTTATACGAAAGCTTAGACGCAAAATTCGAAGTTTTTGTTGTTGACAATAATTCGGCCGACGGTACGGCGGAAATGGTAAAAAAATATTATCCGCAGGTAAAATTAATCGTTAACCGGGAAAATCTGGGTTTTGCCAAAGCTAATAATCAGGCGATTAAATTAGCCGGCGGCAAATATATTTTACTTCTGAATCCGGACATGCGCGTGTTTGACGATACTTTATCGCGCATGATTTCTTGGATGGACCGTCATGATAAGGCCTGGGTAGCCGGCTGCAAATTAGTCGATGAAAGCGCTAAAATTATTAAACATGTGCGGCGTTTTCCGGATCTAATCGATCAATTGGCGATTATTTTAAAAATTCCTCATATTTTCCCTTCGGTTTTAAATAAATATTTGATAAATGATTTTGATTATTCCAAGTCAGCTTCAGTCGATTCAATAAGAGGCGGTTTTTTTATGATAAGAAAGAAAACGATTGAAAAAATCGGTTCGTTGGACGAAAGATTTTTTCTCTGGTTTGAAGAAGTTGATTATTGCCGGCGCGTAAAGACGGCCGGCGGCCAAGTTTGGTACATGCCGACGGCCGAATGCATTGATTTAATCGGGCAAAGTTTCAAACAAGTAAATTTAGCGGTAAAACAAAAATATTTTCGCGACTCGATGCTAAAATATTTTAATAAATGGGGCCGGGCTTACGAATATTGGATTTTAAAAATAGCTTGGTTCGCCGGAACGTTACTGGCGATAATAGGGCAGAAACTAAAAATAAAAAGTCGAAGTAAAACTTAAAAACATGGCCTAAAGCCATGTTTTAGTTTTAGTATTTAAATTTAGTTAAATTGTTTTACTGATATAATAATCAACCGGGGCGTAATCATCGGTTAAAATCGGCATATCCGCATCAATTTCATTTCTCCATAAATGATTTAAAAATCTATTTAATTCAGGGTCGGTATTATAAAAAATCGGCGCTTTTTCGGTTTTTAAGGCGATTAAAATTATATTTTGCACTTTATCCGCGTCTTTTTGGCCTCCAAGCGGAAATAAATATACTTGCGGAAAAATATTTTTGTAAGTAGCGTATTCGGCTCTTAAAAATTCGCCTTTTTCTCCGTTTATCGACGATATAACGTTTAAAACTACAATTCCATCTTCATTTAAAATATTATATTTTTTTTGAACGGCTTCTTTGGTTGTCATCTGGTACGGTAAAGAATAACGCGAGCTAAAAGCATCGCCGAAAATTACGTCGTATTTTTCTCTGGTTTTATTTAAATATACTCTGCCGTCTTCGTGGTAAATAGTCAGCCTTGGATTTTCTTTCAGCCTAAAATATTTTTTTGCCAGCTCGGTTATCCCCGGGTCAATTTCAACTACGTCAATCGTTGCTTCGGGGTATTTAAGCAAAAAATCTTTAGGATATGAATAACCGGCGCCGCCGAACATCAATGTTTTTTTAAAACCGGGGTTAAAATGTTTGGCTAAATGATAATATTTTGTGTATTCATTAACTAATTCATCGCTGTCTAAAAACATAGATGAATGATTTTCGTTGTTGATTCCCATTATTTTAGATAGTTTTTTTGTGCTTGGGTCAATACGATCATATATCCAAATGCGGTTATAGGCCGTATCAACGTCTATGAATCCATTATGCAGAGCTATGTTATTAAGCCCGTTTACCGCGAAAAAGCCGGTAACAGCAATAACTAGTATAATTAGCTTAGTTTTACTAAATTTTTTAATCGCCAAAGTTAATGAAATAATCAGTAATGTTATTGTTAAAATAATCAAGAGTTTATTCGTACCAAAGTTTGGAATTAAATAAAAACCGGATAAAAACGTTCCGATGATGCTACCGACCGTGGAAATGGCGTAAAGATTGCCTACGGTTTTGCCCGAGGTGTTTAAATTTTCCATTTTTAATTTAACCGCATAAGGAGAGACCATGCCTAATAACACGCTGGCCGGTGAAAATAAAATTAAGGAAGCGATAACCGAAGCTAACCGAATATCCGCAAAAATATTTTGCGAGATTGCAAGCAATAAATTTTTAATAATAATTGTCAGCGCGATGGAAATCGCCGCTAAAAAAATAATTAACGACAAGTTTTCTAAGCTCGGTTTTTTATCGGCTATTTTTCCGCCAAGGTAGTAGCCGAGGCTTAGGCTGCCTAAAATAATGCCGATTAAGCTTGTCCAAATAAAAATAGAGGTCCCGAAATATGGACCGAGAATTCTTGAGCCGACGAGCTCAAATATCATAACAACGGCTCCGCTGATAAAAACCGTTATTTCAAGTATGTATTTAGAAATTTTCATTTTGTTTTTTTATCCAACGTAGTCAGTTTTTAAATTTTGCTCTTTATTGAATCTTTCAACCGCCAATTGAATTAATTTATCGATAAGCTCGGTATAAGATATGCCGCTGGCTTCCCATAATTTTGGGTACATACTTATTTTCGTAAAACCCGGCATTGTATTAATTTCATTCACAACAATATCTCCGTTTTTTTTAAGGAAGAAATCAATTCTGCTTAGGCCTTCGCAGGATAAAGCTTTAAATGTTTTTATGGCTAAATCTTGAATGTTTTTTATAATTTGGTCCGGAAGTTTAGCCGGAATTTCTAAAATTGCGCCTTTTTCATCAAGATATTTGGCTTCATAAGAATAAAAATCATGAGTAGGAGTTACTTCGCCGGGCACGGAAGCAATCGGGTTGGTATTGCCTAAAACCGAGCATTCAATTTCTCTGCCTTCAATATATTCTTCAATTAAAACTTTCGTGTCATATCGCATGGCGTTTTTTACGGCTTCTGGGTATTCGTTTTGATTGCTAACTTTGCTTACACCGACCGACGAGCCCATATTCGCCGGTTTTATAAAGCAGGGGATGCCGATTTTTTCTTCAATGGTTTTGTACTCCGGTATTTTATCTTTTGAATTAAAAGTAATGAATTTTCCGATAGGTATATCCGAATCGCGCAGTAAGCGCTTCATTACGTCTTTGTCCATGCCAACGGCCGAACCCAAGACGCTGGCGCCGACAAAAGGAATATTTGCTAGTTTTAAAAGGCCTTGCACGGTTCCGTCTTCACCAAAAGGACCGTGTAAAATCGGAAAAATAACATCAATGGAGCTTTCTTTGCTATTTTGAGATAAATTAGTAATTTTTCCGCCGCTTTGAGGCGCTAAAACAAAATAATCGCTTGCTTGGTTAAGTTTTATCAATTTAGGATCATCCGCGTTCAGTAAAAAATTTGAGCTATCGCATAAAAGCCATTTTCCGGTTTTATCAATGCCGATTAGAAGGGGATTGTATTTTTCTTTATCAATCGCTTCAAAAATATTTTTTGCCGATTGCAGCGATACTTCATGCTCGGCTGATTTTCCGCCGAACAGTATGCCGACATTGATTTTTTTCATATTTTTATTTATTAATTGATGAGCATTATTATAATAGCATACCCGAAAGACTGAAATTTAGCGCAATATTCCGAAAAGAAATTTCAAAAAAGGAAAGGCGAGTCAATGTGATTTGATTTTTCGATTTCGGATAGGATAATACACTAAACCCATAACAATAAATATTAAACCTAAAATATTCACGGCCCAACCGCTATATATGAATATAATTTCATTTTCGAATAATTTAATCAGGCCAATGCCCAATAAAAATGATGAAAATCCCGTCCTGATATATGCTAAAGTATTTCTTTCATTGGCTAAAATAGTTCTTTCTTGAGCAAGCAATTTATGAGAAACAACTGATTTTTTGAAATGATTATTTTCCATAATTTTTTATATATTAAATATTTTTTAGCTATTGCATAATGTAATTATACTAAAAAAAGTGAGTAAAAGAAAGACCGCCGGCAACAGGCGGGCATAATATATATTGAATGTTTTAAAATAAACTAACTTTATTAGAAAATTTTTGAAAATTTGCTATAACTTGCTTTTTATATAAAGCCAAAATGCACTAAAGCCGCTTTACGCAAAAACACCAACGGCTTTTTCCCACGAAAATTTAAAAGGGCTTAAATAAAATGAAAAAGTTTGTTTTTGAATTTCATAAAACGTTTGCAGTATTTGAAGTATCGCAAAAATTTCTTTGAAAATCTAATTGTTTTTTTTGCGAAATTTTGGAGAGGCTGATTTTTATGGTCTATATACTGGTGCTGTTGTGACTTTGAATAAGTTATTAATTTTTTTTACTTTAAAGTCGAATTTATCCCTAGAAGGCATTTCTTCTTCGGTTGCTCCACAACATGGACCAAGAACAAAAATACTACCATTTGTATTTTGAAATTGAACAACCAAATTATATGTATCGTCATTTTCTTTTTTGGTTTCAATAATTTTTGCCTTAAGGCATGTGCCAGTTGCTTCGCAGTAATTATTAAGCACTTTTGCTTTATTATTTCTATCTTCTGGTAAACTAAAATTTTCTAGACCTTCCCATGAATTTGCTGGATCATCTAATTCAAACAATGTTAATGCCTTTTCAAAGTTTTGATTACTAAGATATGCAAAAAAAGAAACTAATACTTCTACTGCTTTTGCTGATTCATCTTGTATGGAAGTAGTGGTTTTATTAGATTCATTTTGTTTTTTTGGTTGTCCAATTTCTTGTTTATCGATTTTTTTTTCTTGGTCGGTTTTGGTTGTATTTTCGCTTGATGAAGGGTTACTACATCCAGACAAGGTTACTCCCAGAAGAAGAAATGCCGTGATTAATAAATATTTTTTCATAGTTTTAAAAATACTTTTAGAAAGTGGGGACGATGTTCCGTCCCCGGATGGATTATTCTCCGAAAATTTGATAAAAATTTCCATCGTGTACAAGGGCGAATTTGCCCAATTTGGCAGTTAGCTTGTCGATTTCGTTATCTGCAAAAGGAGTTCGGCTAACCGCTACCAGCCCAGATTTTTTTGAAAGTTCATTTTTTTTGACAAGCTTATTCATGTCATCACCTCCTATTATTTGATTATTAGAACCTTCTAAAAGTATTTTTTAAAATTTCGGCAGAACGGCTTCGGAATAAACGAAGTTGCCGAAGCGGAGCGAAAGCAATTTGGGGAAAATTCGAGCCGAGGATTTTTCCGTTTATTCGGTGTTGTACGACCCGACGAGCCGTACATTATTATTAATATTCAAAAAGGCGAAAAGAGCGCAGCGGGCAAGGATTTGCTTTAGGTTAACGAGAAAAGAAATACTGATTTTAACACTGATTTAAATATAGATTTCCTGACTAACATGTAAAAGCAAATCCGCAGAGTTTGATATAGATATTTTAAATTTTTACCTAATATTAAGCTCTTTTTTAATTTTGATTTGACATAAATAGTTAATTATGCTATTATAAACAGATGTAAATTGACATTAAGTTCATTAACCAAAACTCAAAAAAGGAGGATTATTCGATGAGAAAGGTCAAATTTTTTAGTGTTATGGTCGTGGTTTTGTCCCTGGTTTTTTTCTTCGCAAATAGTGCGATTGCCCAAACGGACTATGTTGCGCAGATCCAAGGCATCTATGAAAAATATCAGCCTTTGATTAATAAAGGCATGAAAACCAAGGATGAAACCGGGCGAGAAAAGTCAAGGGATGCCTATCAAGAAATGCATGCTAAGATGAAGGACGTCGCCAAAAAGCTGCTGGCTAAAAAAGGTATCTCCTTGGAGCCGGGGCAGATGGTTGAAGTGTTTCCGCATAATGATGGTTCAGTTTCGGTGGTTGTGGCGAACCAAAAGTATCCGGGCACAGAGCAAGCCGATTGCTACAACAACACGAAATGGCATGAATTCAAATGATTGTGCTTCTCGTCATTATTACCCTTCGGGAGAAATCTCGGAGGGTATTTTTTGTATAAAAATTAAAAAAGAGCTATTTAATAAATAAAGAAAAATTTAAAATATCTATATCAAATTTCGCCTAACGTATCGGCATATCTGATGTTTTGCAAGCGTAGCGTAGCAAAATATGGGTGGAGGCTCTCGAAAGAGCCGCAACCAGATATGCCGTGTTATATGATGTATGCTTTTCTTTTTCCCCGACAGCAGTCGGGTTACTTTTTTGTTATAAGAACAGATTTTATTTTTGTTTTGGCGTAGGGGCAGAGGGGCTGGGGGTGAATGCCCCGGAGCCAAAACTCCTTATTTTATGTTTTCCTTTATTCTGTTAAGTATTTTCTGCGCCTTATCCTTATCTTTTATCTGGTGTTCCCAAAATCGTAAAACGATCCAGCCATTTTTTCTTAAATAAATAGTTGTTTTTCGATCTCTTTTACGATTATTCTCTATCTTTGTCCTCCAGAAGTCATTTTTTAATAAATGTTTCCAGCGGTTATAATACCAACCGTGCCAAAAATCGCTATCTAAAAAAATACAAACCCTCTTTTTTAAAAAAACTATGTCGGGTTTGCCTTTTATGCTTGATACGTTTGTTTGAAAACTTTTTCCGGTTATCTTTTTTAAGGTGGTTATAAAATCCTTTTCAAATTTTGTATCTCGTGAACGAATTTTAGACATTAAATTCGAACGTTTTTTTATCGTGAGGGAATCATCGCTTCTGCTTTTTTTAAAATTTCTATTGAGATAGTTGTTAGTTTTTTTCATACAATCCAGCTTCAAAGATATCTGAGGCGACAACATTGGGCAAGACAAGAGCGAATTTTTCGTTTAACAGTTTTTTCCATTGTTTTAAGCGATCCTTTTCTATTTTTTCGCTTCTCCAATAAAAGGCTAAAGTTTCAGCGTCCATCGTCTTTATTTTTTGGCTAATCGCTTTAGCGCGTGCGTGTAAACGCAACGCTAATTGTGGAACTAAAATTGTCTTTTGTTTTATCTTTAAATTTACCTTACCACCAGCGGTGAATAAATCACGTAAATTGGCCGAAACGGCGTTGTGTTCAGCTATGAGATACGCCGCGGCACGTTCAAATTTTGTGTTACTGTTTCCGAACATTTCAGGAAAGAGAATCATCGCTTCAACTATAAAATTTTCTTTTTCTTCGTTGGTTAAACTTCTAAAAGGTTTTATGATTGGGCTTACTGATTTATCGTCGCTGTCTTGGTCTATCCACCATAATTCTTCGCCGTCTTTGAGTTGTGAGCGGTAATAGTTTTTTATTATTTGTATTGAGTTATCGTCTTTTCTTAGTGTGTCGTAGTCTATACCGATTTTGTCAAAAATGGATTTTCCAAGAGGTAACTCCATGTTTATTCTATATCTAGGAGAGTGTGTTACGCTGATTTCTGGCAAACACTCTTGATAAAGACGATAACGAATATCAAATTTTCCGCCAAGTTTGCCAAACATAATATAAATTCTCTCCACGTCTTCGATTCTTGATGATTCAAGTATGCTATTTCCCGTGGATGTCCAATGATTGCCAGTCGTCATTTTTACTTCAATGCCAAAAAATTTATTAGCGACAATATCAGGAAAAGCGTGCGCTCCTGTTTGTTTTACCTTTCCTTCAAAGATAGTGTCTTTCGCCGCTTCGCACGTTTGTTCAAAAACTATTGTTTCAAAGTATAGCGGAGAAATGGATTTTTTATCGGCGGCAAAGACCAAGATCAATTTTTTTGATTTTTCTAGTAGGGCTACAAAATCATTTTCTTTGACGTTTGGTTTAGCGATGTAAATCATATTTATTTTAAGTTTTTATCTAAAAATTTCTCTATCGCTGTCGCCACGTGCCAACCTAAAACAGGCGGCACGGCGTTGCCGATTTGTTTATACGCCGAGGAGGTTGAGGGATAAAAAATAAAATCATCAGGAAAAGATTGTATTCTTGCCGCCTCTCTCGCTGACAATCTTCTTTTTTCGTTCCAGTGATACTCTATGTTTCCGTGATGTTCAGTTCTCATTGTTGGCCCAGGTTTATTGGCTGAAACAGTAGTATTGCCCTGACCTTTATTTTTCTTCGCTTTTGACCAAAAATGATTTGCGATTTTTCCTTCTTCGACTTTTTCTAAATCACCAATGGCTTGTTTTAGATTAACCCAAGTCTTTTCATTCAAAATTGGTTTTGGATGTTTGAATGGCGGCAGTTTATTTTTTTTAGTTCCAACTATAACCACTCTTTCTCTGGTTTGCGGAACTCCAAAATCAGCGGCTCTTAGTAGTTCATAACGTACGTGATATCCTAATTTTTCAAAATCTTTAACGATAGTTTTTATCGCGTCTCCATTGTTCATCGTAAGAAGTCCGCGAACATTTTCCGCTACAAATAATATGGGCTTAGTTCTTTTAATAACTTCCGCCATGCTTTTGTAAAGAAGTCCGCGCTTGCTGTTAAATCCTTTTCTTTTTCCGGCGTGGCTAAAATCTTGGCAGGGGAAACCGCCAACCACTATATCGGCGTGAGCTGGTATTTTGTTTTCAGATTTTTCAGAGCCAAACTTTACATTAAGAATTTTATCGATATCGCCGCAAACTATGTCTTGATTAAAATAATTTTTAAACGTTAAACAAGCGGCTTCATCTATATCATTCGCCCAAGCGATATTAAAGTTTCTTTTAGCGTATTTTTTACCCAAGAACTCAAAACCACCTTTAAAACCGAGGTCAAGACCGCCGCAACCAGCGAAAAGCGATATTATTGAATATTGTTTTTTCTTCATGTCTATATTTTACCTATTTTTTAATAAATAAACAAATAGTATAAAGGCTTAGATTGTGTCTAATTTTTAATACCCATTTGTTGTTTGATTTCTTGTAAATACGCTGATGATTTTTGTTTTAATGTGCCCATACTGTCATTAGCAAGTCTTTCGAAGTTTTCAAAGTCTTGCAGGGCATTGGCCAAGTTATTTTCTTTAAAAAAACTTAGATATCCTAACCAGAAATATAATTGCGCTTTTGGATTCGTATCGTTAAGAAGATTTAAATTAAACTCCCTTACATCATCTAAGATAATTTTTTCTTTATGTTTTTGTTGTTTTATTTTTTGGCACAATTTCAAGGCTTTTTCATATTCTTCTTTCCAGAAATATAAGAATGCCTTACTGTATCTCCATTCAAAATTATTTTTTTGAAATTTTTCAGCTTTCTCAATACTATTCATAGCTTCATCAACGTTTTTATCAATCGAAAAATCAATAATTGCCTTGAATAGATATGCTCCGTAATTTTTATTATCCTCTATTAAAGATTTTTCTAAAAATGATTTGGTTTCAGGTATTCTTTTATTTGTGAAATGCCACCTTGCTATCCAAAGGGCTTCATCTGAAATTAATAGGGGAATTTGATCTCTAATTTCTTGAAGATGTCTTGGAAGTGGTCTGAAAAAATTAAATTGATCCTTTAATCCATTATGCAATCGAAGGGCAAGTTGCGGGTCTTGCGAAACAAATGCCGCAATTCCAATGACATATTTTGCGGCTAAGTGGACTATTATAGCAGAAGCCTCAAAACCCTTAAAACTTCTTTTTTCTAAAAAATTGACTTCCCGAGGAAGCACTTTTGAAAAATCAATAGATATTTTTCGGCTCAAATTTCGCGGTATCGGCTTATGAATAACATAGCCTTGAAAATTAATAAAATATTTATCACCATCATCGCCATCCGGTCTTTTTTTAACATCCCCCCAAACATAAAAATGTGCTTTTATTTTTTTATTTATTGTTTCTAATTTAGTTCGGGGGTTATTTGATTCTTTTATTTGACTTGCAAAATGATTTTTTAAAAAAATGATTTCCGAAAAATTTAAAATTCCTTCCTGCTGAAAATCCCTTTTTAATTTAGATATAAAATCTGCTTTTAACCTTTGTCTTTCATTTTCATTTTCTGAATAAATTGCTATTACTATCCCAACCTTACCTCTTTTATTTCTAGGTAAATAAAATTTATTTATAAACCAATAGCTTATCCATAAAAATAATAGCAACAAATAACAAAAAAACCTTATTTCAAGGGTCGTAAATTTTTCAAGAAGCTCGTCAATACCTACAAATATACCCAATAAAATCACAACACCGATTAAAAGAGTTTTAACTTGGGGCAATCTCTCCTCTGTAATGTAATTAAGTTTTTCTAAATCAATCATTTATTTCCTGTATTGCAATACCCCCCTTGTATTTTAAAAATAAAATCTGTTCTTATAATAAAAAAGTGTAGGCGTTAGCCGAAAAAGAAAAGCATATTTCATATAACGCGCGCGGGATATGCGATGCGCCTGGAGGCCAGTACTCTGGCCGCAAGGCGTTTCGCATATCCCGAGTTGTGCGATGTCGCTCCGCCAGGCCGAAGGCCTAAGGAGCGGCGAGCACAACGAGGGCCTGCCCGCGCGCGTTGTGCAAAATCGCGACGCTCCGAACGTTAGTGAGGGCGGAGCGATTTTGCACAACTCTCTATTATACGAATAAAAAATAAGTTGATTGTGTAAATTTGTATATTATGCGAAATCTTGATATTATATTTACAATTAATTGCTAATATTATTATATCTTATAATTTATGAAATTAAAAGAGCTTTTGCATAAGATTGAAAATGAATTAAAACTTAGAAATTATAGCCGAAAAACTATTAAAAGCTATTTAACCTGTTTGACTGACTACTTTCGCTATATAAAGAACCTTACAAAAGATCCGGATATCGGCCTGATTAAAAAATATTTGCTGGAAAAACAAGCTAAGGGGCAGTCTTCTCAAACTATCAATCTTTATCTGCACTCAATAAAATATTTTTACAGGGAAATTTTTAAAAACAATATTCCGATTGAGATTAAATTCGCAAAAACAGCCAATAAGCTGCCCGTTGTTTTGTCTAAAAATGAAATTGAAAAAATAATTAGCTCAATAGATAATCAAAAACACAGGTTGCTGGTTGCCTTGTCTTACGGAGCCGGTTTTAGGGTCAGCGAAATTATAAATTTAAAAATAAAAGATATTGATTTGGCTGAATTAACGGTTCATTTGAAAGGAGCGAAAGGCAATAAGGATCGCTTGACTATTTTCCCGGAAAAAATAAGGTCTGGCCTAAGCGAAATTATGGCGTTGCGCGATAAAAATGATTTTGTCTTTAAAAGCGAGCGAGGCGGACCGCTTACCGAAAGATCGGTTCAAAAGATAGTTGAAAATGCTTTAAAAAAATGTCATATTAATAAAGAAGCATCTTTTCATTCTTTGCGGCATAGTTTTGCCACGCACTTGCTTGAAAACGGCGTTGATGTGCGATATGTGCAGGAACTTTTAGGCCATGCCAATATCAGGACAACGCAAATTTATACCAAAGTAACCAATCCGAGTTTAAAAAAAATTAAAAGTCCGTTGGAGTAAACCCCGTTAGAAATTATTGATTTAACGGGCTAATACTTGAAATATTTATGCAATCAAATAATAATGGAATTTCTAACGGGGTGAATAAAAAAGTTGCCATAATAATCAGTCCGAATTATAAAAATTATGCCGAAAGATATTTGGCCGAATGTTTTGCTAGTATAAAAAAACAGGATTATGCCGGCGCGATGAAAATATTTATAACCGATAATGAGACTACGGAAGAAAGTTATGGATATTTAAAGAGCATTTTATCGGAAGCTGAAATATGGAGAAACAATAATAATGATGGTTTTGCCAAAGGCAATAATGATTGCGTTAAATTGGCGCTCGCGCAGGGATTTGATTATGTTGTTTTATTCAATATGGATACGGTATTGGAGCCGGATTGTGTGAGAAAAATGGCGGAAGAAGCGGAAGATAAAATTCTGGATTCCCGCCTACGCGGGAATGACAAAAATGAGATTGGCGCGGTGCAGGCTAGATTAATGCTGTATAATGATAAAAATATAATAAATAGCTTGGGCAATGTTACTCATTTTTTAGGCTTTGGGTACGCAAGCGGATATAATGAAAAATTTAAATCGCCCTTACCACCTTTACTAAAGGAGGCGGAAATTTGTTATCCGAGCGGCGCCGCCGTATTATTTACTAAAGAAGCGCTAAAAAAAGTCGGCTTGTTTGATGAAGATTTTTGGATGTATAACGAAGACCAAGACTTGGGCTGGCGTCTTTGGCTCGCCGGTTTTAAATGCGTTTTGGCGCCCGAAGGCGTAGCTTACCATAAATACGAATTTTCTCGTAGCATTAAAAAATATTATTTCATGGACAGAAACCGGATTATAGCCATGTTAAAAAATTACCACTGGCTTACGCTTCTTGTAATTTCACCCGCGTTTTTTATAATGG
This sequence comes from uncultured Gammaproteobacteria bacterium, assembly GCA_964526325.1. Lineage (GTDB taxonomy): Bacteria > Patescibacteriota > Patescibacteriia > Patescibacteriales > GWC2-42-12 > JACPHD01. Next base: position 45,429 of record CAZGKM010000008.1, read on the forward strand.
AACTGGGCTTGCTGTTTTTTTCTTTTTCTAACGGCTGGTTTAAAGAAAAAATAAATGTTTATAAATATTTTTTAAATTTAAAAAATTGGCGCTATATAATAAATGCGCGAGCGCATGCCCAAAAATTACGGCAAGTTAAAGATAAAGATATTATAAAATTATTTTCCGGTAAAATCTGGTATCAGGAAATAGGGGATGGGCGGCTTAAAATAGCTAACCTGGTGTTTGGAGCTTATTGGAGAGTTATAAGAGTTTTAATAAGATGGTAAGTTATAATGACGAATGACAAATGTCAAATGACAAATCAAATCCAAAATTTGAATGTCAAAATAATTAAACGGTCTGCCGGCAGGCAGGTTTGTCATTTAGCCATTTGATATTAACTTGACATTTGTCATTGGAAATTTGTCATTAAAATATATGGATATTAGCATTATTATAGTTAACTACAAATCAAAAGTCCTTACTCTTAATTGTATAAAGTCTATAAAATCAGCCGATTGGACCGGCTTAGATTATGAAATTATCGTAGTGGATAATTATTCCGGCGATTTAAAAGGCGATGACTTAAAGCAATTCGGAGATATTAAATTTATTATGAACGGCCAGAATATCGGTTTGGGCGCGGCTAATAATAAAGGCGCGAGAATCGCCCAAGGCAAATATATTGTAATTATGAATCCCGATACTTTGGCCGGTAATGATGTTTTTATAAAATTGTTTGCTTACATGGAAGAAAACACCAAAGTCGGTGTAGTCGGTCCGAAGCAATATAACCTTGATAATACGGTTCAGGATTCTTGCTTCCGCTGGCCCGGATTAATTACGCCGCTTTTCAGGCGGACTCCGTTAGGCAAAATTGTATCGGCCAAAAAAGATTTAGACAGATTTTTATATAAGGATTATAATAAAGACAGCATACGCGAAGTCGATTGGCTTTTAGGATCTTTCCTGTTTTGCCGCGCCTCGGCTCTAAGGCAAGTCGGCTTGTACGACGAAAACTTTTTTCTATATTTTGAGGATACTGATTTATGCAAGCGCTTTTGGCGAGACGGCTGGAAAGTCGTTTATAATCCGAAGTTTTCCATAATCCATAATCATGCCCGGCAAAGCGCACGCGTCGCCTGGTATAAATTTTTTACAAGCTTAGCGGTTTGGCATCATATAATTTCCTGGTTTAAGTATTTAAAAAAGTGGGGCTATAAATAAAAAATAAGTTGCACCCCGTTAGAAATTTTAATCTAAGGGGTATGTAAATAAAATAATATGCAGATAAATAAAAAGGAGATTTCTAGCCCCGTTAGAAATAAATTTCTAAGCGGGGCTAACGGGGTAAAAAAAATAAAAAAAGCTATCGTAGCCGTAGCCGGCTCGGGTACGAGGCTCTTGCCGGCGACTAAATCCATGCCTAAAGAAATGTTGCCGATCGTTGATAAGCCGATTATCCAATTGGTGGTTGAAGAATTGGTGGCGGCCGGGATTGAAGATATAATTTTAGTTACCAAATGGGATAAAAAACCTTTAGAAGATCATTTTGATTATAACTGGGCCTTGATTGATGATTTAAAAAAGGCCGGAAAAAATAAATTATTGGATGAAGTGAAAAGGGTAGCCAATCTGGCTAATTTTATTTATGTCAGGCAAAAAGGCCCATACGGCAACGGTACGCCGGTTTTATCCGCGGCCAGTATTGTAAAAAACGAGCCGTTTATGTTTATCTGGGGCGATGACTTGGTAAAATCCAAAGTGCCGTTCGCCAAGCAGATGACCGACGATTACAATAAGACCGGCCATCTGATGATAGGCGTGCAAGAAGTGAAAAAAGAAGAAGTTGTCCGCTACGGCATCGTTAAAGTTAAAAAAGGAACAATGCAAATCCAAGACATAGTTGAAAAGCCGACTATTAAAGAAGCGCCGTCAAGACTGGCCGATTTCGGCCGCATGATTTTAAATCAGGATATCGTGGATATTCTAAAAGCCTTGCCGCTGGGGAAAGATAATGAGCTTTGGATTGTTGACGCCATTAAGCAATATGTTAAGCTGGGCGGTAAATTTTACGCAAAAAAAGTGCAAGGCGGCGAATGGCTGACGACAGGCGATCCGCTTAACTACATGAAGGCTATATTGAAATACGCTATTGACCGGCATGATATCGGCCCGGAAATAAAAAAATTTACCAAAGAATTATTAAAAAAGAGAAAATAAATTATCAAATAATACCGAATAAAAAAAAGATAGGCGCTGCCTTTCTTTTTTTTACTGATTTATGTTATAATATAGTCATAATAAATTATAATTAATATTAACAATTGCTTATGAAATATAATTTTATAACAATAGGCGGTGCAACCGAGGATATTACTCTTTACACCAATGAAGGAATTTTAATAGACAACAAAAAAGATTTAACCAGGCAAAAATTATTGGCTTTTGAATATGGAGCTAAAATAAAGATAGATAAGTCCATTTCCAGCTTCGGCGGCGGCGCGGCCAACGCCGCTGTCAGTTTATCCAATTTCGGTTTTAAAACAGCTTGCCTTTGCGCTATCGGCGAAGATTCAAGGGGCCAGAGGATTTTAAGTAATTTTCAAGAACATGGGGTTGATATGACTATGGTGCAGAAAATAAAAAATATTGAAACAGGTTTTTCTTTTTTGGTAGTCGGACCTACTAATGAACATATCGTTTTTTCCAACCGAGCGGCTAATAATGAATTGACTATAAATGATTTTGAAATGGGAGCTCTTGATCAAGGAGAATGGTTATATTTAACATCAATGTCAGGCGATTGGAAAAGCAATTTGGAAAAAATTTTTTCCGTAAAAAACATAAAAATTGCCTGGAATCCCGGGCATAGGCAGATATTAACCGGCGTCTTAGGGTTGGAAAAATATTTCAAATCAACAATGTGCTTAATCATTAATAAAGACGAGGCGATAGAATTGGTAATATCCATAAAAAAATATAAAAGTAAAAGCCGCGCCTTTTTAAACAGTATAAAAAATTTGCTTTTGGCTTTAAATTCCTGCGGACCTAAAATTGTGGTAATTACCGGCGGTAAACAGGGCGCCGATGCGATAGCCGAAGGTAAAATTTATCATCAGCCGATAATAAAAGAAAAATTGCGCGCCGATACTACCGGAGTCGGAGATTCTTTCGGCTCGGCTTTTGTAGCCGGCTTGGAATTATATAAGCAAGACATTAAAAAATCCCTTAACTTGGCGGCAAGAAACGCCGCTTCGGTAATAAGCATCCCCGGGGCGCAAAACGGCTTGTTAAGCAAGAAAGATATATAATTAGCATTGGTCATTCCGGCCAACGAGCCTGCCTGCCGGCAGGCTTATAAGGGAATAACAAATTTAAAATTCGTTTTTCGGAATAACATAAAAATATTCTATGCAAATTCCTATTGAAATATCGGCGCGCCATATACATTTATCAAAACCGGATTTGGAAAAATTGTTCGGCGTTGGTTTTAAATTAACTAAACACAAAGATTTGTCCCAGCCTGGGCAATTCGCGGCCGAGCAAACGGTAAAATTAGCCGGTCCGCAAGGCGAGATAGAAAAAGCCAGGATTTTAGGCCCATGCCGAAAAGAAACACAAGTGGAAATCAGCGAGACCGAAGCTCGTACGCTAGGAGTTAACCCTCCGGTAAGAGATTCGGGTAATTTGGCCGAAACTCCGGGAATTAAAATTATCGGCCCGAAAGGCGAAATTAATTTAAAGCAGGGTTTAATTTTAGCTTTAAGGCATATTCATATGGATCCGGAAACGGCCGGAAATTTAGGACTTAAAAACGGAGATAAAGTTAAAGTTGACGTTAGCGGAGCGCGCGATTTATTATTTGAAAACGTTTTGGTAAGAGTCGGGCAGGATTTTAAACTAGCTATGCATATTGATACGGATGAAGCTAACGCGGCCGGAATTGATGAAAAAAATCATATAGGGGAAATAATAATAAATTAATTTTCAATTTTCAATTATCAAACAATTCCAGCCTGCCGGCAGGCAGATTCAATGAATTAATTTTCAACTGATAAATTATTTGAAAATTGAAACATTGAAGCATTGTTTAGAAATTAGAAATTAGAAATTTTTCAAGTATGCCGGAATTGCCGGAAGTAGAAACTATTGTTCGTGATTTAAATAAGGAACTTAAAAATAAAAAAATTGTCGGCATTAAGTTGTCTGACCATAAAATTTTTAATTTGTTGGGCAAAGAAATAAATAGAGTGATTGGCAGTAAAATTATAGAAGTTAAGCGTCGAGCCAAGATGATAATTATTGATTTGGGCGAGTTTAGCTTGATGATTCATCTTAAAATGACCGGGCAGCTTGTTTATAAGGGCGCGATAAGAGGTTATTCGGATAAAGGCAGGGGGGGCGAAATAATCGTCGGCGGTCATCCGATTATAAGCGAAAATAAAAAATTGCCTAATAAATTTACCAGGGTAGTTTTTAAGTTTAACGATAAAAGCGCTCTTTATTTTAACGATGTTAGAAAATTCGGCTGGATAAAATTGGTTTTCGGCGAGGAATTAAAAAAAATTGACGAAAATTTGGGAATAGAACCGCTAAGCCGAAATTTTACTTTAAAGCGCTTTACGCAAGCGTTAGCAAGCAAGCGAAAAACAACCATTAAACAAGCTTTGTTGGATCAGAAATATATTTCCGGCATAGGCAATATTTACGCCGATGAATCACTTTTCGCCTCACGCCTTAAACCTTTTAGGCGAGTGGAGACTTTGCGAGCAAATGAAATAAATAATTTGTGGCGAGTAATTCCTAAAATATTGCGCAAGGCCATTAAATATCGCGGCACTTCTTTTAATGATTATATTGATGCTCAGGGGCAAGCCGGTAATTTCGTAAAGCATCTGAAAGTTTATGGTCTCGCCGGAGAAAAATGTAAAAATTGCGGGGCAATTATAAAAAAGATGAAACTTGGCGGCCGCGGTACGCAGTGGTGCGATGTTTGCCAAAAATAATTTTATATATGAGAATCAATAAAATAATTTTATTTTTTACATTTTTAATGGTATTTTTTACTTTGTTTTTATTTAACAAAAACATCTCTCACTCCGCCTCTCTTTCTCCTGACGCTATCGCTATCCGCGCTCTGCCTAATTCTGACCATTATTCTCCTTTAACCTGGTACAAAAAGAACCTTAAAGTTCAAGGTTCGCCCCAGGCCCTAGTCGTTGACGGCTATGAAGCCGTCAGAGACGGCCGTACGGTCTACGTTAACGCGGCCAATATAGTTAATGATAATTTTTACACCAATATTTACATCATTTCATACAACCAGGACGCAGCTGATGCTACGGTGGATATTTTCGGCCAGATTTTAAATCATTGGAAATTCAATACTAATATCTCGGCCGAGCAAAAAAATAAAGCCAGAAAAGACACTAAACGCCTTGCCGATCTGGCGGAAATTAAATTAGCATTGAGAAATTATCAAAATACTCATAATGGCGATTTTCCCTCTTTATCCGCCGGTTCTTATATAGCCGGTAAATCAATTTCCGTTTGGCCAAGCTGGCAAGCAACATTTGCTAAAGCCTTAGGAATAACTTTACCCATAGATCCCGATAACAAATTAGGAACCTGCCCCGCCAACTATAATCCGATGACATGCTGGGATCAGACATTGAAGAAATTTTACGATCCTACCCCAGATAATGGCCAATTTAATCTACCGGTTAATAGCCACGCCTATGTCTATACCTATATCGGGCAAGGCGAATATAATATTTGCGCTTTAATTGATTCAGCTTACCCGAATATCGCGGCTAATGCTTGTTACCCAACAAGCTGCGTGCCGACCAATCCAAACTGTACAGCCGATAGCGTTTGTGTCGGGTTAACTTGCGATGACGGTTGCGACATTATTGATGGCTCTAAAACTGATGGTGAATGCGCGGCGACCTGCAATACCGAGACTTTGCCTTCCGCTCATGTGGCTTCATGCAACATTTCGGCGGCATCAAATAATCAACCTTATACCAAAGTAGAAATTTGCGGTAATATTGCGTGCTCATATATCTGTACGGACGATTATACGGGAACTATTTGCCAAATTCCGCCTGTTTATTCCTGCGGAGGTGCAGTGCCGGCATTTCCATCTCATGCACAAGCCTGTAGCTCCGCTACTGCTTCAGGTCAAGTATATTCTCATAATGATAATTGCGATACCCCATGTTCATATAAATGCCTTGATAACTATACCGGAGATATTTGTGAAAGTCCGCCGACACATATTCTTACTATTTCTAAAACCGGCGCTGGTTTAAATGAAGGCACGGTTACCAGCAATTCACCCGGTATTGAATGCGGAACCGACTGTACGGAAACCTATGCTTATAACACCTCCGTCACTTTGACTGCCACTGCGCCAACCGGCACGACTTTCAACGGCTGGGCCGGCGCCGGCTGTTTGGGTACAGGCGCTTGCGTTATCACTATGGACGCGGCCAAAACCGTCTACGCGGCATTTGCAACTTTTTGCAATAATAACGGTTCTTGCGAAAGCGGAGAAGATGCTGCCAGTTGCAGTAGTGATTGCATGAGAATTACAACTTGTACCGGCTTGCCAACCGGAGCTATTGCTAATACAGCTACTGCAATTACTCAAATGGCTTCAGGAGATAATAATTTTTCGCCCAGTTCCGTATATTCATATGGTGGTCCTAGCGCGTTAAATTGCTATTATACCTGCAATACGGCGGCCGGCTATAGCTGGAACGGCAGTTCTTGTGTTTTAAATTTAGCTCTGACCGTAAATAAAACCGGCACCGGCGAAAGTGTCGGCACGGTTACCAGCAGCCCGCCCGGTATTGACTGCGGCACGGA